>CAYPGE010000001.1:0-106372 GCA_964409865.1 uncultured Pirellulaceae bacterium
GCCCTTCGCTCTCCGCTCTCCGCTCTCCGCTCTACACTTTCCGCTCGAAGCTCTTGTCGTGTCCTCCGTGGATGGCCAGGGCGATGGCTCCCAGGACGCCGGCCCGGTCGCCGAGTTCGGAGGTTTCGATGCGCACGCCGTCGGTGGGGAACATGCCGATCCGCTGCCTGACGGTGGCACAGACCGTGTCCAACAGCAGGTCTCCGATGGCCGCCGCGCCGCCGCCCAACACGACCAGGTCGGGGTGCAGCGTGACGACGACGTTCACCACGCCGATGCCAATGTACCCGGCGGCGCGTGTGATGGCTTCCGCCACGCGTGCGTCGCCCTGGCGGGCTGCCTGGGCCATCGTCTGGGTGCTGACGCGGCCGGGGTCGCCGCCGACGATCTCGTACAGTTGGGGCGCCTGGCCGCTCAACAACAGCCGCACGCCTTCGGCGGCGATGGCCGGTGCGCTGGCCAAGGCTTCCAGGCAGCCGCGGTTGCCGCAGCCGCAACGGGGGCCGTCGGGCAGAATGATCTGATGGCCCAACTCGCCCGCCGCGCCCAGCGGTCCCAGCCGCAGCTTGCCGTCGACGACCACGCCGCCGCCGATCCCGGTGCCGATGGCAAAGAAGGCCATCGTATTGGCATGCCGCCCGCGGCCGAACATCATTTCGCCCAGGGTCGCCGTGCGGACGTCGTTCAGCAGGTGGACCCGGCAGCCGGCCTCGGCGGCCAACATGTCCCAGATGGGGACATCGCGCCAGTTGGTCGGAAAGTTGGGCAGGAACATGGTCTTGCCCGCTTTCAGGTCCAACAAACCGGGCACGCCGACACCGCAGGCGACCGGCGATGCCCCTGCGGCGATGGCCAGGTCGTGGACCAGCTGGCCCATGCGCGCCAGGACGCGCTGCGGGCCTTCGTGCGACAGGGTCGGCACGCTGCGTTCGGCCACGATCCGGCCGTCCGCGGCGGCAATGGCGGCCTGCGTGGTGGTGCCGCCGAGGTCCAGTCCAACGTACATGTCCATGACGGGTGCCTCCCTGGGTGCTGGCGTTGAGCTACGATTGCGAGATTTCTTTTTTTCCGAGCGCATTTTGAACAGGAGGGAACAGAGATAACAGAGAAAGAGCCGGCACGCCGTTCTCTCTGTTTCCTCCTGTTCAAGGATTAGGGTCTCTTGGGGTGCGGCCGAAGGCCGTGCCGTTCAACGGCGGGGCGACGAACTGCCGCAGGAAACCGGCGCTCTGCCGCAGCGCTCGGCGGCGGGACTCCAAGTCCGCCTCGTAAGCCCGGTCCTCGACCTCGATGCACACGGGGCCATTGTACCCGATATCCGTCAAGGCCGAGAAAAACTTGCTCCAGGCCACGTCGCCCAGGCCCGGCAGCTTGGGCCGGTGGTACTCCAGCGGCGTAGCCAGGATGCCGACGTCGTCCAGTCGCGGGCGCTCGATTTTCGCGTCCTTGGCGTGGACGTGGAAGATCCGCTCGCGAAACTCGTACAGCGGTTCGACGTGGTCGATGTGCTGCCAGACCAGGTGCGACGGGTCGTAGTTCAATCCGAAACACGGGCTGGGGAGATCCTCGAACATCCGCCGCCAGATGGCTGGGCAGTAGGCGAGGTTCTTGCCCCCCGGCCATTCGTCCCCCGTGTACAGCATGGGGCAGTTTTCGATGCCGATGCGAACGCCCTGCGATTCGGCCAACTGGACCAACGGCCGCCAGACGGCCAGGAACTGGGGCCAGTTGTCCTCGACCGATCGCGCCGGGTCGCGGCCCACGAAGGTGTTCACCACGCCGACCTCCAGCAGACGGGCGGCGGCGATCACTTTCTGCAGGTGCCCGCGGCACACGCGCGCTTCGGCCGCGTCGGGCGTCAGCAGGTTGGGATAGTAGCCCAAGGCGCTGATGGCAACTCCGGCCTCAGCGGCCCGCTCCCGAATCCGCGCCGCAGCCGACTCGTCCAACCCGTCCACCTCGACGTGCGTCACGCCCGCGTACCGCCGCTCGGCCTTGCCGTGTGGCCAGCACATCAGTTCGACGCACGACAGGCCTTCCGCCGCGGCCAACTGCAGCACTTCCTGCAGCGACAAATCGGGCACGATGGCGCTGACGAATCCGAGTTGCATGATGTCACCCCATTTTTCTGTCAGGCAGTCCTCCCTTTCTGTAGGTTCGGCCCGCGTTGCGGTTGTCGATCTTTTGCCGGCGAGGGTCTACTTGCCCGCGCTGCCGACCGCCACCCACTGCTGTTGCCGGTGGCTGGCCAGGATCGCCTCGCACAACAGGATTTCGCGGTGGCCGTCGGCGAACGTGGCAAACGGCGGCGGGGCGGCAAAGTCGCCTTGGCGGATGTAGCCGTAGAAGGCCCGGAAACATTGCTTGAAGGTGTCCGGAAAGCCTTCATTGTGGCCGCCGGGAAAGCTGAGATAAGGACGCACGGCGCTGGACACCAGCGCCGGGTCGCGGATCAGCTGCTCGTTGGGACGTTCGCGATGCCCGATCCACAGTTCGTTGGGCTGCTCGCTGTTCCAAGCGACCGCGTTGCGCGAGCCCGCCAGTTCCAATCGCAGGCAGTTCTTCCGCCCGGCGGTCACCTGCGAAACCCATACGCAGCCTCGGCTCCCGCCGGCAAACCGCAGCAGGATGCAGCCGTAATCTTCGGTCCGGATGTCGACCGGCTCAGTCGCGATGGTCTGGCCCATCTTTCCCGAAAACGTCTCGACTTCCCCCTTGGGCCGCTGCCGCACGGGGTGGACGGTCGCCAGATCGGCGCAGACCGATTCGACTTCCAAGCCCGTGATCGCATGGACCAGGTCCAACCAGTGGGTGCCGATGTCGGCCACCGCCCGCAGGTCGCCGCCTTCCTCGGCCAGCACGCGCCAATTGTAGTCGGTGGGATACAGCAGCCAGTCCTGCACGTAGCTGCCGCAGACGGAGAAGACATCCCCCAATTCGCCCCCGCGGACCAGTTCGCGCATCTGCAGGCACAACGGGTAGTAGCGGACATTGTAATTGACGCCGGCGGCCAGTTTGGTTTTGGCGGCCAGTGCGACCAATTCCGCCGACTGGCGCGAGTCCATCGCCAGCGGCTTCTCGCACATCACGTGCTTGCCCGCTTCCAACGCCTGGCGGGCCATCGGGTAGTGCAGCCGGTTGGGCGTGGCCAGGTGCACGGCCGTCACGCTGCGGTCACCGAGAACGGCCTCAAAGTCCGGATAGGCGCGCGGCAGGCCCAGATTGGCGGCCGCCGTGCGGGATTCGTCGTCCGAGACGCCCAAGATGCCCGTGACGGTCACACCGGCACGCCGCAAGCCCTCGACGTGGACGGGGCCGATGAACCCGGCGCCCACCACGGCCACTCCGATGTCCTTCATTAACGTTTCGCTCATGCTGGGATCCTCTCTTCTGTTGCAAGATCGCGGCCCGCGGCTCAGTCGCCCTCTCGCTCCGCGAGAGGAGCTGCCAGCCCAAAGCAGCCCTCTCGCTCCGCGAGAGGAATAGCCAACTGATTCTTCAGGATCGGCGAATCAATAACTGTTCTGATCTTGTCTGCCATCATCACGCGGAGCGTGATGGCTACTCAGGATTGACCGATCTTTGATACCTTATCCCGGTGCGGCGTCAAGGGCGGGGGCTGACAAACACGACGTTCAGCTGCCGGTCGCGTTGGACGTGCTCTTCCTGCCAGCGGATGGCATGCCCCTCGAACATTTCCGGCGTCAGGCGGAAGAACCGCCCGATCTGGGCCAACGTGGTCTTGGACTGTTCCTGGTCGTTCTGGCTGACATGGGCCGAGATGACCAGCACGAAAAAGTGGCCTCGGTCGGCCACGCGCAGCTGGAAGTGGCCCTCCGGGTCCGTGCGCGCGTAGTCGCCGCCGAGACCGCGGATGGTCTGCAACCCGGCATGGTTTTCGTCGGGCGGCGTGTCCTGGGGCCGCAGCCCGACGGTTTCCACCTTCTGCTCCGGCCGCACATCTCGCGGCACGACGATCACGGCGGCGCCGTCGTCCGGCACGGTCTGGCCCGTCGCCCGCTCGATCGCGACCACACCGGAGATCAGGCAGGCCTGCGGCCACGCGTTTTCCGGCGGGGGCGCGGGGGAACATCCTCGCCCGACCAGAATTCCCACCAGCAGACTCATCACAGCCACGACTCCCAGCAGCGCACCCTGCGCGTACAGGATGCCGCGCGGAACGGCGACTTTATCCGGATCCAGCGACGCTTGAAACCCGGCCAGCGACGAACTCTCCTCGTCATCCGCGGCGTAGACCAGTTCGGCCTCGGAATCGTAGACCAGGAATTCCGCCAGCGGATCGTCCTGCGCCGGTGGGGCGGGCGCCGCCGCGTCCGGCGGTTCCGCCGCCGCTTGCGCCGGCCTGTCGGCCTCGTCCCGCGGAGGCTCCGGGACCGTCAGCGCCTGTTGGCACTTCGGGCATTTCGCCCGCGATCCGGCCTTGCGCGAGCTGACGCTCAGACGCGCTCCGCAATGCTCACAGGCAAACTTGATAGGCATGTTCGTCGCGTGTTTCCGATCCAGGCGCGTGGCGGGGCTCCGGCCTCCATCACTCGTCGCCGGTGTCCGGGGTGTCGTCGTCGCGGAGTGCCTTCAGTCCCAGGACGCACAGCAAGAGCAGCATATCGGTGACGGCCAGCACCAGCACGCCGGCTGCGATCCAGCGCAGGACCCGCGCCCCAGCCTCGTCCTGCATCGCCTGCGTCAGCGCAGCAGCGCCCATCAGCACCGCAAACGCAAAGACCATCAGCGGCAAGGCGAACACCAAAGTCGTCAAAACGCGTCGAGGAATCAATGGGGGCTCCTGCGGGCACGAGGTTGTCTGCAGCAATGGACTTAACCGGCTGCGCCGGGACCTGAAATCCTAACGTTCCACCTAATCCTATAGGCTAGATTTTGAGGATTAGGGCAAGGGGTGTCAATCCATGGCAGGGGCCGATGCCAGTATCGGAGAGACCGGGCACCGTAGGCGTGTCGCTCCGCGACATGATTCCGCTCGCGGGGAGCGAGCGGTCTACGATGGGGACTCGACATGCGGGAAACCGGGGCGTATTCTGGTCCGTGAGATGAACGCCGTCGCCCGGTGCGAGTTGCCCATTTTTGACTCTTACAGCGAGCGCACAATGATTTCGGCTAAGACACTTTCTGGTGCTGCTCAGCGCAAGAGTCGCCGCCGCTTTTTCAAGACCGCCGCAGCCAGACAAGTTGAGACAAATCCAAAATCCGAAATCGGAATGAACGAAATGGAAACGCCCCTTCGCATCCGGGGAAAAACACAAAAACAGCCGATAGGAGTCAAACCGTGATGGCACGCACCTTGCAGATGTGTCTGGCGGCCATTGGAATCCCGGCCGTCATCGCCGCCGGCGCGCGGGCCGGCCAGCCGAATTACCCGCCGCAGCCGACGGTGATCGAGTACACGGTCGATCCGGCCTGGCCGAAGCGTCCCGACGAATTCGGGCCGCGGGCTGCCGTGCCGGGCATCGCCGTCGATCGCGAAGATCGCATCTGGTGCCTGGAACGCTGCCGCGTCCCGGTGCAGGTGTACACGAGCCAAGGCGAGTTGGTCAAAAGCTGGGGCCAAGACCAATTCAAGAGCCCGCACAGCGTGCGCTTCGACGGCCAGGGAAACGTCTGGATCACGGATCACGCGGCCCACGTGGTCAAAAAGTTCACGCCCGAGGGCCGGCTGCTGCTGACGCTGGGCACGCCGGGCCAACCGGGAGAAGATGAGGCGCATTTCAACGGTCCGACGGATACGGCGATCACGCCCGCGGGCGACGTGTTCATCAGCGACGGCTACGGCAATCGCCGCGTGGTGCATTTCGACGCGCAGGGCAAGTTCGTCAAGGCTTGGGGCCAGTACGGCAGCGGACCGGGCCAGTTCTGCCTGCCGCACCAGATCGTCGTCGATTCCCGCGGCACGTTGTACGTCGCCGACCGCAACGCCGGCCGGATTCACTTGTTTGACCAGCAGGGCCAGGTGCTCGGCCAGTGGAACCACTTGATCATGCCGTGGGGTCTGTGCATCACGGCCGGCGACGAGATCTGGGCTTGTGGTTCCTCGCCCCAGTCCTGGTACCGCGACGGCAGCTATCCGCCTCCCAAGGATGCGATCTTCCTGCGGTTTACGGCCGATGGCCGAGTGCGGCAGTTGTGGACCGTGCCGGTCGGCCGGGACGGCCAGGAGCAGCCGGGCGAGTGCAACTGGCTGCACGCCGTCGCCGTCGACTCGCAGGGCAACCTGTACGCCGGGGACATCAACGGCAAACGCATCCAGAAATTCGTCCGCAATTGACCAGACTCAGTTGCATCAGGCCGCTGTTGTAGGGTCCCGGCGGCCGCGAAGACCGGCATGGACCCATGAACCGTCACTGAAGTTGTCACCCCTTATTGAGGAGTCCTCAGCCCATGAACGCGAACTGCAACCGCCGCAATTTCCTAAAGGCCACCGCCCTCGGCGCCACGGCCATGTCCCTGTCCGCCCGCAGCTACGGGCGGATCATGAACGCCAACGAGCGCATCCGGCTCGCCCAGATCGGCTGCGGCGGCCGCGGCATCCGCGCGCACATGATGGGCGTCCACAAACACGACAAGGCGCAGAACGTCGAGTACGTCGCCGTGTCCGATCCCTGGCGCGTCGCGCGGGAAGAAGCTGCGACGTTCTGCAAGGAGTGGTACGGCACCGAGGTGAAGAAGTTCGTCAGCTATCGCGACATCATGGCCCTGGACGACGTGGACGCCGTGCTCATCGCGTCGCCCGACCACCATCACGCCACGCAACTGGAAGCCGCCGCCAAGGTCAAGAAGCACGTTTATGTCGAAAAGCCGATGGCCCGCAATGTGCCGGAACTGCTGCGTGCGGTCGACGCGGTCAAGGCCGCCGGCATCGTCGTGCAGGTCGGCACGCAAATCCGCAGTCTGCCCACCAGCACCGGCTGCCGCGAGCTGTGGAAATCGGGCCTGCTGGGCAAGGCCTCGCGAATCGAGCAGTGCCGCAACGGCGAGCGGCCTTATTGGTACAGCTTCCTCAAGGACATCAAGAAGGAAGACATCGACTGGAATGAATTCCTCCTGGACGCCCCCAAGCGGCCGTTCGATCCCGGCGTCTACTCCGGCTGGTACGGCTACCTCGACTACACCGACGGCCCGGTGGCCAACCTGGGCTGCCACTTCATCGACCTGTACAACTACATCGCCGGCCTGCAGTTCCCGACCAGTTGCGTGTGCAACGGCGGCGTGTTCACGTGGAAGGACGAGCACAACTTTACCTGCCCGGACCACGTCGAGGCGTTGTGGGTGTATCCCGAGGGCCTGATGGTCGCCTACTCGAGCAACTTCGGCAACGGCGGCGGCAACCGGCACCGGTACTTCTGCGAGAAGGGCCAACTGATCCTCGACAACTGGAGCATCCCGACCTACAGCGCCGAAGGCGGCCCGAAACGCGACGGCAGCATCCGCGGCGTGGTCGAGGTGCAAGCCATCGAGACGCCGGACCATTTCCTCGACTGGCTGCAATGCCTGAGAAGCGGCAAGCCGACGCGGGCCCCGATCGAAGCCGGCTACCAGCACTCGGTGGCTTGCCTGATGGCGGTGGAATCGTTCCGCTCCGGCCGCCGCACGACCTACGATCACGCCACGCGCACCATCAACGCCAGTTAGCATCGTTCGAGAAATAGATGACACGTGAGCGGCAAGGCGCTAGCCATTGCGGCCGATCCGGCACCGGTGGCTAGCGCCAGACCGCTCACTCTCGTTTTCCCGCCTGCAATCCAACCGCTATCCCTCTGGAGGTCACGAAATGAAATGGAATCTGATCTGCTTGTTCGCCCTGCTGCTCGGAGCATCCGCCGCGGTCTCTGCGGGGGACTGGCCCACGTACTTGGGCGACTATGGACGGACGGGGGTGACGGCGGAGCAGCCGGCGCTGCCGCTGCGGCAGGCTTGGCTGTTTTCGTCAACGGCCGTTCCGCGGCGCACGTGGACGGAGGCGGTGGGACGGATCATCGAGGGCAAGGAGATCGGCGACCGCGTGCGGTTCGACGATGCGTTGCAAGTGGCGGTGGTAGGCCCGCGCGTCTTCTTCGGCTCGTCCGTCGACCACCAGGTTCGCTGCTTGGACCTGCACACCGGCGAAGAGATCTGGCGATTCTTTACGGACGCGCCGATTCGGCTGGCCCCCAGCGTCGCGGCGGGCCGGGTGTATGTCGGTTCCGACGACGGTTATACGTACTGCCTGGACGCCGAGTCCGGGAGTCTGGCCTGGAAGCAGCGGCTGGGGCCGGACCAGGAATGGTTTCTGGCCCGCGGCGAGATGATCTCCCGCTGGCCCGTGCGGACCAGTGTGCTGGTTGACCAAGGCGTGGCCTATTTCGGAGCGGGCATCTTCCCGCACGAGAACGTTTACCTGGGCGCGGCCCGCGCCGCCGACGGCACGCTGCTGTGGCGAAACGACAACCTCAGCCACCTGGATGCGGGGCGCAACGACCTTTCGCCGCAAGGCTACCTGCTGGCAACGGCGGACGTGCTGTACGTTCCTTCGGGACGGTCGCGTCCCAAGGCCGTCAGTCGAACCACCGGGGAACTCATCGGCGGGGGAGCCGCCGCGCTGAGCCTCGCCAGTACGGCCATCGCCGGAACGGACGCGCTGATCGCCGACGGGCGTCTGCAGTCGTACTCGCTGGGCACGCACCTGGTCGTGGTCGAGGACGCTTACTACGTCACGGCCGGCCGCGAACTGCTGCGGACCAAGCGAAAAGAATTCACGGCGGCGTGCAACGAGCGTGTCAGGATCGCGAACGAGTTGCGCGATTTGGCCCGCAAACTGCCGGGCGCCGGCGACCAGGCCGGCGCGATGCGCCAGCGGATGGCCGAGTTGCGCAAGCGCGTGCAGGAAATCGTCGATGTGGGCGTAGTCTGGCGGAGGCCGTGCGCGGCGGATGCCAGCTTGATCGTCGCGGGCGGCACGGTGTTCGCCGGCGGAGAAGGAAACGTCACCGCGTTCGAAACGGCAGCGGGCCAGGAGGTCTGGAAGGCCGACGTCGAGGGGCAGGCTCGGGGGCTCGCCGTCGCTTCGGGCAACCTCCTGGTCAGTACCACGGCGGGCAAGATCTACTGTTTTGCCAGCGCGCCGGCGACGGACGCAGCGACCAATGCACCGGCCGGCGCAACGGCTGCGGACCATCCGTTCACGGCGGACGAGTGGACTGCCGTGTACCAGCGTGCCGCCGAGGAAATTCTGCAAGCCACGGGGGTGAAACGCGGGTACTGCCTGGTCGTGGGCAACGAACAGGGACGGCTCGCGCTGGAATTGGCACGCCGCAGCGAGCTGAAGATCTTCGCGGTCGAGCCGGACGAAAACAAAGTCCAGGAATCCCGCCGGGCGCTGGCGGCCGCCGGGCTGTACGGCCATCGCATCACGGTGCATCAGGCCGATCTGGCCGCAATTCCGTACTCGAACTACTTCGCCAATCTGATCGTCTCGGACACCCTGCTTTCGACGGGCGCGATTCCGGGCGACCCGCAAAAACTGGCTCGGCACCTCAAACCGGCCGGCGGGGTCATCGCCCTGGGCCGTCCTGCCGGCGCGCCGGGCGAGGCTTTGACGGAGTCGGCGGCGAGAGCCTGGCTGGCGAAGATGCCCATCGCCGGTCAGAGCGTCATCCGGACCGTCGGATCGTGGGTCACGTTGACTCGCGGGATGCTGCCCGGCGCGGGCCAGTGGACGCACCAGTATGCCGAACCGGGCAATACGGCCAGCAGCGGCGACACGCTGGTCAAGGGCGGCCTGGGAGTGCTCTGGTACGGCGACCCGGGACCGGACCTGATGGTCAACCGCCACTTGGGAGCCGTCGGCCCGCTGGTCCTCAATGGGCGGATGTTCGTGCAGGGCGAAAACAGCCTGATGGCTTACGATGCGTTCAACGGGCAGCTGTTGTGGAAGGTGGAAAACCCGCAGTCGATTCGCACCGGGGTCTACCAGAATCGAAACCCCGGCAACTTGGCAGCCACGGACGAGCGGGTGTTTCACATGGCTCGCACCAAGGTCTACGAACACGATGCGGCGACGGGGGAAGTCAAACGCGTTCACGAACTGCCGCCGTCCGTCGATTCCAAGACCCACGAGTGGGGCTACGTCGCGGTCCGCGACGGCGTGCTGTTCGGCACGGCAACCACGCGGCCGGAACTGATCGAACTGAACCTCCGCCGGCGGGGCAATCCGGGCGACGCGGCCACCGACAGCATCTTTGCGATCGACGCGGCCAGCGGCAAGCATTTGTGGAAGTACCAGGGCCAGAGCATCAACTTCCAGACCATCGCCATCGGGCCGGAGCGGGTGTTCTTCATCGACAGTTCGGTGACAAGCGAACAGCGGGAAGCGATCCTGCGGCAGGACAAGAGCGAGCTGGAACGTCTGGAAGGCGCGGCCCGCCAGAACGCCGAAGACCGCCTGAAGGCCCTCGACGTGCGGCTGGCCGTCGCCCTGGACGCGGCCACCGGCAAGGAACTCTGGTCCACGCCGGTGGACGTCACCGACTGCAGCGAGATCGGCATTGGCGGCGGCAAGCTGACGATGATGTACCACGACGGCGTGCTGATCCTGTGCGGAGCCAACGCCAACGGGCACTTCTGGAAGCAGTTCGTGGCCGGCGACTTTTCCCGCCGCCGGCTGGTGGCGCTGTACGCGCAGGACGGGTACAAAATGTGGGCCAAGGACGCCAATTACCGGCACCGGCCCATTATCGTGGGCGACCGGGTGATCGCCGAGCCGTGGGCCTTCGACCTGAAATCGGGCGAGCAGAAGACGCGCGAACATCCGGTGACCGGAGCGGCCGTGCCGTGGAGCTTCATGCGGCCGGGGCACCACTGCGGCGCGATTTCGGCGTGCGACAACATGCTGCTGTTCCGCAGCGGCTACACGGGGTTCTTCGACCTGTTGAGTGACGCCGGCACGCAGCACTTTTCCGGGCATCGCCCCGGTTGCTGGATCAACGCCATTCCGGCCAGCGGCCTGGTGGTGATTCCCGAAGCCAGCGCCGGCTGCGTGTGCATGTTCTCGATCGCCTCGACGATCGTCATGGAACCGCGCGAGGCGCGCCGGCCGTGGAGTCTGTACAGCGGCGTGGGAGCTACGACTCCGGTCCGGCAGATGTCGCTGAACTTCGGCGCGCCAGGGGACCGGCGGGACAAGCAGGGCAAGCTGTGGCTCGCGTACCCGCGGCCCACGCCGAACCCGTCGCTGGAGACGAGCCTGGATCTCAAGCTGCAGTTCGAGACCGAGTTCCAACCTGGGGGAGGTTTCTTCACCGCTGACGGAGACGCTTCAGAACGCAGTCCGTCGCAGTGGGCCTGGGTTGTTTCTTCCGGGGCTCGGGGCGCAAAACGCCTCGTGCTGCCGCTGCGGGGCGCCGGCGACGGTCCGGGCACCTACCACCTGCGGCTCGTCTTTGCCCGTGCGGCAGGCGATCAGCCCGGCCAGCGTGTCTTCGACGTGCGCGTCCAGGGTGAGTTGGCCTGCCAAGGGGTGGACGCCGCCGCTGCGTCCGGCAACGCCGACGGTTTCGCCGTGCGGGAGGTCAAGAACGTTCCCGTGTCGGACCAGCTCGTGATCGAATTCGCCTCGGCCCACGCCTCGCCGACACCCGCGCAGATGCCGATTCTCTGTGGCCTGGAAGTGGAGCGATCAAACCCGTGATGATCGCCAGGTGCGATCAGTCATAGATCCCTGTCATCTGCCACGCGTCGAACGATTTCAACTCGGCGTCCTGTCCCTGGGCGCGGAGCGATACGCCGAGGCTGTCTTCGCGGCCGGGATACACGCGCACCGCGACGCACTGCCGCCCGTTGACGAAGACTTCGACCACGCTGCGGTCGACGAACACGCGCAGTCGGAGCGGTTCGCCTTTGTCCAGGAAAACCGGGGCCGTTTCCGGCGCTCGAGAACGCACGTCGGGCAACAGCGACGAGTACGACGAATCGATCGTGATCGAACTGAGCTGCCGTCCCTTTTCCGACCGCTCGCGATAGCCTCGATCTCGAAAGAAGGCGATGCGGGTGAACTCTTCCCTGTTTGGCGAACGCAGAACGTTCATCTCGACCAGCGGCGCGCCGCGCGGATCCAACTCGGCGACGATCTCCATCGCGTTGCCCTGGATGCCCTCCAGCACGATCTCCTGGTTCGCAGCCAGGGTCATCGCTGCGACGCGCTGATGGTCCCCGCGCAGCGATTCGACATCCCCCGCCGGCTCGACGGCCAGTTCGTCCCGGTCGGCGAGCGTCAGGCGGCGCGGCAGCGTCATGATCTGGTTCCAGCCCTGGGTGGGCTTGGCCGGGTTCATGTTGAAGATCACGATCACGCCACCCTTGCCGTCGGGCGTGGCGGACGGCGCGTGGACGCCTGCCGGGGCGGCCGGGCCAAAGTTGAAATCGCCGCCGTAAGTGACGACGAACTTGTCCCGCTCCTGGTCGTAATCACCCAGCAGGTATTTGCCGCCGCTCATGTGGCTGAAGTGCAGCAGGATGTGCCGGTCGCCGATCGGCCAGAAATAGGGACAGGCCCCGTCGTCGCCGACCAGCGAGTACTGGTCGTTTTCCGCAAACGGGTGCAGGTATTCCCAGTTGGCCAGATCCGGCGAGCGGAACAGGAAATTGGCTCGCACCGGCTTGCCGCCCGGCCCCGGCACGGTTCCTCCCGACAACGAGTAGTACAGGTCGCCCTTTTTCCAGATGCACGGGTCGAACACGCGGTAAGGCAAGGGCGATCCGTCGGGGCTGGCAATGGGAATCACCGCCTGGCCGGTCACCTTCTTCCAATTCAGCAGCAGCGGATCGCTGGACACGGCGACCATGTTGCCCACGCGCGTACCGTGATACATAGCAATCACGCGGTTTTCTTCGACCAAGGTCGCGCCGGAGTAGCAGCGGTCTTCCGGATTGGGGTAGATGGCCAACGGCAGATCCCGCCAGTGGATCAAATCGTCGCTGACCGCGTGGCCCCAGTGCTGCCGCGGGTCCTCCGGCGGGTAGGCCTGGTAGAACAGGTGCCAGCGTCCCTGCCAGAAGCACAGTCCGTTGGGATCGTTCAGCGAGCCCTCGGGGTTGACGTAGTGGTAGATCGGCCGATGCGGATCGCCCGCCATCGCCTTTCGCGACTGCTGCATGCGCAACAGCAGCGGATTGGTTTTCAGTTGGGCCTCTTGTTCTTCCAGCGTGTCGGCGAAGGTGAATTGGGGAACCTTGGAAGTACGATCGCCCGACATGACTCGCGCAAAGTCGGGATAGCTGGGCGTGCGGGGTTCGTCGGACTGGAAAATGTGATCGACGTTGATGTGCCCCCAACCGCCGGAGGCGGCGTCGACGATCTGCAGCGTCGCCGTCTTGCCCGCAAACTCTGCGACATCCCAGCCGTGCCAATCCATGACTTCCTGGTCCTTGCCATTCTTCAGGGCCGGGCCGATGGCGGTGCGAACCGTCTTGCCATCGACGACCAGATTCAAGCAGGTTTCGCCGGGGTGGTTTCCCGCCCCGATCAGAAAGTTGATGCGCTTCCGCTGGATCACAAACGGCGGCGAAGTGAGCCGGCCCGTGGGGACGTCGCCGCCCAGGTAAGAGTTGACCAGTCCGCGGCCCCATTGCCCAACGACCCTGTTGCCGGGCGAGACGTTGGCCACCGCCGGGCGACTGCCAAAGGCGGCACCATCGACCTTCCAGTCACCATAAGTCTCGCCCTCAAAGTCGGCGATCAGGAGGTCGCGGGACGACAGCAGTTCGTATTCCGCGGCCGTTGCGAACGCCGGCCGGACGCAAGCGAACAACATCGCAAAAAAGAACAGCCTGGATTTCATTGGCAGCACTTTCGCTATAATCACAAGGGCAGGAAGCAGATGCGGTTCATCCATTCTTCAGGCTCCGTCAGAGCCCAAATGAGTAGCAGATCGTCGGCGGCAGCGGCGACGGATAGGTGCTGAGGTATGATGAGCAGGCCAGGACTCGTTTCGGTCGTGATGAACTCAGCGAAATGCCTCGGCATGGTCCGCTGATCATGCGTGACCAAGAGGCGTCCGGCCCGCGCCGCCTTCTGTAACACCTGCATGTCGCTCAGGCCCGGCAGATCGGCGGCCAGGGCCGTCTGAAAGTCGACGGCCGGTTCGCGTCGAATCGTGGCCAGGACGATAATCTGATTGAGATCAGCGTCCGCCTGAAACCGGATGCTCATGAACGTATCGCCTGCGGTTGATGCTTCGCGTCCGCCAGTTTGCTGTAGAACATGGGGTCAGCGGACCGCGCAACCCGCCAGCGTGCCTCGTACTCGTCCCTGGATCCTGCCAGATAGGCATCTACGGCCGGCCGATTGGCGAGGTAGAAAGCGATCGAGCCGTACGTTTGTTCGAGGCTGAGTACGGGGAATGCCTGGGCGATGGTTTCCGCTGTCTGGCCCTCCAGAAAGGCATACACGATCGAGTCCAAAGAGACTCGTGTGCCAGCGACCCAGTAGCCGCCGTCTCGATGCTCCACATACTGCCTGCTCATCCGATGGTCCTTCTGCGATTCGCGGCAACCGCCGCTGCCTCCCAAGTCAACTCGAGACGCAACCTGATCTGACCATTCTAAGCCAGCGACGAAGGATGGTCTACCCAGCGCAAACACACAGTCCGTTACCAGCAGTCCGCCTTGTCCGTCGCCGTTCACGGCGCGGGCAACACGAAGGTTCGACGCGCTTCACTGAGGAACTTGCGGGATAGATCTTCGACCATCGCGGGCCGCTGGGCGGCCAAGTCGCGTTGTTCGGCCGGGTCGCTTCGTAGGTTGTACAGCTCCCACCTCGCGCCGGGCCGCAGGCCGTCACGGCCCAGGATGTTCTGGCCGACCAGTTTCCAGTGGCCCTCGCGAATCGCGGCGTTGCGTTCATGCTCGAAAATCAACGTCCGCGGTTCGTCAGCACGATTTTGCAGCGCGGGCACCAAGCTCCGCCCGGACATCGGCAGAATGTCCTTGTCTGCCACGGCCGCGGGGTATTTCGCCTCGGCGACTTCGACACAGGTCGGCATGATGTCCATCAGGTGCGCGACGTGCGTCCGCCACTGGCCCTGGCCGACGATGCGCGCCGGCCAGTGCGCGATGAGCGGCGTGCGGATTCCGCCTTCGTGAGCGTAGTGTTTGTACAGCGACAGCGGCGTGTTGCTGAGATTGGCCCAGGCACAGCCGTAACTGAACAGGCTGCCGGGGCCGCCCATTGCCGCCAGCGCCGGGCCCTCGTGCAACACGTTCGGCGATCCGGGCGTGGCCCCGTCGATTCCGTGGCCGGGTTTGGGATTGCGGAATCTCGCGGGATCAAGGTCGAAGCCGAAGGGTTCCCATTCGGCGCAGGCCCCGTTGTCGCTCAAGAACAGGATCAGCGTGTTCTCCAACTCGCCGTGCTGCCGCAGCGAAGCGACAATACGTCCGATGTTGGCGTCCATGTTCTCCACCATCGCCGCGTAAACCGCCATCCGCCGCGCCAGGTCGGCCCGCCGCTTGGCATCCAACGACTCCCAGGCCGGATTGCGGCCGTCGGCCGTCATGGAACCGAGCCGCTGGGCGACGGCCGGATTGTCGATCGGCGACCGCGGCGGCAGGGCGACGTCCGGCGACATCAGGCCGAGCTGCTTCATTCGTTCCAAACGTTCGGCGCGCAACACGTCCCAGCCGCGCTCGTAGGTGGCCGCGTAGCTCTCGATCAAAGCCGGCGGAGCTTGGACGGGAAAATGGGCCGCTTGGTAGGCGACGTACAGCAGCCACGGACGAGGCGTCTGCCGGGCGATGTCCAGGAAGTCGAGCGCATGGTCGGTGATCGCATCGGTGGCGAAATACTTGCCCTGTGCGTAGCTTCGCTGCGGCCGGCCCGCCGGCCGCCGGATCATCATCCCCGGCTCCCACGAATCGACCGCATAGCCGTGGACGAAGCCGTAGAACTCGTCGAAGCCGCGGGCGATGGGGCCCGGCTCATTCACGTGCCACTTGCCGCAAGCGTACGTCCCGTAGCCGGCCTTGCCCAGCACCTCGGCCAGCGTCACACATCGATCCGTCAGCCGGCCTTGGTAGCCCGGCAGATTGGCTCCCTTTCCCACGAACCGCCCGATGCCCGCTTGATGAGGGTACAGGCCGGTGAGCAGACTCGCGCGGGACGGGCAACAGCGGCTCGAATTGTAGCACTGCGAAAACCGCACCCCCTTGGCCGCCAGGGCATCAAGATTCGGCGTGCGAATCTCGCCGCCATAGCAGCCCAGGTCCGAGAAGCCGAGGTCATCGGCCAGCACCAACAAGATATTGGGCCGGACATCGCTGCCCGCGGGTGAAACGCGGAATTCGCCGGCTGAAGCCGTCGCCGCCGCAAGGCTGATGGCCAACGCGAGGGGTCTCATGGTCAGTCCGTGCCTCCAGGGGAGTCTTATGAGGTGGGAAAGGAATGGCATCGCGTCTGTTCGGTGGAATTATCTCATGGCTGATATGCTACCGGGCGAAGATTGGAGTCTGTAGTGCCTGATCTCCGGTCTTCTAATTCGAGCCCACGATTTCCAAGACCTTGTAGATTCGCAGTTCCGGCAGCGTGATTCGGACTTGGCCCTCCCGCACTTCGGCCGGAAGGTCGGCTGCCGGGCCTTGCGGGTGGTAGCAGCGGACGTGAGGCGCCGCCGTGATTCCCGGCAGTCGCAAGGCCACCGTCACGCCCCGCTGCGCTTCGGGCTGGCGGGCTTCCACGCCCAGCGGCACGTTGTAGTTGATCAGGTGGACGACGTACCGGGATCGTCCGGGCTGGCGGAACGCGTTCACCCGCACCTTGGCCAGCTCAGCGGTGTGCGGACCCGCGATGACGGACAACTCGCGGCCGGTCGCCTTCTCGAACCAGTCGGCGGACAGCGCCGCGGACTGCACGGCCACGCCCTTTTTTGCCTGCCCGACCGCGAATGGCGTCGCGGGATTCTGCGCGGCGAGGAGGTCAGCCAGGGGCGGTTGGGCAGGGCGTTGGCCTCGCTCGTCGAACTGCGGCGGCGGACCGGTGACGACCAGCACGCCGCCGGCTTGGACGTACTGCTTCAACGCGGCGGCCTGATCGCCGGCCAGGTGACTGACTCGCGGCAGCACGACCGCAGCGTACCTGGCCAGGTTGTCGGCTGTCACCTGGTCGTCGATCAGGTAATCGAACAGGACGTGAGCGTCGAGCAGGCTCGCGGTGACTTTGCGCACCTCGACTTGATGCTGCGTGCCGCCATCCAGCCAGGCCAGGTCGGGCAGGACGACCACCGCCACTTCGGCAAACGAGTCGAGACCTTCGTACAGTTCCGGCTGCCGCTCGAAGAAGGTGCGGTACTGCTTCTGCACTTGCATTAGTCCCGGATCGGCCCGCTGCAGGAAGCCGCCGCCTCCGCCGAACGCCGCAGCTTCGGCGTTGCCCAGGGCGGCCGAGGCGAGGTTCATCTCCAACAACTTCCGCTCGGCGCTCGGCACTTGCCAACCGGGCCGCGTCAGGAGAATCGGGCGAACCTTGCGCCGCAGGCACTGCACGAACTTGTACTCGAAGATGTTGTCGTTGTACTTCTTGACGCTCACGTCCTCCACCAGCGGCCGCAGAACCATGCCCGGATTCGTGCCGTGGGGGCCGACTGATCGTTCGAACATGATCAGGTCCGTGTCGGGGTAGATGTGCAGGATGTTCTCGGGCCGCCTCTCGCCGCCGTTGGGGAACACGAGGAACGGTTTTCCGGTGATGCGGGCGCCGCTGTCGGCGATGGCCTGAAGGTGCTCCTTGAGGCAGCCACAACGGAATCGCTGCGTCTCGGCCCAGAGCAAGACGGGCTGTTTTCCGTCACCCAGCGCGGGGTCCTTGGTGCCGAACAGCGATTGCCGTTGGTCGGCCGTGTAGCGCTGCTCGATCCAGGTCCGCCACTTCTGCTGGCAGACGGGGCAGTGGCACCGCAGCGAACCGGCGTTATCGACAAACACGCCGTCGGCGCCGCAACGGGCGACGTTCTCGACGACCTTCTCTGTCCAGTAGCGCCATTCGGCACGATTCTGGCAGGCGGCGTAGCGGATATTCGGCTCGTAGGCGGGGTAGAACTCGCCCGTAAACGTATAGAAGAAGTGGGGCTTGCCCTCGCTCGTCAGTTGTATCCACTGGACGGGATCAGCCGCGGGCCGAGGTCCGAGGCCGAACGCCTGATACTCGTCCCAATGATCGAAGAACTCCCAGAAGCCGGCCCGCCGTTCGGGGTGGCCGCCGATCGTCATGCTGCAGATGTAGGGCGTGACCCACTTGACGCCCGCTTGGTGCAGGTCGTCGACCAGCTTGGTCAGGTCGGCCACTCGCTGTTTGGTTTCTGCGGGCGAAAGGCGGCGGATGTAATCCTCCGGAGCGTACGGTTTGCGCTTGGCGTACGCCTGGTTCTCGCCGCCCAGGGCCTGAATCGGTCCCCAGTTGTGCGTGAAAGGGACGTCCTTGCCCAGGTGCAGCAGCGTGGGTGGGGCCTGCGAAATGCACTCAATGTAGGCCGGGGAGCGAATGTGGTCCGGGCCGTAATCGAGGATGTAGGTGAAGGGGACCTGGGTGAGGACCGGTGCCGGCTGGTCGCCAAGCGCTGCGGTCAGCGGAATCAACAGGAATGCCGAAAAGTTCAGGGTTCGCATCGTCCGGGTCTCGGCGAAAGTGGTTTGTGGCGCGGCGGCCCTCCGAGGCCGTCAGGGCAGTGAGTTCGAAGGCGCCCGATGGCCTCGGAGGGCCGGCGCACGCGGTTAGGGATGTCTGCGTTTACCGAACATTAGGGCCCAATCCGCACGCATCGAAAGATACGGCGGCAAGGCGGCATCGAGCCACAGTTTCACGTCGTCGACGTTCAAGCCGCCTGTCTTGGGCTTCAACAGGGCCAGCGACCAGACTTCGCCGTCGGTCCCCGCGGGCACTTGGACGCGGATCCGCTGCGGCGTGTCGTAGTCGCCCTCCTCCTCGACCACGGCGCGGCCATCGGGCCCGCTGATCTGGACGCGAGCCCCTTCGCGGGGAGTGGCGGCCACGAGCCACACACTGAACTGCTTCCCGCCGTGCGGAACGTAGAAGAACAACTGCTTCACACCGCGGGCCGTTTGCAGTGGCACCGTCTCGCGGGCGACCCATGCCGACGGCGCGCCCCCCGTGTCTGCGCGGCAAGCATTCCAGCCGCTGTCGAGTTCCAGGACGTGCAGCCCCGTGGCCGCGGCGGGAATCGACAGGCGGAATTCCTCGCCAAGCGAAACCTCGCCCGAGCTGACCGTACTGCTGTCGGGACCGATGAGCGCGAAATGCAACACGTCCGAGTAGGCGGGAGAGTACCGCTGAGTCTTGAGGACCACCTCGGCCTGCCGGCCTGCTTCAGGCAGGACGGCCAAGTAGTTGGTCTGACGCAGAATCGGGCCCGCTTCCTCGGCTGCCACAACGCGCTGCACAAGGCTGCCCGACGCGATCAGGGCCCCGACCAACATGCTGAAACGAATGGTCATCAATGGTTTTCTCCTTCTCGAATCTGGCGGTGCTGACAGAAGAATAGGATGACAGAAAAACAGGAAAATGCAAGAAACCACGTCACGGCAGGAAGCACGGAGTTGCTCGCTCGCCCTCCTCTCCAGCTCATTTTTCTGTCACCCCGTTTTTCTCTCAGCTTCTTCTCTCTTTTTGTGTACTGGAGGCCTGCACGGAAGCCACTGGCTTGGAAGGCTGCCTGCGGCGGGTTAGACTAAGCACGGTTCCAGAAACCAACATCGACAACTTTTGTGTCGGTCTTTCGCCCGTGAAGGACCCGTGTGCCAGTACTCCAACTCCCACTCAACGGACAGGAGCGATCGATGAGACAACACTTCCTCCCTTGCGTTTTGGCCATGTTTGCCGCCCTCGGAGCCGTCGGCGATGGCCGTACTGCAACGGCTCAGACTGCCGACACCGCGGCGGTCAAGATTGCCACGTTCGACGTGGACGCGACACCGCCCTTGGGCTCGGCGATGGCTTACGACCCCGTCAAGCGGCTGGGCGAATTGACGCTCCGTTGCCGCGGCATTGTCTTGCTCGGCGCAGACAAACCGATGGTCGTGTGCGCGGTGGACTGGATCGGCATCGCCAATGAAGGACAAGACGCCTTTCGCGATGCGCTGGCCGAGGCGGCGGGGACGACTCGCGACCGCGTGGCGGTACACACGGTGCACCAGCACGATGCGCCGGGCTGCGATTTCACTGCGGAGGGGATCATTTGCGAACTCGGTTTAGCGGACTACGGCCGCTTCGAGGGCACCTTTCATCGCCAGGTCATTCAGCGCGCCGCCGACGCCATCCGCGCGGCGCTGCCTGCGGCTCAGGCCGTGACCCACTACGGGTGGGGCGCGGCGGAGGTGAAAGAGGTCGCGTCCAACCGCCGCATTCTGGGACCGGACGGCCGCGTACGGGCCACGCGCTACACCACTACGCGAGATCCCGCGCTGCGTGCCGAGCCGGAGGGAGTGATTGACCCGCAAGTATGCTTGCTTTCCTTCTGGAACGAGGACCGGCCGCTGGCCGTGCTCAGCTACTATGCGTGCCATCCGCAGAGCTACTACCGCACCGGTGTACCCAGCCCCGACTTTCCCGGCATCGCGCGGTTCATTCGCGGCCAGGACGTCCCCGACGCCTTGCACGTTCACTTCAACGGTGCGGGCGGCAACATCGGCGCCGGCAAATACAACGACGGCGCCAAGGAGAACCGCATGCGGCTCGCGGAGCGTCTGGCGGACGGCATGAAGCGAGCCTATGACGCGACCGAACGGCGCCCGCTGGGCGCCGCCGATCTCGGCTGGCAGACGGTGCCCGTGCGTTTGCCCGTCGCGGCGCATTTGAAAAAGGAGGAACTGATCCAGGCCTTGAAGACGGAACCGGCACGCGGCTACATCGCCAAGGCTGATCAGCTGGCATGGCTGCAGCGCTGCGAGGCGGGCCACGCCATCGACATCGCCTGCTTGCGGGTCGGCCAGGCGCGCGTGCTGCACATGCCGGGCGAGCTGCTCGTGGAGTACCAACTCGCCGCCAAGGCGATGCGTCCCGATCTGCACGTCGCGATGGCGGCCTACGGCGAATACGGTCCCGGTTACATCGGCCCCGCCGCGGCGTATGCCGAAGGCGGCTACGAAACGAGCCCCGGAGCCAGCAACGTGACCCCGGAAGCCGAGCCCATCTTGACCGCGGCGATGAAGGAATTGCTCGACGTGAAGCCCTGATGCGGTTGATCGCGGCACGGGCGAGCAGGAACGAACAAGACCGTTTGCTGCTCAAGGACGCCCTCCCGTACAATGGCAGGGGGGGCCTTGCACAAAGTCCCGCGGAAATGACTATAATCATCGCTGTGATACGGGCCTGTTGAGTTCGTGTCTGCCCAGGCCGAGCAATCACCTCGTTTACCACCCCCGACTGAACACCAGGAGAAACGCATGAACCTCTCACGACGACAGATGCTCCAGTTGACCGCCGGCGCGGCCGCCACGTCGATCTTGGGTACCCGATGGGCGCAGCCCGCTGGGGCCGCTGCGGAGAAGAAGATCCCGATCGGACTGGAACTCTGGTCCGTCCGGCAACTGTGCGAGAAGCAGCTGCCGATGGTCCTGAAGGCCGTTGGCCAGATGGGCTACGACGCCGTCGAATTGGCGCACAGCTACTATGGTTACGATGCGGCCGCGTGGCGCAAGCTGCTGGATGAGAACGGCTTGAAGAGCTGCGGAATGCACATGGGGCTGCCCGCCTTGCAGGGCGAGAACTTCCAGAAGACCGTCGAGATGCACAAGGTGATCGGCACGCCCTATCTGATTGTCGCCTCCCTGCCCCACAAGAGTCTCGCCTCGATGGCGGCGATCGTCGAGACCGGCAAGCAGTTCAACGAACTGGCGGAAAAGCTCAAACCGCACGGGATGCAGATCGGCTATCACTGCCACGGCGGTGACTTTGCCAAGGTGGAAGGCCGGACGGCCTGGGAACTGTTCGGCGAAAACACCAACGCCGACGTCCTGCTGCAATTAGACATCGGCAATTGCCTGGGCGGCGGCGGCGACGCGATCGGCATGTTGAGGAAGTTTCCCGGCCGCTCCGTCAGCATCCACATCAAGGACCACGGAGGCAAGCCGGGGGCTGTGTTCGGCGAGGGCACGGTCAACTGGAAGGAAGTCTTCGAGATCTGCGAGACGACCGGCGGAACCGAGCTGTACATCATCGAAGAGGAAGGCCGGGCGGGCCCGGAGGCGCTGGAGGACGTGCGCCGAGCGCTGCAAAACTTCCGCAAGATGGGCAAGTAATCCGACTTACTCCCTTCGGCGAACGATGCTTAGCCCACCGGTTCTTGATGCCAGCAAGCCGATCCCAAAGAAAACCGGTGGGCTCACGCCCACCGTTCGCCGGGTTCTGAGTCCACCATCTCACCACGCCCGCGTGCGTTTGAACGCGTGATGGGCGCGGAACGCTTCGGCCGCGGCGACGCCGGCCTGAGCGCCTCGCGTGAAGGCCTGCTGCCGCATCAGTTCCAGGACCGGCGAAAAATCGCGGTCGGCGCCGCGCGCCGTCTGGCTGCGATGACATCCTAACATGGCTTCCTTGAGCGGCATGAACTCGGAAACATCGACGTAGAAACCGGGCTCGAAGCCGCTCATGGTCAAGGTATCCATCCACCACAGGACGGGCGATACGGGCAGCGGGGGCGACTTCGTTTTCTGTCCGCGCGCGGCGCAGAACCACGAAGCCGCTTCGGCGATCGCGGACGCGGCGCGATGGTCGGGATGATAATCCGCCCCGTTGTGCGCCAGCACGAGCGACGGACGAAACCGGCGGTAGATCTCCGTCAGCCGCAGCCGCGTCGGCCGGTCGTCCGCCAGCGTCCCGTCCGGAACGCGGCCCCAAAACAGGTCGGCCCCCAGCAATCGGGCGGCGGCGCTCATCTCGCCGCGGCGCACGGCCGCCAGACGCGGGATGGGTTGCGGCGGCTGCCCCTTGTCACCCAGGCACAGCACCGCGATACCGATCGCCGCGCCGTCCGCCCGTGCGCGAGCCAGCGTGCCGGCGCACAGGAGTTCCGCATCGTCGGGATGGGCGACAACGGCCAGCACGCGCTCGTTCGCAAAATCCAGTCTCATCTCGTCACCGCAGCATGATGTTGGGCGGCTGGGCTACGTACTCGGCCACGCTCAGCACGGCATCGGCATGCAGCCGCATCAGCGATGCCGGGCAAGCGGCCGTGATCGGGCCGTGCAACACGCGGCGGGCGACGGCGCTTTGCCAAGGGCGGTTGCAGTACAGCCGCAACCGGCGCGCGCCCAGGCATTCCTGCATGCCCACCGTGACCGCTCGGCGCGGGATCACGGCCAACTCGCCGCCCACCGTGACGGAGTTGATCGTGCGCGTCTCGCGCGTCAGCGACAACACGCGCGTGGGCAGTGCGGCGAACTCCTCGACACTCACCGTCACGCCGGGTTCGGGCGGTTCGTTGAAGGCGATGTGGCCGTTGATGCCGATGCCGCCAAAGCAGGCGTCCACGCCCCCGCGGTCGGCGATCAGGCTGGCAATCCGCTCCGGATGCTGCGGATCGGGAAAGACACGCTGCTCCGGAGGTGGCGCCAGCGCGGGGTCCAGACGATCGTAAAACAAGCGGTCCATGTACCCCCGAAAACTCAACGGGTGATCGGCGGGAACGTAGCGGTCGTCGTCCGTCAGGTACTCGTCCATGTTGATGACTATGACGTCCCGGCAGTCGATCCGCTGTTCATTGATCATCTGCGCGAGGATCGGGAACTGGTCCACGGGCCCGACGGGTACGATCAGTGTCGCGTTGCGGCGTGCAGCCTGGGCATCCAAGATCTCACGCAGCAGGGCCTTGGCCATGTCCTGTCCCACGGACGCCATGTCGCCCAGGATGCGGACTTTGACCGGCGTGTCGCGACCCAGGTCGGCGGCCGTGACTTTCAGGTAATCGGGAAGCTCACTCATTGCTTGTCTCTCATCACCTATCACTCTATCACCGATCACCGATCACTCCGGTAGAGGTTGATCTTTGGTCTCCGGCAAGAAGAACATGACCAGAATCCCAATGACAAACAGCAGGCTCATGAGGGTGACGCCCAGTCGCATGTCCACTCCGGGCAGCGCTTTCAAGCTGCCCGACAGAACCAAGACTGGCGACGCCACCAGCCGTCCGGCGTTGAAGCAGAAACCGGCGCCCGTCGAACGCAGATGGTTCGGGAACAGCTCGGGGAAATAGATCGCAAACCCGGCGTGAGTGCTGAGTGTGACGAAACCCATCAACGGCAACAGCAACAAGAGCTGCGTGTACGTCGTCGGCAGGTAGCAGGTGACCGGTACGACCACCAGCGACAGGGCCTGCATCAGGATGAAGGTGCGGCGCCGCCCCAGCCGCACGCAGATCGGGCCGAACGACAGCAGACCCAGCCCCATGCCGATTGTCTCTACGACACCGTAGGCGAACTTTGCTTTCGCGGCCGCCTCGGGCGCGCTCATGCCATTGCGCCGCAGCAGATCCAGCATCAGGTCCTGCCCCGCCACGGTCACGCTCCAGAAGGTTCCCAGCCCGACCGCGGCGAGCACCATGCCCAGGATGGCCCGCGGTCCCCAGACGCGATGAAAGAACAACTCGCGGAAGCTGCCCAGTTTGCCGCCTCCCGTGGCGGCCTTGTCGCGGGCGCTCGTCCAGCTCTCCGGCTCCTTGACGCTCGACCAAACCCACAGCACCAACAGCGCCGGCAGGACGCTGATCAGGTAGGCGTAACGCCAGTGCACGCCGACCGCCAGCCCAACGGCCGCCGCCATCCACGTACCGAGACAACTCGTCGCGTGGAAAATCCCCGAGGCGTGCGCCCGCGCGTGTTTCGGAAAGACTTCCGCCACCAGCGTAGCGGCCACCGCCCATTCGCCGCCGACGCCCATCGCTACCAGAAACCGCAACAGGCCCACCTGCCACAGGCTCGTGGCAAAATAGGTCAGCCCGGCAAACACCGAGTAAAACAGGATCGTCGCCACCATCACCGGCTTGCGGCCCCAGCGGTCGGCCAGGGTTCCGAACAGGATCCCGCCAAATGCACCGCCGGCCAGGAACACTCCCAGAAACACGTCGCCGTAGCGAAGCACTTCGGGCGCATCGTGCGCCGCCTGCAAAATGTCCCTGAGCAGATCGTTGCGGGTGATGTTGAAGACCTGTCCCTCGTAGGCATCGAACACCCAGCCCGAAGACGCGATGACCAGGACCAGCCACTGATAGCGGTTCACGCCGTGATACCAACGGGCCGGCGGAGCCGTGTCGTCGGTGACCGGAGGGGTGTTGTTCATGAGTGCGGCTCCTAGCACCAAACAAGGATTTCTGCACGTTGTGATCGCTCAATGTGTGACACGGCCAACGAGCAGGCCGTGCCACACTTGGTTCACTGCACGACCTGCCAGCCGTCGCGATACTGCCGTCTCAGGTAGCGTTCGGCCTCCGGACAGTTGGGGAACTTCATCGCCGCAGCGTCCCATGTCAGCTTCTGCCCGAAACACCGGATCGCCACAGTGCCCAGCAGAATCGTCTCCGTCATCGGCCCGGTTTGGGCAAAGTTCGCTTCCGTCTTCTCGCCGCCCAGGCAGGCATCCACGAAGTGGCGATAGTGATCGCGCGGCGCCGGCTTCGGACGCTCGTAGGCCGCGTATTTTGCTTTCGGCAACAACTGGGGCCCGGCGGTGTGCTGGTGCAGAATCGCGCCTTCGGTGCCCACCAGCAGCGCCGCCTCCAGCGGATAGTTGGCGGTGGGATTGAGATCCCGCGCTTCCTGGGGCGGCAGCATCGCGCCGTCAAACCATTCGACGGTCAGTTCCGGACCGTCGATCAGATCGTTGCCGGGAAAGGTCCACGTTACGTGTTCGCTCTGCGGCCAGTTGTCGGCGCGGCGCGGCGGCGAATTCTTCCAAGACTCTTCGACCTCGGCCACGACCGTCGTCGGTGCTCGCAGCCCTAGCCCCCGCCAGGTGGCATTCAGGATGTGACAGCCCATGTCCGCGCACCAACTGGTGCCGAAGTCGAGCCACCCGCGCCATTTCGCCGGGTGATAGGTGTCGGGCGCATACGGCCGCATCGGCGCGGTGCCGATCCACAAGTCCCAGTTCAAATGCGGCGGCGGCTGCTCGCTCGTGGCCGGACGCGGCCCGCGGACGCGGTTCGGGGCTTCGCGGTTGGAGCACAGATAAACGTGCTTGATCTTGCCGATCGCGCCGCTGGAAATCAGTTGCTGCGTCATCCGGTCGCCGATGCTGGAGGCGAACTGCGTGCCGAGTTGCGTGACGATTCCGGACTTGACCGCCGCCTCGGTCAGCGTGCGGACCTCGGCCAGATCGTGGCACATCGGTTTCTGACAGTAGAGGTGTTTGCCGCGCCGGACCGCCGTGTAGGCGATCGGGAAGTGCATGTGATCGGGCACGGTGACGTTCACCGAGTCGATCTTGTCGCCTTCCTTGTCGTACAGCTCGCGCCAGTCGGCGTAACGCCGCGCATCGGGCACGAGCTTGGCCGCCGTCGCCAAGTGCTGCGCGTCCACGTCGCACAGCGCGACGATCTGGACCCGTTCGTGCTGCTGGAAGTTCTTCAAGTCGTTGCCGCCCATGCGGGTCACCCCGATGCAGGCGTGACACAGCTTGCTGTTGGGCGACGCGGCCCGCAGGCCGGAGGGCAAGATGAACGGCGCGGCGAACGCACCCGCCGCAATGCCGCCCAGAAAGCGGCGTCGAGAAAACGTTCTGCGTGGGAGTTTCTGTCGTCGGTGCATGAGCGACTCTCAAAGTTCCCGGATGTACAGGTTCGTAAACTCCAGTTCGTCGCCGTGGTATTGCAGCGCCATCGGGCCTTCCGGCGCGATGCCGGGGAGCTGGCAGTCCTCGATCACCGTTTGGTCGTTCAGCACGACCGTGACGCGGTCGCCTCGCAACGTAATGAAGAAACGGTTCCATTTTCCGAACGGCGCATCGGCCTTGACTTTCGGCAGCATGGCCTGGCGCAGGTCGGCAGGCAGTTTCTCGTCCTTGTGCAGTTCGTTGATGTCGCCGGAACCCATCGGTTGGCTCCAGATGTTCACCTGGCAGCGTCCGTCGCCGCGCAGAAAAATGCCGCTGTCGCCGGCGTGCGGGATCTCTTTGCGGATGATCTGGCCGTCGGCGTCGCGGGCGTACAAGCCGTCGTCGGTGAACGTCGGCAAAGGTCTCAATTCGGGTTTCTTCGCCAGTCGCCAGTCCACGCACAGCACAAAGTCGCGGTAACTTTTCTCGGTCCACAGGTCCAGCCCGCGCCCTTTCACGCCGCCCTTGCTGACGAAGTTCGAGCCGCGCACGGACCATACCGAACTCACGGCGTCGTCGACCTTCCAGCCACCGAAATCCTTGCCGTTAAACAGCGGCACAAACCCTTCGTAGGGATCGGCCGTTTGCTCCGGCGGCGTGTTGGACGAAGGCAGTTCCTTGATCCGCAGGTTGCGGAAATGGCACTCGCTGCCCTCGGCTTCGAGGCACAAGTAGCCTCGCCGCGGCACGCAATCCTTGCCCACGGTCACTTCCTTGCCATTGACCGCCAGACGCAGCTCGCCGCGGTCGGCGACAAGCCGATAATGGTTCCACTCGGGCGAGGGCTTGGTGCGGTCCTCGCTGGGAAAGCTGCGGGCTCCGTTCTTCGAGATGCGGCCCGCCATCGTCATGGTCGCACCGCGCACGGGAAAAATGTCGCCGTGGGTGGTGAACCACTCGTTCGCCCCCGGATTCCTGGCATAGCCGGGGTCCAGGATCTGCACCTCGATGCCGCGCGGGAACGGGCCGCCGACCGCCGGCAGACCGTCGCTCCAGGTGAACACGCCGCTGTTGCCTGCCTCCCGCATGTGCCGCCACTCCAACTCGAGAATGAAGTTCTCGTACATGCGGTCCGTGCGCATCAGGCCCGTCGGCACGCCGTTGGTGACGATCATCCCGTCCCGCACGAAGAAGGTATCGTCCGCCACGTTGATCGGAGCCCAACCGGTGAGGTCGCGGCCGTTGAACAGCGGAACGAACCCGTCGGCGTCTTGTGCGGCGAGCGGTCCGGCACCAAGTCCGGCGAGGAAAGCCAGGGCGACGCCAAACGCAGCAAAAACAGGCGGTCGGTAAGGAAAACTGGTTCTCATTTCAATTCCTCCCGAGTGTGCAGAAGCGCGGTCGAGCGATCAGCGTTTTTTCAGGTCCCCACCGCCGCCCGGCTTGACAGTAATTTCGATTTCAAAATAATAGCCGAATCTAAGTTGTGCGTAAACAGGAGGCAACATGGAAAAAGTCGCTTTCGGTCTGGTTGGGTATGGGGCGTGGGGCTCTCACCATGCGCGGGTGATTGCCGAAGGCCCGCACACGCGTCTGGCAGCCATCGCCGAGGCGGCTGAGACGAACCGTGCGGAGGCGCAGGCCAAGCATCCGCAGGCCGTCGTCGTGGCGGACTATCGCGAGTTGCTTCAGCGGCCGGAGATCGAGGTCGTGGATGTCGTGCTGCCCTCGCATTTGCACCACGAGGTGGGGCTTGCCGTCCTGCAAGCGGGCAAGCACCTGCTGATGGAGAAACCGATGGCGCTGAGCGTTGCTGAGTGTCAGGACCTGGTGCAGACCGCTCGGACCGCGGGCCTTCAGTTGGCCGTGGGACACGAATTCCGTTTCTCCTCGCTGTGGGGTCAAGTCAAGCAGCTGGTGGACGCGGGCGCGATCGGCGACCCGCAGTACGCGCTGATCGAGTTGTGGCGCAATCCGTACCGGCTGGGCTCGGACGGCTGGCGATACGACATTCGCCGCGTGGGCAACTGGATTCTGGAGGAGCCGATTCACTTTTTCGATCTGGCCCGCTGGTACTTCGGCGGTTGCGGCGATCCGGTTTCGGTCTATGCCCGCGCCAATGCCCGGTCGGCGGAGCGGCCGGAGTTGCAGGACAATTTCAGCGCGATCGTGGACTTCCCCGGCGGACGTTATGCGGTGATCTCGCAGACGCTCAGTGCGTTCGAGCATCACCAGGTGGCAAAACTCACGGGATCGAAGGGCGCATTGTGGGCCAGTTGGAGCGGGGCCATGGACCGCACGTTCCATCCCACGTTTTTCCTAAAGCACTTCGACGGTGAGAAGACCGTGGACGTGCCCATCCCGGCGGCCAGCGGCGAGGTCTACGAACTGGCGGAGGAAATCGCCGGCATGGCCGAGGCCGTCCGCACCGGCCGGTCGCCGCGCGTCACCGGTGAGGACGGCCTGTGGTCGGTGGCCCTGTGCCTGAAGGCGCAAGAAAGCGTAGACACGGGCGCCGTAGTGAGATTCTGAGATGCGAAAAGGGGTCAGGACTCTTTTCGGGAAAAGAGTCCTGACCCCTTTTCGCGCGGGTTTGTGTCATGCCCCGTCGCATCAAAGCCAAACATCAGCACGTGGCCAGCCTGGAAGCCGAGATGCTGCGGCGCGTGCGGGCGCGCGGCGGTCTGTCGCGCGTGCAGTTGGCCCGCGAACTGAAGCTCGCGCCTTCGACGGCCGGTATTTACGTGGACCGCTTGGTGCGCGACGGATTCCTGCTCGAAGCCGAAACCCCGGAGCGCGAGACCGCCGGACGGCCGGCGACCGCCCTGCTGCCCAATCCCCAGGGCGGCCGCTTTGTCGGCGTCGATTTTGAGGCCCGCAACCTGATGGCCACGGTCGTCGATTTCTCCCAACAGCCCCTGCGGCAGATTCACAACACGATCCGGCCCGCCGACTCGACGGCGCAGATCCTTGCGAAAATCACGCAGGCAATCGACGAGCTGATGGAGGGCGATGCGCGTCCCGTGCTGGGGATTGGCGTGGGGGTGCCGGGGACGATCGATCCGGTAAACAACGTCGCCGTCCACTACGACTTTATCCAGGGCTGGAGCGACGTGCCGTTGGGGGCACGGCTGAGCGAACGGTTCGGCGTGCCCGTGTATTTGGAGAACAACATCCGCTCGATGGCGCTGGCCGAGTTGTGGTTTGGGGCTGGGCGCGGCTTGCGGAATTTCGTGTGCGTGGGCATCCGCTCCGGCATTGCGGCCGGCGTGGTGGTCGGCGGCCATCTGCTGCACGGAGCGGGGCATCGCGCGGGCGAGATCGGGCACTGGGTCTGCCCCGTGCCGGCGGAATTGGCCGATGGCGGGTCGGCCGACGGCAACGGCTCCTGGTGCTGGCAGACCGGCGCGCGGTTGGAACAAGTGGCGTCGCTATCAGCGATTGTGGCTGCGGCCCAGCGGGGACGGGAGCGGGGAAAGGCAACCTCGCTGGCCGCCGTCCAAGGCGAATTGATGATCGACGACGTGCTGACCGCCGCGCTCGCGGGCGACGGATTTGCACGCTCGCTGGTGTCCGCGGTGGGCCGCGCACACGGTTGGGTGGCGCATCAGTTGGATCAGTTGTTCGACCCGGAGAAGATCATCTTCGCCGGCCCGTTGGCGGACCTGGGAGATCTGTTTCTGGCGGCGGTTCGCGAAACGGCCTGCGAACTGGGCGACGCCGGCCACGAGCCGGCGATTGCCAGTTCCGATCTCGGACAATACAACGGAGCGGTCGGCGCGGCGGCGCTGGCCCTGCACCAGTGGAAACCAAAACGATGAGTTGGCCGATCATCACACGGAGTGTGATGGCGACTTTGACGAGCGGACGGCGCGCGAGGAGTAAGCCCGATGTGGACCTTCAAGATTCCGACCACGATCACGTTCGGCGAGGGCGCAGTCCGGCAACTGCCGCAGATCGCCGCCGCGCTGGGGGATCGTCCGCTGCTGCTGGCCGACTGCGACCTGGTGCGGTTGCCGCTGTGGGCGCGCGTCCAGGAGGCCATGCCCGCAATTCCTGTTTTCTCCGACGTGACGCCTGATCCAACGGTCGGCTGCGTGGATGCGTTGGCCGCGCGATTGCGGGCGGAGCGGCACGACGTGGTGGTCGCGGTGGGCGGCGGCAGCGCGATGGACTGCGCCAAGGCCGCGGCGTGCCTGGCCGCCGGAGATTTGCCGAGCATTCGCGCCGTCCACTCGCAGGGCGCAGCGTTGGGCTCGGCGCGACTGCCCCTGATCGCCGTGCCGACGACTGCCGGCACGGGCTCGGAGGTCACGCCGTTTGCCGTGCTGAACGACCCGGAAAAACAGCGCAAGGGACCGATTGCCGGCGACGCCCTGTATCCCGTCCACGCGGTCGTGGATCCGGAGCTGACGTACTCGCTGCCGCGCAAGGTGACGGTCGTCACCGGCCTGGATGCGCTCAGTCACGCGATCGAAGGCTACTGGTCGCGCGGGCACCAGCCGTTGTGCGATCTGCTGGCCATTGAGGCCGCCCGGCTGATCTGCCGGCACCTTCGGCAGGCCGCCCAACAGCCGGACGATACCCAGGCACGATCGGCCATGAGTTACGCCGCTACGCTGGCCGGTGCGGCTTTTCAACTGCCCAAGAACGCCATGGTTCACGCCTGTTCGTTTCCGCTGTCGACCCGTTATCACCTGTCCCACGGGGTGGCGTGCGCGTTCACTTTGGAGGAAGCCATCCGCTTCAACGCACCCGTGATGGGCGGCCGCATGGCGGACTTCCTGCGCGGGATCGGCTTGGCCGATGCGGAGGACCTGATCGCGTTGGTGCGGGAGTTGAAACGATTGGGCGGGCTGCCCTGCACGCTGCGCGAGGCCGGGATTTCTCCGGAAGACATCCCGGAATTGGCCCGCGAGAGTTTTCACCCGCTGATGAACAACAACCCGCGCGCGATGACCGAGGGCGACTTGATCGCGATGTACCAACGGCTGGCTTGAAGAGGAGGACCGAAATGGAACCTACGGCAACGACCCCCGCGATATTCGATCGCGAGGAATTCGACCGCCTGGCCGCCGAGTGGCGGTATATCATCACGGACATGATCTGCCGTGCCGGCTCCGGGCATCTCGGCGGAGCGCTCAGCCTGGTCGAGGTCGTAATGACGCTCTACTGGCGGATCATGCGGACCGATCCGGCCAATCCCCGCTGGGACGAGCGCGACCGGTTGGTGTTGTCCAAGGGCCACGGCGCGCCGGTCCTGTACGTGGCGCTCGCTTCCCGCGGCTTCTTCCCGCCCGCCTGGCTGGGGACGCTGAACGCCGACGGTACGCGGTTGCCCAGCCACGCCGACGCCCGCTACGTGCCGGGGATCGACATGACCACCGGCTCGCTGGGGCAGGGCCTCTCGTGCGCCTGCGGCGCCGCGTATGCCGCGCGACTGGATGGCAAACAGCACCGCGTGTTCTGCATTATCGGCGACGGCGAAAGCAATGAAGGGCAGATCTGGGAGGCCGCCTTGTTCGCGGGGCATCACAAGTTGGACAACCTGATCGCCATCACCGACTACAACAAACTGCAGATCGACGGCTTTACCAGCGATCTGCTGTCGCTGGAACCGCTGCTGGACAAATGGCGCGCGTTTGGCTGGGAGGTGTTCGAAATGGACGGGCACGACTGGGACGCGATCTACGACACGTTGCAGGCCGCCCTGGCCGTGCGCGGCAAACCGACGATGGTCATCGCCCACACGATCAAGGCCAAAGGCTGCTGCGTGGTAGAAAACAAAGCCGAAAGTCACAACATCAAGGTCCCGGACCAGGCGACCTATGACCGATTCATGAATGCTCTGGAGACGAAGGCGGTGTTGCCCTACTGAGGAACCCACGATGACCAAGGACTTTCACGACATGGAGATGCGTTTCGTCTACGGCGAGACGCTCCACGAATTGATCGAGCAGAACCCGAACGTGATGTGTCTGGAGGCGGACCTGAGCAAGGCTTCCGGCACGAATCCCACGCTGCCCAGCCGCCATCCGGCGAACTTTTTGAACGTGGGCGTGGCGGAAGCGAACATGATCAGCATCGCCGCCGGCCTGGCCTCCGAGGGCAAGGTCCCGTTCTGCGCCAGCTTTACCTGCTTCGCTTCCCGGCGCGTGTACGATCAGATCACGATCAGCGTGGCTTACGCCAACATGAACGTCAAAATCGTCGGCACTTCGCCGGGCGTCACCGCCGGACCCAACGGCGGCACGCACATGTGTTTCCAGGATCTGGCCATCATGCGGGCGATGCCCAACATGCACGTCTACAGCCCGTGCGACGCCTTGGAATTGCGTTCGGTTCTGCGCTACATGGCCTCGACCCGGCAGCCGACCTACATGCAACTGGTCCGGCACCAGGTCGCCAAGATCTTCGACGCGGAGTACGCGTTCAACCCCGATCGGGCCGTGCTCCTGCGCGAAGGGCGCGACGTGACGCTGGTGTCCACCGGTTACATGACTCAGTTTGCGCTGCCGCTGGCGGACGAACTGCGGCAGGCGGGTGTGTCGGTCGAGTTGCTGCACTATCCGTCGGTCAAACCGTTCGACGCCGCCGCCCTGGTCGCGTCCGCCCAGAAGACGCGAGCCGTGGTGACAGTCGAGAACCAGAGCATCCTGGGCGGCCTAGGTGGAGCCGTGTGCGAAATTCTGTCGGAGCAATGCCCCACGCGCGTCGTCCGGTTGGGCGTCCCGAACGAGTTTGGCGAGGTGGCCAGCGAGCAGTACTTGTTCGACAAGCACGGTTTTGGCCCAGCCCACATCGCCGCCGCTTGCCGACGTCTGGCGGCGGAGAAAGGGTAGCGTGGCTGGGCCATCGGCCGCAACCAAGTTTTGGAGTGCGGTGCCTTGTCACCGCTTTGGGCGGCGGCGTGAAGCGTGGCGGCGGATTGAGTTCAAAAGACACCTTCAGCACCAATTGCCCGGACAACCCTTGTAGACAGGAGCATTCCCCATGAAAATCGCCGTCGGTTCCGTGGTCAAAGGATTTCAACTCAAAGAGGCCGTCAAATCGCACCTCCAGACGCTCGGGCACACCGTGCTGGACGTCGGCTGCCATGACACCGGGCAGTTCTGCAAGTTCCCTTCGGTGGGCCAGCGGATCGCGCACGCGCTGAATTCCGGTCAAGCCGAACTGGCCGTGAACTGCTGCGGCAGCGGAACGGGGGCGGCGATCTCGGCGGGCAAGTTCCGGGGCGTGTGCGCAGTGAGCTGTGAATCCGAGCAGACGGCTCGTCTGGCGCGCGTGGTGAACGACGCCAACTGTCTGTGCCTGGGCGAGGCCGCTGTGACGCCGGAGTTGGGCTGCCGCATGGCGGAGGCCTTCGTCAGCGCCCGCTTCTTGGACGCGCCGGACGTTCCGGGCCCGGTCCGCGAGTTTTGGCGCGAAGCGCGGGACGAATTGATGGCCCGCGGCGCCGAGGCGGCCGCCCGCGAGTTGGAGTTCTTGCAGACGCCATGACGGAGTACCTTGCCTTCGCCCTGATCGCCAGCCTGGGGATGTTGGTCCAGTCCACGGTGGGCTTTGCCGGTTCGCTGCTGGCCGTGCCGCTGTTCTCCCTGCTGATGTCGCCGCGCGACGCCGTGCCCGGCTATGCCTTCCTGATGCTGGCGGTCAATAGCTTCGTAGTCTTTGAAGGGCGGCGCCACATCGCTTGGCGGTCGGTGCGGGGGCTGTTACTCGGCGGACTGCCCGGCGTGCCCATTGGCGCGCTGGCCCTGAAGCACTTGCCGGTCAGCGTCATCGGCGCCGCCATTAGCATCGTGACGCTGCTGTTTGGACTCCTGTTTCTGGCTCGCGTGCGGATCCGGTTTCCGACGCATCCATTCACCGAGCCGTTGATCGGTCTGCTGAGCGGGATGTTGGGGGGCAGCATCTCCGAGTCCGGCCCGCCCGTGGTCGTGTACGGCTTGTCGCGCCAGTGGCCCAAGGACGTGTTTCGGAGTTCCCTGCTGGCCTACTTTCTGTGCCTGTCCGTTACCGCCGCATCGAGCTACGTCGCGCTGGGCATGGTGACGGGCCGCATGCTCCTGCTGGCGGCCGCTGCGCTCCTGCCCGCGCTCGCGGCAGCGCGGCTGGGCGTGCTGGTCAAAGAACGCATCAACGAGCGTGCCTTTCGCCTGACCGTGCTGGCGATCATCCTCGTGGTCAGCATCAGCGGATTGCTGAAGCACGTCTTCATAAGCTCTCCATGATGCGCGACACGGACCAATTCACGATCAGCCAGAAGCCCCAGAACAGCAGGGCGGTATACAGCGTGACGATCACGCTGAGCACGATTTTCCAGGCCGGCGAGAAGCCGCGGCTGATCCACAGCAGCGGCAAGCCAAGGATGGCGGTTACGAGAAACAACAGGGCCAGGATGAACCAGGGACGATCCAGAAGGGATTGCCCGCCGTCTGCCGGACCGGCCGCCTGAGCCGACTTGGCCGCGGCGGCCGTCTTGGGGGCGCCGCAACGTCGGCAGACGCCGGCCAACGGCGGCAGTTCAGCGCCACAAGCAGAGCAGACGACCGTCGCAACAGGTTCCGAATCGGTGCTCAAATCAGCAGTTCCTTTCCCATGCCCTTGGCGAGGCTTCTCGCGACGAGGGTCAGACGGTACACTGGGGGAACGAGGAAGGATTGTATTCGGTTTTCATGGTCATCGGCAACAGGCGGTCATCTATGAGGCAGGGCTGGTTTCTCTGGCGAATTCTGGGATTGGCGGCAATGTCGCTGGCCGTCTGTGGTTGTCCCGGCACCTCGCCGCCTGCGGCGAATCCGGAGTCTGTGCCGGGGCCTGCCGTGCCACTGCGGTTGGTGGTCGTGGACGATCCTGGTCTGGCCGAAGCCGTCCAACGTCAGTGGCAGGCGCGTGCGGAAGGCGAATTGCAGGTCCGCCAGGCAAGGACCGAGGAGATCTGCGATCCGCGCCGCAAACGACTGGCGGCGGACGCGGTGATCTATCCCAGTGGATTGATCGGCGAATTGGCGGAACGCGGCTGGCTTATGCCGCTGTCCGACGACGCGCTCCGTTCGTCCGAGTTCGCACGGCGGGACATTTTCGACCATCTGCGGCAGCACGAGATGATGTGGGGTGAGGAAACTTACGCCGTGCCGCTCGGGTCGCCGCCGCTGACGCTGGTCTACCGTCCAGACCTGTTCGAGAAGCTTGGCGTGCAGCCTCCCGAAACCTGGCAACAATACACCGCGCTGTGCGAGCGGCTGGTCAAGTCCCGTGACGTGCTGCGGGAGTCCTCGCAAAGTGCAGACGCTTGGCACGCCGTATCCGAGCCTCTGGGGCCGGGGTGGGCGAGCCAAATTCTGCTGGCCCGCGCGGCGGCTTACGCCCGCCACCGCAGTTACTTTGCTTCGCTGTTCGACCTGGATTCCATGCAGCCCCTGATCGCTTCGCCGCCGTTTGTCAGGGCTCTGGAAGAACTGGTTTCCGCCGCCAAGTTCGGCTCGCCGAAGGCCGGGGAGCATTCGCCAGCGGATGTCTGGAAACTGCTGCGGTCCGGCCAGTGCGTGATGGGCTTGACGTGGCCCAGCAACGCCGATAGGCGGATGGCCGCCCAGGCCACCGACTCGACGAACCCTGTTCTGCTGGCCGCCGCCGAACTTCCCGGATCCGCCGAGGTCTACAATCTCGGCGACGCGGTCTGGCAGCCTCGCGAGTCGTCGGAGGACCGGCACGTGACGCTGCTAGGCGCTGCGGGCCGTCTCGGGTCGGTCGTCAAGGGGACCAACCGCTCGTCGACCGCGATGAGTCTGCTCGTGCGACTGTCCAGCACGGCGTGGAGCCGAGACATCTCGCCGCGCAGTCCGGCGACAACGCTCTATCGCACCAGCCAACTGCCGGCCGTGAAAGCTTGGGTCGGCGACAGTTTTTCTGCCGACGCCGCAACCGCCTACGGGGAACTGGTTCAGCAGGGCTATCGCCGGCAGCTGTCACTCGATTCGGTGCGGCTGCCAGGACGAAACCGGTACTTGGCGGCATTGGACGAGGCCGTACAAGCGGCGGTACGCGGCGACCGTCCTCCCGCCGACTGCCTGGCGGCGGCGGCAGACGGCTGGCGCAAGGTCACCCAAGAATTGGGGATCGACAATCAACGCCGGGCCTACTGGCGAAGCCTGGGAAAAAGTCCGCCGTGAGCCGGTCGTTGCCGGAAAGTCCCGGCTGGTGTCCTAGACAACGCCGCGACTCCCGGATACAATTTCGCCGCTCGGTCGGTAAATTCCCGACCAGGTTGGGGGCGTAGCTCAATTGGGAGAGCGCAGCGTTCGCAATGCTGAGGTCGAGGGTTCGACTCCCTTCGCCTCCACTCAGCTGTAAGTCAAGCCGAATTCACAACTTACGATCACCAGCCAACGTTCGGCAGGGCGACCTTTGCCTGAATCCGGCGCGATGAGTAGGCCGACTCTTTCACCGCCGACTTGACGCGTTTCGGCTGGAACTTCTTCCCGGCTGGCCTGGCCGGTTTCTTCTGCCCGGCCCTGAATTCCTCCAGGCACAGGGACTTGTCGCCGTCCGTGTCCATCCCCTGCACGCCTGTTCGGCTTGCTCGACTTGTCAGGGCGTCTTCCTTGCGCCCTTCTAGTTCATCGTGGCCGATCGCAAGAATTCCGGTCACAGTCGCGGCGGGTGTCAGTACTAGAAAACAGAGAAATCGGCCCAGTCACCCCAAGTTCAACAAGGAGAAATGTCATGAAAAAGTCCCGTTGGCTCACCCTGGTGGCCTGCAGCTTAGCAGCCGTGATTGCGGTGTTGGCGACCTGCACGCCGAGTAACGCTGCCGCACCGCCTCCTTGGCCGCCTCACCCGCTGCCGTTTCCGAAACCTCACCCGCTGCCATTTCCGAAACCTCATCCGCTGCCGTTTCCGAAACCTCACCCGCTGCCGTTTCCGAAACCTCATCCGCTGCCGTTTCCGAAACCTCATCCGCTGCCGTTTCCGCTGCCGTACCGGCCTGTCTTCCGCCCGATAGTGGTCATGCCCGCGCCCGCGTATCCGGTGGTGTCCGAGTCGCCCGTCACGGCGTATACCCCAGCGCCAATCAACCCCGCCCCGGCGATCGTCCTGGTTGCCGTGCTGAACCCGGAGGACACCGGTGCGACGCTGACCTTCACCATTGCCGGCAAGCGGTATGAACTGTCTCCGGGCATGCGGCAGGATTTCCAGGTGCTGGGAACACGGACTATCGAGTTCGACCGCGGCGAATCGTTCGGCACGGCCACCTACCGGCTGTCGGAGGGCCTGTACACGTTCAAAGCCACCGACGAAGGCTGGGATTTGGAACGGTTGCCCTATCAGCCACCCCCGGACAGCCAGTAGCACACGCGACCGTCAGCAGTCGTCACACGAATCACAAACACCATCCCCTGCCGATGCTGATCGTCAGGGGTCTTTCTTTGCGCTGTGCGTCCCGTACAAGTCGGCTCGTATCGGTAAGGGAGTTTCCTGGCCATCCCAATGCATGGTTGCCATGCGGACGCAAAAGTTGTATCTTGCTGATAGCGATTCTGGCGGGCGAGACCGTTCCCGCCGGGGTGCGTTCTTTCGGTCGCCGGACGGTTCCATTTCTCCCTCTGCACCACTCTGTGAAAAGGAGGATCGTCATGCCCGTCAAGAAGCTCAAGGAGTTCCTCGACAGCAATCGAGTGAAGTACGTCACGATCAGCCATTCGGCTGCGTACACGGCCCAGGAAATTGCGGCTTCGGCGCATGTTCCGGGCAAAGAACTGGCGAAGACGGTGATGGTCAAAATCGACGGCAAAATGGCGATGGCGGTCTTGCCCGCCTCGTTCAAGGTTGATCTGGAGCACCTGAAGGACGCCGCCGGCGCGGAGCACGTGGAACTGGCCAGCGAACGGGAGTTCCGGGACATGTTCCCGGGTTGCGAGACCGGTGGCATGCCGCCGTTCGGCAATCTGTACGGCATGGACGTCTACGTCTCCGCGAAACTGGCCGAGGATGCGGAGATCGTCTTTAACGCCGGCTCGCACACCGAATTGGTCAGGATGCCGTACAAGGATTTTGACCGGCTGGTCAAGCCGAAGGTGATCCACTTCGCCGCGGGCAAGGAATGACTGTGTCCCATTCCATGCAACCAGGCGAAAAGATCTTCGTGACTGGCGCCACCGGATTCATCGGCGCGCGCCTGGTCGAGGCGCTGACCGAGCGGGGTCTGCGCGTCCGGGCACTCAGCCGCCGCGACCGCGTCGAGCCGCCTCCGGGCTTCGATCGCAGCCGTCCGGGACCGCTGGAAAATGAACTTGTGGAATTGATTCGCGGCGACATGACGGATCGGGATTCCCTGCTCCGCGGGATGGAAGGCTGCCGTCGGGTCTTTCATCTGGCTGCCTATGCCAAGAACTGGGCGCCGGATTCGAACACGTTCCACCGCATGAACGTCGAAGGCATGCGAAACGTCTTCGACGCCGCACGCCAACAGGGCGTGACGCGCGTCGTGTGGACGAGCAGCATCGTCACCTTCGGGCCCACGCCGGCGGGCGTGGTGGGCGACGAAACGATGCCGCGCATGACGCCGGCGTATTTGACCGAATACGAAGAAACCAAGGCGATCGCGGAACAGGAAGCGTTGCGCCAAGCCGCGGAGGGCTTTCCTGTCGTGATCGTCAACCCGACGCGGGTCTATGGGCCGGGCCATCTGACCGAGGGCAACTCGTTGGCGCGGCTGATCGACGACTACGACCGGGGCCGCGTTCCGGTGCTGCTGAACCGCGGCGTCAATGTGGGCAACTACGTCCTGGTGGACGACGTCGTGCAGGGGCACTTGCTGGCCATGGAGCGCGGCCGCATCGGCGAACGTTACATCTTGGGCGGCGAAAACGCCACTTTGAAGGAGTTCTTCCGCACGATCGACCGGGTGAGCGGCAAGCGGCATCTCCAGATCCCCATGCTGCACATCACACCGCTGGTGTTCGCGTGGCTGCAGAAGAAGCGAGCGGAGTGGTTCGGCGTCCATCCCACCATCACCCCCGGCTGGGTCCGGACGTTCCTTGTCGACTGGGCGTACCGCTGTGACAAGGCAGTCCGGGAGTTGGGATACCGCCCGACGCCGCTGGAGGAAGGCGTTCGCATCACCTACGAGTGGCTGCAGCGTTTGCGGAAGGAGCCGGCATGAAGTTGCTTCGACCTATGTTCGACGTCTTCCGTGGAACACAACGGAAGCCGACCTTGATTTTACTCAGTTCGTCCGTGCTGATGCTGGTGTGGAAGTACTACGGCGCGCCGGAGTTCGTGGCCGGGCAATGGGGGGACGCTGCCAGCGATGGTCTCGTGGCCGGCGCTGTGGTCAGCTTCCTGGGCTGCTTTTTGCTGCTGGGCTTGCTGCCTGCGCTGATGGTCAAGCTGGTGTTCCGCGAGTGTCTGCGCGACTACGGCGTAGGGCTGGGCATTCCCCTTCTTACTGGGCGAACGTTGGCGCTGCTGGCCCCCGTCTTTCTGCTGGCCGCCTACGGAGCCTCGACAGACCCGCAGATCCTGGCCAAGTTCCCGATCAACCCGCGAGCCGGCACATCGGCGGCGATGTTCGCCCTGCACGCATCGACCTATTTCCTGTTCTATGTCGGCTGGGAGTTCCACTTTCGCGGCTTCCTGCTGTTTGGGTTGCGTTCCTCGCTCGGGGATGTGAACGCGGTCCTGATTCAGACGATGGCGTCGGCCCTGCTGCACATCGGCGGCCCCGCGTCAGAGACGTTCGGCGCGATCCTCGCCGGACTGCTCTGGGGAGCCTTGGCGCTGCGCACGCAATCCTTGTTGTCCGGACTGGGGCAGCACTACCTGCTGGGGATCGCCTTGGACGCGTTTATCTGTTTTGGCCGGGATTGAGCGCGCCTCGAACGTCGCCAAAGGAGACGCACATGTTAACGCCAGAAACGCGGAATCGCGACTTCCCCTCTTTGCCAGGCATGACCTATTTGAATACGGCTGCGGAGGGCATTCCCCCGCTGTGCGTGCGGGACGCGTTGTGGCAGTACTACGCGGACAAGCAGGCCGGCATGGACGGCCGCGAGCCGCATTTCCGCCAGTTGGACGCGGCGAAGGAACTCGTGGCCGAGTTCTATGGATTGACGGCCAACGAGGTCGCCGTCTGTTCGTGCTCGTCCGAGGCGTACAACCTGGCGGCTCTGGCGCTGCAGCTCCAGCCCGGCGACGAAGTGGTCGTCAACGATCTCGACTTTCCCGCCGGCGTCACGCCCTGGCTGCAGCCGAGTTGCCGAGCCACGGTGCGGGTGTGGCGGTCGGTGCAAGGGGCGTTGCGCGTGGACGACCTGATCCCGTTGCTTTCGCCGCGGACCCGGTTGGTGACGACCTCGCTGGTCAGCTTCTACAACGGCTTTGTCTTGCCGCTGGCTGAAACGATCCTGACGATTCGCCGCCATTCTCCTGCCCTGGTGGCCGTGGACGTGACGCAGGCTTTCGGACGCATGCCGTTGGATCTGCCCGATGTCGATTTGATCGTGAGCAGCAGCCACAAGTGGATCTTGGCCACGCACGGCGGAGGCCTGGTCGGTGTGCCGCAGCGGGTCGCGGATCGCTGGACCGTTCCGGCGGGCGGCTGGTTTCACTTGCAGGATGCGTTCGGAGCCGACCGATTCGAACGCGCGGTCAGCCAGCCGGGAGCGGCGAGTTTCGCCGTCGGCATGCCGAATTTCGCGGCCGTCTACGCGATCCGGGCGGCCTTGGAGTACCTGCGCGGCGTCGGCGTCGCGCAGATTCACGCTGCGGCCCAGCCGTTGGCCGAGGAGTGCCACCGTGAACTGCGGTCACTCCCCCTCGAAATGTTGACGCCGCCCAATGGACCGATCGCGGGAATCCTGGCTTTCCGTCATCCCAAGGCGGCCGAGATTCATCAGTACCTGCACCAGCGGAACATCCACGTCATGTCCCACGCCGGGCGACTGCGCGTCGCCATTCACGGATACAACACCGCCGGCGACGTGGAGACGCTGCTCCGCGAACTGCGATCGGCACTGCGGCAGGTCTGATGGCAAGCGTTCGTGTCCAAGGAAGCAAGTGCTCAGGCGGACCGGAAAACGCATGGGCTCCTCTGCAAATCATGGTCCCACCTTCGACCTCGCCGTTTAGTTCGCCTGCGAGCACGCACGATGAAGGGATGAGGGGCGATTGACACGGCCCCGTCTGGCAGCAAGACTCACTCAGGCCGGGCTACCGTCGTGGAGCGCTGATGGTCTTTCCAGGGGAGGGAGCGATGAACAACGATTCGACGCGCAGAGAGTTCATCAGGGTTCTGGCGGCGTGCGGCGCGGCGTCTGCGTGGACGGCAGGGGGCGGCTGGCGCTGTTGCGCGGCGGACGGAGAGCCAGCCCGTCCGGGGACGGCCTTGGACCAGACCGTCGTGGAGGCGGAGATGTGCCGCCGGGCGGAATTCCACCTTCAGCAACGGCGTCTGGTCGTAGACTACTATCGGATCGGCCGCAAGCTCGCCTATCCGCTGCCGCTGGCGAGTCTGACGGTGCCCGACGTGCAGGTCCCCGGCATTCCCGGCTATCCCTGGTCGACGTGGCTGTCGTGGACTCTCGAGGAGCGGATCTTGGCCCTGGGTTGGGTCGCGGAGTGGTTTGAGGAAAAGGAAGCCCGGAATGCGGCCGAGGCCGATCTGGCGGCCTTGGCGGATTGGCCACAGTACGGAAAAAGCCTCGATTCCGCTCACACGGGACGCGTTCTGTGGACGGCTTGCACCCGCTGGAAATGGATAGCAGACGACCTGCGGCGCAAGCTGCGCGAAGCGTGCCGCCGCCACGTGGAGGCGCGTCTGAGGGCCTCCGCCAAGCAGGGATTCGGGGAGCCGACCAAGGACGACATCCTCCGCCGCAATGCGCCTCATACCGCCTTGCACAACATCGGCCTGATCAGCACAGTGGGCGATGCGTTGATGGCTGTCGCCGCGCAGCACCCCGCCGTTCCGGGGCTGAATGCGCGACTCAACGCGTTGTTCGGAGCAGTGCTGGAACTGCGGGCGACAGGATTCAGCGAGGGTGTGGCCTACGACGGCTACGTGCTGGACTTTATCGCCGACTGGCTCAGCACGCTGCCCGAAAAGGACCGATCACCGATTCTGGATCACCCCCATCTCGACCACTTCCTGGACGAGTCCTACATGCTCGCTGCGCCGGGAACTGCGGAGCAAGTGGCGGAGATCGGCGACGTGGAGCCCCGCGAGATGCCGTTCCATCTTTCGGCCCAGGCGAAGCTGTTGAGTCTGCGCGGCACTGCTACGCGCGCGTGGCACGTGGCGCGTTGTCCAGTGGACTGGTTCCGCACCGACGGCTTGGCCGCGTTGCGCTCGGCGCCGGGCAAGTTGTCCGGGGAAACGCCGCCCGCCGGCGCGCTGGACGCCCATTATGCGGCTGTGCTCCGCACCGGCTGGGACGCGGGCGATGTCGCCGTGGCCGTGTCGTGTGCCAACTCGCCGATGGGGCACCTGCCGAGCGACAACGGTACGCTGGTCTTGGGCACGCGCGGCAAGTGGCTGATCGCGGACCCGGGCTATCAGCAATATGCGAAAGGGGACGAGCGCGAATTCACCGTGGGGCCCACCGCGCACAACGCCCCGCTGATCAACGGTACGCCGCAGACCCAGAAGCAGCCCCGCCGCCTGGTCCTGGAAGAGGTTGGGCCGAGCCTCCGTCACGTGGCAATCGACCTGACCGCTTGCTACCCGTCTGCGGCGCAGCTGACAAAACTGGTGCGGCACGTGTGGCTTTCGGGCAAGAACCTGGTCGTCGCCGCCGACCAACTGGAAGGCAAGCAGCCGCTGCAGGCCACTTACCACTGGCACGGCCATCCGGCCTGTGCGTGGTGGGTCGAGGCCAACTGGGCCCTGCTGACGCTCGACGGCGTGCAGCTCTGGGTGACCAGCCCCCAAGCCCAGCTCACCGGCGCCAATCTGCACCGGCTGCCCGGATCGCGCGGCCAGCTTTCGCTGGTGTGCCCGCTCGAAAAGGCCGGACCGGTGGTCTGGTGGGCCTTCGTGCTGGGCGACGGATACCCCGATCTGCAAGCGGACGCGGACGGCCGGCAGATCCGCATCCTGGACCAGACGTTTGCCGTGTGATAGGGTTCTGTCTGGCATCACACCACGGGAGGCACGAGCATGTCCAAGTTCAGCATGGTCCGAGTCGGCGCGATCCGCGGCACGACCGGCTTCGCCGTGTTCGCCATGTCCGCCTTCGGCAGCGCGTTCACCGCAGACGCCGCACCGGGTGTGCAGATCGACGGGCAGTTACGTACGGTCACCGTCCGGACGGCCCGCCTGGCCGCGACCTTTCGCGACGGCATGGTCGTGGCGGTCACGAACCTGAGCACGGGCGAGGTGCATGCCGACGCGGCCGTTGCCGACGAGGCGGGCATCCCGTCCGGATTGGGGCACGTGACCGGCATGCCGGAGGCGGTCGGCAACCTGCACAGTCCGTGGGGGACCCACCCGCTGAGCCAGCAAGCCGACCCCAGAGCCAGTTACCCCACCATGCACCGGCCGCACGCCGGGTCGGTGTGGACGACGGCGGACATCGAGGGCGGCGTGCAGATGACCTGGACCGGGCTGAGCAACGGCAAGCAGACGTTTCCCGAAGAGACCCTGGCCATTGCTGCCTGGACCGACCCGAAAACCGGCGCACTGCTGTTTCGCGCCACGGGTTCGAGCCCGGCGGGGGGCGTGTACGGCGTGCAGGCCCCCGTTGCCAACCTGCACCCCGAACACCGCGTGTACGTAGCCAGCTTCGGCGGCAATCTGTACGACTGCCACGAGACGCCGGGACTGAGAACCCTGGGCGGGACGCCGTTCTGGGAGGCGCCGGTGGTCGCCGTCGAGGGACGTCAGGGCAGCCTAGGACTGTGGGTCGAAGCGCCCGCATGTCCCCCGGACTTCTTCTTCCTGAACTGGAGCGGCAAGAGCTTTTCCGTGGCCATCGAGCATTTGAACCTGATGCCATTCGAGCCGCAGAAGAGCGTCGAGTCCGTCACGTGGCGGCTGGATGCCTTCGACGGCGGCTGGGTCGCCGCCATGACGCCGTACCGGGATTGGTATGCGCGGGCGTTCGCCGAGGAACTGCGCGCCCGGGCCGCTGTCAAATGGGCCGGCCGGATCAAGGTCATTATCGACGAGTACGAGAAGGGGGACCCCGCCGGACTGCGGGCGCTGGCGACCGTCTTCGATCCCGAAACCGTGCTGCTGCACGAATGGAACGCGCGGGCCCCGGAGTTCGACCGCGAGTTGCCCGACTGGACGCCGCGCGCAGGATACGCCGAGCGCGTCAAGGCCGCCCAGTCGCTCGGCTTCCACACCATGGCGTACGTCAACACGTACTGCGTCAACTACAATTCGCCGGTCTTCGTCCGCGACCGGATAGGGGACTTCGGGCTCACCCGGCGGATGAGCCTGTACAGGTATGCCACGAGCAGCCAGGACCTCATGACGTTCGACAAAGCCAAGGACAACCAGTTGCTGTACCTCGATCCGCTGTCTGCCCGCTGGCGCCAATATCACACCGACATGATGATCAAGTGGCGTGAAGAGACGGGCACGGACGCGAACTACGAGGATGTCGGCGGCTGTGTCGGCGATTTCGGCAACGGCGTGATCGAGGGCAAGGCCGCGGCCCAGGGCAGCGTCGAGCAATTTCGCGAGTTGCTGCTCCGCAATCCCACGGTGCCGATGGCCGCGGAGTACGGACCGCACAGCATCGCGTTCGCGGTGCGCTGGCCGCTGCGCTACCAGCAGGTCTGGGGCGGCGACGCGACGCGCATCCGTTGGATGACCCACCAGCGGCCCGTGTCGGCGTTCATTCACGGGCCGCACCACGGGGCGTGGGTGCCGACGATCCAAGCAGAATCCAACTTCCTGCGTCATGTCGTCACAGCCTGCTCTGACGCCTTGGGCGGCCCGGCTCAGTTCCCCGGCACGCTCCAGAGCTTGCGGGCCAACCAGGGAGTTTTGGTCCACATGCTCTGGCGCGCCCAGTTGTTTTCTCGCCAGCAGCTTGAACCGTACTTTGCGCCCGAACGCTGGGAACCGGACCTGGCCTGCATGTATCAGGACCGCGACGGGCTGGTCTACAAGTACTTTGCCGACGAGCGGACGCATCGCATGGTCGGCCCTGACGGCCGCGAACTGTACGCCCGCGCCACGGGCCTAAACCGCTACCCGACCCGCCTGAACCTGCCGGGCTGGCCCGCCATCAGCGACGGTGCCATCCTGGGCCTCAACCCCACAGTCCGCTATGCCCTGGTCCCCGGTGTGCCGGACCGGACCGAGATCTCGGTGACTCGCATCCCGGACGGGGTCTGCATCTCGCGTTTCTACGAGACCGATGCCTTCACCGTCCTGACTCTGGACGCGATCGAGCCCGGCAAGCCGGACCGGGGCGAGGTGGCGTTCCGAAGTGCGACGAGCTTTGCGGAGGTCCTCGTCAACGACCAGCCCGTCGCGGCGCCGAAGCCGGCCGAGCAGGGCGCACCGGCGGAAATGACGTTCAGCGTGACGTTCCCGGCTAACCTGGTGTTCGTCAAGCGGGGCGTGCAGGCGGTGCAGCACGACCAGTACTTCGGCGACGGGCACGAGAACGGCCGCTACATCTTGATCGACTCGGGGCTGGACCGGGGCGGCGAGTACGTACCTCTGCACCGGCCCAACTTCCAGGTGCCCGGCGAGAAGCAGTCCGTCCCGTTCACATTCCTCAACTATGGCAACGACGCGGAAGTGACGATCGACTACCTGGTGCGGGTCCCAGCCAAGGACTCGACGCTGCGCGTGTACACGCGCAGCCAGCAGGACAAGTACGGCAACTGTACGATTGGGCGGCTGTACGTCAACGGCCGTCTGCGGCACGGGTACGATTTCGGCCCGCAACCCAATCCCGACTGGAAAGACGGCATGCCCGCCAGTGAAAAGACCCTCTGGGACACCGCGTACCACTGCTGGTCCGTGCCCCTGGGCGCCGCGGCCGGCCGCACCGTGCTGGTCACGCTCGCCACCGATTCCAAGGCCAGCAGCAACGCCGACAGCCAATGGTGGTCGCGGCCCAAGTTCGTCCCGGATCCCGATCAGGCGGAGAGCTACATGACGCTGACCAAGGAGGGTCCGGTGCCGGAAAGGTGATATCCGAGATAGAGGGGATTGACGGCCGAGGAAATCCGGCAGTTGTCACAAGCGGAAAAGCGGTTCGAGGAACGCATCGGACCCCGGCGGCTCGCTTCCTTCTCTCATGGTGCCGTCGGTATCAATGTGGCGAGGATCGCCACGAGGTAGGCAAGCAGGATTCCCCACCAAATCAGTCGAGCCGCGGTGGTCTCCGGCGGACGAGCGATCACCCACACCAAACACAATACCGTCAGCAATCCCAGCAGTCCCGCAAAAACGGTGGGGGGCATCCAGTGTCGGCCGGCCAAGGCAAGGGCGACGAAGAAAGTCATCGTCATGAGACCGGCGATGGTGAACTGGAATCCGCGGCGAGGAGCCGCCTCGACGCCCGAGACGGGGGGATAAGTCCGAGATCGCAGGAGTCGTTCCGCTTCGGACATGCCATCCGGCGATGCCAAGGCAAACTCCTGCTCGTCCGCTTCGGCCCGCGTGACGGCATCAGACTCCGGGGGATGCTCCGCTTCTGGGCAGTCTGCCATTGGGATTCCTCCGATTACGCTAGGCTGGTACGTTATACTGGTCGTGGAGACCACTTACCAGGCATCTGCCAACCATCACTGGACCGGAGGACTAACGCCGATGAAACTCAGCCTGTTTTCCGTCAGCTACGCGGGCTTGTGGGGGCAACAGCGGTTGGACCTGCCTGATTTCCTTGCGCGGGCGGCTCAACTCGGTTTCGAAGGCGTGATGCTGATGGGCAAACGGCCGCATCTGTCGCCGTTGGATGTCAGCGACCAGTCGCTGGCGTCCCTCCGTTCCGCACTAAGAGAACACGGCGTCAAGTGCGCCGTGATCGCGGCTTACACCGATTTGTCCGGCGCCGGCGCGGCCGAGGTGCCGTACCTGGAAATGCAGATCGCTTACGTCCAAACGCTGGCCCGCGTGGCCCGGCAGCTTGACGCCGATATCATCCGCGTCTTTACCGCGTATGAGGTCGAAGGCCAGAGCCCCCAAGCCGTCTGGGACCGCGTGGTGCGAGCTTTGCGCGAGATCTGCGACCGGGCGGCCGCGGAAAATGTCACGATCGCCGTCCAGAACCACCACGACATCGCGGTCCACAGCGACGCGCTGCTGGAGTTGCTGGGCGACGTCGGCCGGCCGAACTGCAAGCTGGGTTTCGACGCCTGGTCGCCGGCTCTGCGGGGCGAGAACCTGTACGAGACCGCGCGACAATTGGCGCCGCACACCGCGATCACGACCAACGCCGACTACGTCCGGCTGCCGCGGTACCGCTACCGGCCGGAGGTGGTCAACTACGAGCGTGCTCAGCCCGACCTGGTTCGCGCCGTCCGCTTTGGAGAAGGGAGCATCGACTACCGCGCCTTCTTCCAGGGCCTGCGCGACGGCGGCTTCAACGGCTGGGCCAACTACGAAATGTGCTCGCCCATCCGCGGCGGCGGCGCGGCGGAAAACCTGGACGCCTACGCCAGCCACTACGTTCGCTGGATGCGGGACCACGTGCTGAAAGCGTGAGAAACCGTACGCCGGCAAGACGGTCGGTCTGGTGGCACAGGTCGCCCACGGGGGCCCGCACGGGGTGTGCAACGAGGAAGCCTTCTTCGATGAAATCAGCGTCGTCCCACAATCGCGGTGAGAGAACTTTTCGGTCGTAACCCTCTTCGGAAGTGCGACGGACCGGATTAAAGGCGATCCTTCGCGTGATCGGGAATTCCGACGCGGGAATCGCCTCGTTGGTTTGCACGTCTGGGAAGAGCCGGCTCTTTCTCCTGGTCGCCGAGCGTGATACAATAGATCGCAGCTTAGGAGGGACGGAATGGTGAGCGCCGATACCGTCCCGGCGAACGTCGGTGTGCCTGCCTGAGAGACGGAAAGGGTGTGCGATGAGCACCGCACAGGTTCTGGAACAACTTCGATACTTGAGTAATGCGGAGCGTCTGGAGGTGGTAGAGGCGGCGACGCGTTTGGTCCGCCAAAACCTCGCTTCCCGTACATCGGACCCCGAAACAGAAGGTGATCGCCGAATGCGATCTGCTGCGGTCAGCGTCAGCGACATGTATGAGCCCGGTGGCAACTTGACCGAGTGGACCGCGCTGGACGCGGAGGAGTTTGCCGATGACGATCTCGAAAGGTGAGATCTGGCTCGTCAATCTCGATCCGACTGTTGGCGACGAGATCCGCAAGATGCGTCCGGCAATTGTGGTCAACCGCGACGCACTTGGCGTATTGGCGTTGCGGGTCGTGGTTCCCGTCACTGCTTGGCAAGACCGCTTCCAAGGATGCGATTGGCTGGTTCCACTCGATCCCGACGCATCGAACAAGCTGGACAAACCGTCCACCGCAGATACGTTCCAAGTGCGCTCGGTTTCCACCCGGCGTTTCGTGCGGTGCTTGGGGCACTTGAGCGAGGCCGACATGGAACGGGTCGGCGAAGGACTGAGAGCCGTGTTCGAGCTGTGAGCCGGCGGAGTACCAGGAGCACACCACAGCGTGGAGGCCGTGATGCCATCCCCCTTTCCCGGCATGAATCCGTATTTGGAGCAGGAAACGGTCTGGCACGATTTTCACGAGCGGTTTTGTCCCGCGGCGGCCGAGTTTCTGACGGCGCAAATCCGCCCGCACTTCATCGCCAAGATCGACGAGCATGTCTACATTCACGAACTGCCCGAGGACCCGCGTCGTTTCATCGGACGCGGCGACGCGACGGTCGCTCGGCCTCGCCCGCACGTCGGGGCGGCATCAACGGCCACCTTGAAAGCTCCCAGGCGAGTTCAATTGCCCGCTGTGGATATCGAACGTCTCTCGTTTCTGGAAATCCGTGACCGGCAGACGTGGCGCATCGTGACCATCATCGAACTACTCAGCCCGTCCAACAAGCAGCCTGGGCCGGATCGCGAGCAATATGTGGCCAAACGCTCCGAGTTGCTGCGTAGTGCGGTCCATTTTGTGGAGCTTGATCTGCTGCGCGGCGGGCCGCGGATGCCGATGGAGGACCTGCCGGAATGTGACTACTATGCCCTGGTAGGCCGCACCGAGGAGCGTCCCGGAGCGGGTCTCTGGCCTTTCGGATTGCGCGATCCACTGCCTGTGATCCCAATCCCGCTTCTGGCCCCGCACCCCGATGCCCGGCTCGATCTCAGACAGGTCCTGGATCGTGTTTACGATGCGGCTGGTTACAATGACTACATCTATGACGGTGAACCCCGACCGCCACTAAACCGTGAGGACGCGAACTGGGCTTTGGGATGGATAATATGACACCCGCGATATCCCCGACCAAACAGGCCACCGCACTGGTCGTCATCCAGATCATCTGCTTTGCGGCAGCGGGGCTGGGTTCCGTCGCCACCACCGCGAACATTCCCACGTGGTACGCCACGCTGGCCAAGCCGTCCTGGAATCCGCCCAATTGGCTCTTCGGGCCCGTGTGGACCGTGTTGTACATCTGCATGGCGGTGGCCGCGTGGCTGGTCTGGCGGCAGGGCGGGTGGGGGCAGGCGCGTCGGCCGCTGACGCTGTTCGCCGTCCAGTTGGCGCTAAATGCGGCGTGGTCGTGGATTTTCTTCGGGTTCCACATGCCGGGGGCCGCGTTCCTGGAAGTCCTGATCCTGCTGGCGGCCATCGCCGCCACGGCGGTCGCGTTTTGGCCCAAGTCGAAGGCCGCTGCCATTCTGATGTCGCCGTACTTGCTCTGGGTCGCGTTCGCCAGCGTGCTGAACTTTACGATCTGGCGGTTGAATGCTTGACCGGGGCGATCTGGGGATGAGGCCAATCAGAATGGCGAAGAGAATCATCACCGTTCCGCTTAGCGTTCTCGGCATGATTTGGGCCTCGCCGTACACCGTCCTTGGGCTGCTCATCGGCATGATCGGCCTGTGCACAGGCGGCCGCGGCCGAATTCGTGGCCGCGTGATCGAGTTCTACGGCGGCGGCGTGAAGTGGCTGCTGCACCGGTTCCCCTTGGGGCAATTCACGATGGCGTTTACGTTGGGCCACACGGTCCTGGGGCAAACCGATGCGGCCCTGGACATCTGCCGCCAACACGAACTGGTCCACGTTCGCCAATTTGAACGCTGGGGACCGTTCATGGGGCCTGCCTACCTCGGCTGCTCCCTGGTACTCTGGCTGATGCGCCGCCGGCCGTACCGCGATAATCCGTTCGAACGGCAGGCGTACGAACAAGGGGGCGAAGGTGATCGTCCCTAACCGGCGCCGCGTTTATCAACTGCTTGCCAGATTGCGTTGGCGAGCCAAGCCCGTGTGCGCAAGCGAGTCCCAACGCACCGTCGCTCCTCATCTTGATCCGACAGCCCAGCTGAGGATAATAGGTGCCCGTTCAGCAGTCGTCAGACGAGAATGGGGCCGGCTTTTCGCGAAAATACTCGGTAGCACGGATCTCCCGAGTCGTACGGCACGGATCGACAGACCCGTGCCGCCCGAGATCGGGCAACAGGCAGCGAAACCTCGCCGCCTGACCACTGACGCCTGACCACTGACGCCTGACCACTAATTCCACGGGAGACAATGTACATGGCACATGAAGTAACACTGATCACGGGCGACGGCACGGGACCGGAACTGGCGGAGGCGGCGCGTCGCTGCATCGACGCCACGGGAGTCGCGATCCACTGGGACGTCCAAGAGGCCGGGATCGACGTCATGGCGCGCACGGGAACGCCCATCCCGGACAGCGTGCTGGAGAGCGTCCGGCGGACCAAGTGCGCGCTGAAGGCTCCCATCACCACGCCGGTCGGCACGGGATTCCGCAGTATCAATGTGTTTCTACGCCAGGAATTGGGCCTGTTTGCCTGCATTCGGCCCTGCAAGCACTATCCGGGCGTCCGCACCTTCTTCGAGCACCTGGGCGTGGACATCGTCATCGTGCGGGAGAACACCGAGGACCTGTACGCGGGCGTCGAATTCCAGGCCGGCAAGGAGGAGACGGCGCGCCTGATCGAGTTCATCAATAGTCTGCCGTCAGACCGCAAGATCAAGATGCCCGCTGACCTGACAGGTATTTCCATCAAGCCGATCAGCGTGCCGGGCACCGAACGCATCGTCCGCTGTGCGTTCGACTATGCCCGTCACAACGGCCGCAAGAAAGTGACGGCGGTCCACAAGGCGAACATCATGAAGCACACCGACGGCCTGTACCTGGCGACGGCGCAACGGGTCGCCAAGGACTATCCGGACATCCAGTTCGAGGAGCGGATCGTCGACAACATGTGCATGCAGCTGACGCAGAAGCCGGAACTGTACGACGTGCTCGTGCTGCCCAACTTGTACGGCGACATCGTCAGCGATCTGGGCGCCGGCCTGGTCGGCGGCCTGGGTGTCGCGCCCGGCGCGAACATCGGGCCGGGCGGCGCGGTCTTCGAGGCCACGCACGGCAGCGCTCCGAAGTACAAGGGACTGAACAAGGTCAACCCGACGGCGGTCATCTTGTCCGGCATGCTCATGCTGCGGCACCTGGGCGAGTTGGAGGCGGCGGATCGCCTGGAGAAGGCCGTCGCGGCGGTGATCGCCGAAGGCAAGTACGTGACGTACGACCTGAAACCGCATCGCGACGATCCGACCGCCGTGGGAACCCGTGAAATGGCCGACGCCATTTGCGCGCGGATGACGTGAACCGAAGTGCTGCTGCAGCCGTTTTGGAGTGCGGCGCCTTGTCGCCGCTTTGGCTGAACGCCGACATCGCTGCGGAACTGCGCCAGCCGAGGAATTGAACCCTGTCAGACCGATGCGGCGCAACGTCGGCCCCAAAGCGGCGACAAGACGCCGCACTCCAAAATGGGAATCGTCTCGTGGATGCCACGCGGTTTCGAGAACTGGTCAGCGGGCGGAGGCGCGGATGGCTGCCCAGCCTTCTGCGCGGTCTGCTGGCGGTCGCAGGTTCGTTGTACACGCTAGTCGTGACGATGCGAAACGCCTGCTACGATCGGCACTGGGCCCGGGTTCGCCGCGTCGCCGCACCGGTGGTCAGCGTCGGCAACCTGACCTTGGGCGGAACGGGCAAGACGCCGATGGTCCAGTGGCTGGTACGCTGGTTCCAGACGCGCGGGGTCGCCGTCGCGATTGTGAGCCGGGGTTACAAGGCCCCGTCGGGCGCCCCCAATGACGAAGCCCTGGAACTGGCCGACAAGCTGCCCGGCACGCCGCACGTGCAAGACCCGCGGCGGGTGGTCGCGGCGGAACAGGCGATCCGCGAGCAAGGCGCCACGTTGATTGTGCTGGACGACGCCTTTCAGCATCGGCGGATCCATCGCGATTTGGACGTCGTGCTGCTGGACGCGCTGGAGCCGTTTGGGTATGAACGCGTTTTTCCCCGCGGCATGTTGCGCGAGCCGATGTCCGGACTGAAGCGAGCGGATGCTGTGGTCTTGTCGCGCAGCGATGCGGTCGGCGATCCACAGCGCGAGGCGATCCGGCAACGCGTCAGGCAGCTCGCGCCGCAGGCGCTTTGGCTGGAGGCCGTGCAAAGGCCGTGCGGTTTGAAATCGGCTGAGGGCAGCCTGGGCGACGCGGGCCAGTTCGCAGGCCGGCGCGTGGCCGCCTTTTGCGGAATCGGCAACCCGGCCGGGTTCCGCCACACGCTGGCCGGCCTCGGCTGCCAATTGATCGGCTTCCGCGAATTCCCGGACCACCATGCGTATACTTGGGCGGACGTAGAATCGTTGTGCCGCTGGCTGGACAATCTGGACAACGTCGCCGCCGTGTTGTGTACGCACAAGGATTTGGTCAAAATCAACCTCGCAGAACTCGGCAATGTGCCCGTTTGGGCGTTGACAATCGAACTGGAAATTACCGTCGGCCGGGAGGAATTCGAGCGGGAATTGGGTAAACTGATCGAAACCTGATGGCTACAGGAATTTGTAACAGTGGCGACTCTAGCATGGCTGGGACCAAGAGCATCTCGATCTTTCACCTAATCTTTCACCTAGTCTTTCACTTAATCTCCCCCGCCTCCAAGGCAGTAGAGAAGAGATTAGGTGAAAGATTAGGTGAAAGATTAGGGTTTCAGGTTCCGGCGAAGCTGGTAAGTTCACGCGGCCCCGCAGGTTCGGTCGCCGCCGACTCGAATCCGGGCCGTAGCCCCTGCCCCCTGACTCCTGACCCCTGACCCCTTCCGAGGAACCCATGTCATTACCACGCGTGTTGGAAACGGAACTGATCGATTCGCCCCAGTTGGCGATGGAATACGACTCGATGGACCACTCGGAGGCCAACCGCAGTTTTGCGGCCGACCTGCTCGCGGCGGGGGGGCGAGGCGATCTGCTGGACCTGGGGACGGGCACAGCGCAGATCCCCGTCGAGTTGTGCCGGCAGGGCTTCGAGGGGCGAATCATGGCGGCCGATCTGTCCGTCAGCATGCTGGAGATGGCCCGCTTGAATATCGAAATCGCCAGCGTGATCGACCGCGTCCAGTTGGCGCAGGCGGACGCCAAGGACCTGCTGTTTGCCGATGCCTATTTTGATTGCGTCGCGTGCAACGGCATGCTGCACCACTTTGCCGATCCCATGCCGGTCCTGCAGGGCTGCCTGCGCGTGCTGCGGCCGGGTGGATTGCTGTTTTGCCGCGACCTGCTGCGGCCGGACAGCGACGAGGCGGTGCAGCAAATCGTCGAAACCTACGTGGGCTCGGCGAACGAGACTCAGCGCAAGATGTTCGAGGATTCACTTCGCGCGGCGTTCACGCTGGACGAAGTCCGCCAATTCGTCACGCAATTGGGCTACTCGCCCGATACCGTCCAAGCGACCAGCGACGGGCATTGGACGTGGAATGTCAGGAAGCCGGGCGGTGCGTCAGACGAGGTTCAAACCGACGGTGAACCTGGTACCGTCTCCGGTTCGTGACTTCCGGGATCTGGGAGGACGACTTTCTCTTGATGAAAGGGTTTATGCGATGCGTCCCTCGTTGCGGAGTTTCCCCAGGACCGCAGGGATTCGATTTGTCGTTTTTTTGGCGATGGGCGGGTGGTTGGCCAGTGCGGGCCAAGCGCAGAACCCTGCGATCGCGCAGGGTGCCGCCGCGTCTCCCGCGCGATCGCTGCTGGAGTTCGGTTCCTCGCCCGCCACGATTGTCTGTCTGGGCGACAGCGTAACCGGAGTCTACTACCACACCGGTGGCCGGCGCGCCTATCCGGAGATGCTCGAACTTGCGATCCGCAAGGCGGTGCCGCAGGCCCAGGTCAAAGTGATCAATGCCGGCATCAGTGGACACACGACGATTCAAGGGCTGGCACGACTGGACCGCGACGTGCTCCAACACAAGCCGAACTTGGTCACCATCAGTTTCGGCCTGAACGACATGACGCGCGTGCCGGAGGACCAATTCGTAGAAAACCTCACCACGCTTGTCGCACGGTGCCGCGACGCGAAAGCTCAAGTGGTGCTGTGTACGCCGAATGCGGTGATCAGCACCAGCAGCCGGCCTGTCGAGAAGTTGATCCGCTATTGCGACAGGATTCGCGAATTGGGCCGCAGTTTGAAGGTCCCCGTCTGCGACCAGTTCGCTGCCGGCGAGTCGCTTCGCGCGAAAGACGCCTGGGCGTGGCGACTGACCATGAGCGACGAAATCCATCCCAACATGGACGGCCACCGGCGGATGGCGCAAGAACTGTGCCGCACCGTCACCGGGAAAGAAGTCTCCCTGACCGACGCCGGGCCGCCCCAGGATTTCCTTGCGAAAACGAGGAGTCTGTTGAAGCAGGGCAAGCCGGTGAAGGTGCTCGCGATGCCGCCGTTCGACGGCCTTGCCGGTTCGGCGCTGAAGCAACTGTATCCGCAGGCGGTGGCGGAAGTCACGCCGTGGCCGACGGAGGGCAAGTCGCTGGCCGAACTGGAGCGAGCGGCCGACCAACTCGTGCGGCCCATGAAGCCCGACCTCGTTATTCTGGCAGTGCCCGCCGATGCCGCCGCAGCCACCGACGAGGAATTCGTCCGTTCATACGCCTGGACGATGAATTGGTCGCTCAGCTTCGGTCATCAGGAATGGGACTGCGTGGTCGTCCACCCGTCGGTCGTAACGCCGGGCATCAGCGTGCCGCGGGGCGAACTCGTCCGGCAACTCGTTCACGCCCAGGACCTCACGTTGATCGATCGTCCGCCCGGCAACCAGTCGTCGGTCGAAGACATCTTCATCAACGCCGTGAAGAGGGATGAGGGATGAGGGATGCGAGTGGCGGGATACGGGATGCGAGATACGGGATGCGAGTTGCGGGATACGGGATACGGGGTGCGAGTTGCGGGATGCGAGATACGGGTTCCTAGACAACTGGCCGCTGACACGGATCACCGACCACCGACCACCGATCACCGATCACCGATCACCGGTCACCGATCACCGATCACCGATCACCGGTCACCGATCACCGATTACCGATTACCGATTACCGATCACCGGTCACCGACCACCGATTACCGATTACCGATCACCGCCCCCCATGCGCATCGCCTACCTGACCGCCGGCGCGGCCGGCATGTATTGCGGGTCTTGCCTGCACGACAACACGCTGGCGGCGGCGTTGGCGCGGTTGGGCGTCGATATCCAGTTGATCCCGACGTACACTCCGATCCGCACGGACGAGGAGGACGTGAGCGTCGATCGCGTGTTTTTGGGCGGGATCAATGTTTATCTGCAGCAGAAGTCGAGGCTGTTTCGTTGGCTTCCGCCGGTGCTGGACCGGATCCTGGATCGGCCCTGGCTGTTGCGGCGAGCTACGGCGAGCAGCACGGCGATCGATCCCAAGTTTCTGGGCGATTTGGCGGTTTCGATGCTGCGAGGCGAACACGGCTATCAACGCAAAGAGGTGCGGCGGTTGTGCCGTTATCTGGCATCGGACGTACGGCCCGGCCTGGTCGTGCTGACCAACATGCTGATCGGCGGCTGTATTCCCGCGTTGAAACGCGCGCTCGCCGTCCCCGTGCTGGTGACGCTGCAGGGCGACGACGCGTTCTTGGAGTCCTTGCCTGAGCCGCACAAGACGCGCGCCTTTGATGAGATTTACCACCTGGTGCGCGACGTGGACGGCTTCCTGGTACACAGCCGTTACTATGCCGACTTCATGGCAAGCTACTTCGGAATCCCGCCGGACAAGCTGCACATCGTGCCGCTGGGCATCGACATCCGGAACTTTGAAAGTAGCAGGCACACTCCGTGTGCCGTCTGCCAGACACGTCAGCTGGAAAATGGCGATCCGGAAAGCGGCGCAGGCACCGATCGTCCTGATCGGAGCCAGTCCTGTCCTCCGACGCGCACCCCGACGATCGGTTATCTGGCGCGTTTAGCCCCGGAGAAAGGCTTGCACGTATTGGTCGACGCCTTCCTGGAACTGCGGCGGATGGCCGGTATGCATAACGTCCAACTCCACATCGCCGGCTGGCTGGGCGAACACCACCGGCCGTATGTCGAGTCCCAGTTTGACAAGCTACGGAGGGCGGGCTTGGGCGATGCGTTTCGATATGTGGGCGAAGTGGATCGGCGCGGCAAGGCGGAATTCCTGCGCACGCTCGATCTCATGTCCGTGCCGACGACGCATCGCGAGCCGAAGGGCCTGTTCGTGTTGGAAGCTCTCGCGGCCGGCGTTCCCGTCGTATTGCCGGATCACGGTTCCTTTCCCGAACTGATCGCGTCCACCGGCGGCGGTTGCCTGACGCCGCCTCACGACCCGCACGCACTCGCGGGCGCGATCGCCGACCTGCTTCGGGACGAGCCGCGCCGCCGCCGACACGCTGCCGCCGGCCAACAGGCCGTACACGAAGATCGCAATTCGGATGTCATGGCCCGCGCGACGCTGGAGGTGTTTCAGATGTTTGCCGGCGCTGTCAGATGATCGGCGTCTTGCTATTCGGATTTTGGAGTTGTTACAGATTCATGGATAACGCCATCGTCATCGTCATTGATCGCCTGGGTGCGGGCTACTTAGGACCGTACGGCAATACGTGGATCGAGACGCCCAACTGGAACCGGCTCGCGGCTCGGTCGGTGCTCTTCGAGTTTGCCCTGGCCGACGCCATCGATCTGCCCACGGTCTACCGTTCCTACTGGCAGGGCCTGCACGCCATGTCGTCTGACCGGCCGGTGCGCAGTCTGCCGGAGATGGCGGCCGCCCGTGGGATTCACTGCGCGCTGGTCACCGACGAACCGCAAATTGTCGAGCTGCCGGGGACGGAGAGCTTTTCGGATCGGGTCGTCTTGACGTTGCCGGCCGCCGAACGACCGGCGAGTGAAGTCGTCCAGACGCAGATGGCCCAGCTGTTCGCCGCGGCAGCCCACTGGCTGCAGCGCGCGCCCGAACCGTTTTTGCTGTGGATCCACGCCCGCGGCATGGCCGGAGCGTGGGACGCGCCGATTGAATTTCGCAATCAATTTGCGGACGAAGACGATCCGCTGCCGCCGGAATTGAGCACACCGCCCGTCAAGCGATTCGGCGCGTCACCTGATCCGGACGAAGTGCTGGGTTACCTGCACGCCTACGCGGGGCAAGTCGCGCTGCTGGACGATTGCTTGGGGGCCTTCCTGGAGACGGCCCAGGCCACGGCGGGTTGGGAGCGGACGTTGCTGGCCATGACATCGCCGCGGGGGTATCCGCTGGGCGAACATCATTGGGTGGGCGGCAGCGACGAAGTGGTACAGGGGGAACAAGTCCACGTGCCCTGCCTCATCCGCCTGCCACAAGATCGCGGCGCCGCCGTGCGCTGTCACGAACTGGTGCAGCCGCCTGATTTTTGTGCCAGCTTGTGCGATGTGTGTGCGCTGGCTGCCGACGACGGGCCGCGGTGGGGCCAGAGTCTGCTTCCGCTAGCAGGCTTCGACCCGCCGGCTTGGCGCGATCGAGCCGCGACAACGGCACCTGTTGTTCAGGCCCTGCGGACGCCCGCGTGGCTGCTGGTCCGGAGGCACGACGGGCGGCGGGAGCTGTTCGCCAAACCCGACGACCGCTGGGAGGCGAATGAAGTCGCCAGCCGCTGTCAGGAGGCGGTCGAGCAGTTGGACGCCGCACTGGATGAATTCCAGCGGGCGGCCGAGTCGTCACAGCCAGCTCAGCTGTCGCCGCTATCGCCTCTGCTTTTGGACGGGCTGGGTTAAATTGGGGTAGTTTTCATTTGCCGAGCCTGTTTATAATCCCGCCCGTTTTTGCGTCAACAACTCGTGTTCGGACAAGGACGTCCGTTCATGGCAGAATGGCTGCCAACAAGAAGCATCGGATGCGAACGCCGCGGTCTTGGCAGCCGTTGGTCGCGAGCGGTCTTGCTGTGCGCGGTGTGCTTGCTTGCCTGGCCGGCTTGGGGGCAGGACTTCGACGCGCGGATCTGGGTGGCGTGGGGCGGCGGTGCCGCGCGTCGCTGGTCCGGCGAAATTCGCGTCGACAACGGTCGGACGCAGCCCGTCATGGCGAGTTGCATCCGCGAGTTCGAGCCCGTGGGACTGTCGCCCGACGAAGCGGGGTCGATGCACGTCGAAGGCGACGCCATCGTCGTGGTTCCCTGTACGCCGCGTACCTATGACGGCGTTCGACTGCGCGTCACGGCGGCCCGCACGGCCGAGCTGTCCGTCTACCTGGTTCCCGATGGTCAGCCCGAGGCGGTCCAGCGCGTGGCGATTCCGCTGGGCAGACTCCTGACCGAGCCGTACACGTCGATCCTGGACGAGCGGGGCAACCGGTTGCTGGTCCGCCGCGAGCCGGGGGACGATTTGCGGGTTCGCTTTGACCGAGATTCGCTGGTCTTCGCCGCGGGAGAGAGGTTCGAATTTCGCGTCGCGCCCAACTCGGTCAGCGGTGTCGAGGCGGACGATCCGCTGGTCTGCACGGTCCGCCTGCAGCCGGCCCGAGGGGACGCCGAGTTGTGGGAGGAGAGCCGCGAAGCGCGCGTCGGGGCGGATGGCAAGCCGCAGGAAATCGGCCCTTTTTCGCTGGCCTTGCCCGAACAGGAAGGCGTCTACGATTTGCACTTCACGCTCGGCAAGCGGCGGCTGCCGACGCGTTTCGCGCCGGCCAAGGACCTGTGCCGGCGCAGCGTCCAGTTGGTCGTGCTCCGGGGGCAGCCGAGTCCGCCGGCTGCGGCACCCTGGCACGTGGTGGCCGAGACGCAGCCGCAGATCGACGCGGGCTTGCCAACGAACAAGACCGGCCTCGGCGGCGGGAGCGTCGGCGATTCGACCAGCCGTCTCTGGAAGTCGCTTCCCAAGCTGCCCCACTGGAAATGGTTGCCGGGTTTGGATTCCAGCGGCCACGAAACCCCCATCGGCAATCGCCTGAGCCAACTGCGCAAGGAGGCTGGCCGGGAGTGGATCGAATTGCTGCCAGGCGGCTGGCAAGCCTATCCGTTGCCCGTCGAACAACTCGGCGTCCCGCACGTGGTGGAGGTGGAGTACCCGGCCCAAGCCGCGCAGACGCTGGGCATCAGCGTCGTGGAACCGAACGCGGCGGGCATGGTCACGCCGATCGGCCTGAATTCCGGTGCGGATGTCGAGTCGAGAAGCAGCACGCCGGGCGCTGGCTGGGAGCGGCATCGCCTGGTCTTCTGGCCGCGCACGACGACCCCGTTTCTGATGATCGCCAATCGCCGCGACGACGTGCCGGCGGCCTTTGGAACGTTGCGCGTCCTTTCCGGCCCGGCCGCGTTGCCGGCGCGGCCGGCTGCCGGCATCCCGGACGCTCGTCTCCTGGCCCAGTACTTCGACCGGCCCTTGTTGGCCGACGCGTTCTTGGCCGGCGACACCTTGGACGCAGGCAGCGATCGGAGCTTGACCGACTGGGTGACGTTTCTGCAGGCCGGATCGCGGTTCGTCGAGTACTTGAAGCACACCGGGCACAACGGGGCGATGCTGGCGGTCTGGCACGAAGGCGGGGCGATCTATCCCAGCGCCGTGTTGCACTCGACGCCGAAGTACGACAGCGGCGTGTTCTTCGGCACGGGTCAGGACCCGGTCCGCAAGGACATCCTGGAACTGCTATTCCGGCTGTTTGACCGCGAAGGACTGACGCTGGTGCCGGCGCTGCACTTCAGCACGCCGCTGCCCGAACTGGAAACCCTGCGCCGCCGGCAGACGCTGCCGCCGGAAAGCGTGGGCATCGAAATGGTCGCCGGGGACGGCCGCACGTGGAAGCAGTCATTCGCGGCCGACCGCGCCACGGGCCCCGTTTACAACCCCCTCTCGCCAGCCGTGCAACAGGCCATGCAGCGTGTGATGCTGGAACTGGGCCAGCGGTACGGGCAACATCGCTCGTTTGGCGGCGTCGCCGTCCAACTGGGCCCGCAGACCTACGCCCAGTTGCCCGACGCCGAGTGGGCTCAAGACGACACGACGGTCCGCCGGTTCGCGGCCGAGGAGCGGCTCGACATGGCGGGTCTAGGCGGCACGGACCGCCGTTTGCAGGCGATGTTCCTGGCAGGCGATGGACGCGAGCGTTGGTTGAATTGGCGCGCCCGAAAACTGGCGGACTTCTACGAATCCGCGGCTGCCGAATTGGCCAAGCTGGCCCCAAGCGGCAAACTGTACCTGGCCGGCGCCGAACTGCTCACGGATCCGCAAATCGAGGCCGAGTTGACGCCCGCCTTGCCGGAGCACTCGGACTACAAACGGCAGTTGCTGCGCGTCGGGATCGATCCGCTGAGCTATCGCGACGACCAGCGCGTGGTGCTGCTGCGGCCTTATCGCTGGGCGCCGCTGAATGCGCTGCAGGCCCAAGCCGCCAATCTGCAACTGCGCACTTCGACCGAACTGGATCAGTTGTTTTCGCGGCCGGGCCGTGCGGCAGGCGACGCTGGCACGAATGCGCGATTCAGCGCGTGGACGGGCAGCTTGCTGTACCACGAGCCGCAGACGTTTCCCACGGCTTCGTTCCAAACCAGCGGGCCGTTCGGCGCCGGCAAGACCGCGTCCTGGCTGCTGACGCAGATCGCTTCCTCGGCCGCGGCCCACCGGCAGGGCGTAATCCACAGCCTGGCGACGCTGGACAGCCAAGTGCTGTTCCAGGGCGGGTGGACGGCCGTGATGGGCCAGCAAGACGCGCTGTTGCCCGTGGCCGACGTGTTCCGGCAATTGCCGGCCAGCCGTTTCGAGACCGTGGCATCCAGCAACACCGCCCTGGAAGTGCCGCCGGTCGTGGTCCGCCGCCTGAGTCGCAGCGATGGCACGTACTTCTACGCCGTCAACGACTCGCCCTGGCCCGTTTCCGTGACCGTGACGCTGGACGCGCCTCGCGGCAGCGCACTTCGCGTGCTCGGCGACCGCCTCTGCCCGCCGCTGGTGCCTCAAGAGAGAACGCAAACTTGGACCGTGCCGCTGCAGCCGTATGATTTGGTGGCGGCCGTCGTCGCGGTCCCGGACGTGCGGATCGTCGATTGGCAGGTCGAGGTCGGCCGCGAGGTGCTGGTCGATCTCCGTAACGGGATCGACGACTTGCGCAAACGCGTCAATCAGCTCCGCGATCCGCCGCCTTTGCGGGTGCTGGGCAATCCCGATTTCGAGCTTGCCTCGGCGGACGACCTGTTGCCCGGCTGGGACCGCTCGCGGGGCGCGGACATCACCACAGAGATCGTGGCGGGGCAGGGCCGCGCCGGCAGCAACGCCCTGCGCATCCGCAGCGACGGCCCCGTGGCCTGGGTCCGCAGCAATTCCTTCCCGGTGCCGGCGACCCGCCGTATCTCGGTCTGGGTCTGGCTGCGGATCGACGATCCGAACAAGCAGCCGCCGCTGCAACTGGCCATCGAAGGCCGCTTGGACGGGCAGCCCTACTATCGCCCGGCGCGGGTCGGCGCCGGCGACGACCGTCTGGAGGCGCCGCCGCCGTTGACGGCGGACTGGGCCTGCTACCTGGTGCGCATCGACGACCTGCCCACGCACGGCCTGACCGATTTGCGAGTCGCGATCGACCTGATGGGGCCGGGCGACGTCTGGATCGACGACGTGCAAGTCTTCGACCGGTGGTTCGACAAGACGGAGCGCAACGAGCTGTTGAAGAAGATCGCCCTGGCAAACTTCTACTTGGGCAAAGGCGAAGTCGCGCAGTGCGAGCACGTGCTCCGAGGCTACTGGCCCGAATTCCTGCGGCGGTACGTCGTGATCGACGAGAACTCCTTGGCAGAGGTCGCTACGGCCGGCCGCGCCAGACCCGAAGCGGCGCCCGCCGCAGCGCCGGAGGATTCTGGCACGTCGCCGTCCTGGCTGAAAAAGATGGTGCCGAAACCTCCCAAGCTGCCAACCTGGTTTCGTTAGACTGCGGCAAGAGAGAGGTCACCGCTCCGGAAGCCTGGCTTCCGCAGCAAGCGGGCTTCTTTGCTCGTGCCCCGGTCCGCGTCAGGCGACTGCTGCCAGCCCCGAAACCGCGGACATTCCATGCAGGCTGCGGCGGGGAATTGCCGATAATCTTGGTCAGCACGGCGGACGAATGAGCCGCCTGCCATTCTCCAGGCATTAAAACCTTCGGTCGCCATTCCGGCAGAGGGACCAACATTAGAGCGTTGGCCGGAGTCAATCCACGGCTAGTGCAGAAGCACGCCCGACTCCCGCCTTTCTCGCAGCGACTCCACTCGTCGCAATCGACCGAAGGTTTTTTGGGTTCACCATCCAGGGCTGGCGCTTCCGGTGAGGCGACAGCCCTGTTGGCTTTCCCCCCACCCGTTGCCTACGCCAGCGCCTGCGACAACTCGCCCGCGATCGACTTCTCGATCATGCCCTTGAACGGCGAGGCCAGCAGGGGCAACTGGCCTTCCACGCGCGCCTTGTCCTCCTCGACGGTCAGCGCGCCCTTGATCGTGATGCCGTTGGTCGACAGGGAGAAATTCAGCACATGGTCGGTCCAGGCGCCGTCGACGGCCGAAATCTGGTCCTCGAATCGTTTCGTGACCTGCTCCATGAATCCTTTCAGACGCTGAGTGGCTTCCTCTTGGCCCAGGCCGTGGGGAACTTCCGCGCGGAATGCGGGCATGGTTATCTCCTAGGGTTGGCTTGCGTGTTTCAACGGACCGTTCGCAAAAGGGGCAGTTCCCCCGACCGGAAAAATGTCGCAGACGCGACTTCTTCATGGCTGCAACAAGCACGATGTCCGATCGACCCCGCGCTGTCAAGTACCGGTACGCTCGTTACGGCGGTCAGGATCGGTGCTGCCCTCCCGTTCGCGCTCGTCGATTCTTTCTCCCCAGAATTCGCAGTTTCTGCCGCTAAACCTGGTCCCCTCGACGCAGTCCGCTCCGTTTATGACCTACACTTCCCCAGCGGCGGGTTTTGGCCCCGGAAGTTGACGGTCGCCCACGCCGCAGGGCGCGACTGCGAGTCGTGAAAGCTGGCCTTCCCGCCGGCGTTCATCTCGCAGTTGCGGATTGATTCCCCGTCAGCCACAGTTTGGCCCCCCTCCGACGTCTTCCCGGTTTGTCTCGTTGTCGTGCACGCGTTACGTTTCGTGTCTCCCGGACACTTTTGTCAAGGTGGGTGTAGCCATGATTGAGATTCTCGCCATCGCCATGGTGTCGTTGTACGGCGTCGCCGTCTTCGGCGCGTTTGTCGCTTCTCAGATCTGTCGATTTCAGATCATCCGCTATTTCAACTTCCGACACTAACCGCGGCAGGACTCGGCCGTCACGGCAAGTCCTCCGTCTCGTCTCCGCTTTCGGCCGCAGGGCTTCCGATCCTGAAAGCCCTGCGGCCGACCTTGTTTTCTCAGCCGCCGGGCCGACTTGTCCCGGTACCGTTGCCGCCAAGATCCGGAACTTTTCGTCCCCGGCAGGCCTCCAAAGGATGACGATTTGGAGCATGATTTCGACAGGGGCGTGACCTTCGAAAACGAGAGTTGAGTTATGGTCGAGAAGCTGGCAATTGCCGCGGTATTGGTATTCTTCGTGGGAATCGCCCTGAGCGTGCTGATCGCCGAATGCCTGAGAAAACGCGATTTGCGGGAGGCGGAGCAGCGAGCCGCCGCGCGACGCCAACGGGCACAACCCAAGCGGAAGGCAGCAAGCACGCCTCCGCCGAGCGAGCTGAGTCCTTCGGCTGCCGCAGAACTGGCCATCAACGCCAACCTGGCGCGGTCATCCCGCCGCCGGAGTTGAAAACGCCCGCCACCGCTGTCGGCAGACAGCGAGCAGCCTATGGATGCGCGGAGTGCGACTCCCCAGTTCTGAGAACAGCAAGGCTGCCCCGCTGAGGTTGTTCCATGCGGACCCTTCGCTCCGAGACCGGCAGCGCATCATCGTAGGCCGCTCGCTCCGCGAGCGGGATCGCGTCGCGGAGCGACGCGTCGACGATGGCCGGTCGGGTCCGGACGGGCTGCTCGTCGTGCCGGCTTCCGCCGGTCTTGTCCGGACCGCCTGAAAGCGGCACTACCAGCGTGTGCGTCTGAAGGCGGCACTACGAACGTGTGCGCCGGCTTCTCCAGAACCGGATTGAGCGTCGCGGCGAACCGTTTCCCGTTGACCCGTTAGCCGGCTTTCACTACATTCCGCCGCAGTGGGCACGGCTGCCCGCTGTTTTTCGCCCATTTTTCCGGACCAGCCCCCATGAACCCATCCGACGCACCTCGGATCCTTATCGCCCGTATGAGTGCCATCGGCGACACCATCTTGACGCTGCCCGTGGCTTGCGCGCTGCGAGCCCATTTTGCTCATGCGTACTTGGCATGGGTCGTCGAGGCCAAGTCGACAGCCATGGTGCTGGGCCACGCCTGCTTGGACGAAGTGCTGGTCCTCCAGCGCGGCTGGTTTACCAAGCCCAGCCGCTTGTTCGCGACGCGCCGACTGCTGCGCGCGAAGCATTTCGACATCACGATCGACTGCCAAGGGATGACCAAGTCGGCGCTGGCCTGCCGGCTTTCGGGTGCTCCGCAACGGATCGGTATCCGCGGCGAACACGGCCGGGAACTGAGCCCTTGGCTGAACAACCAGTTGATCGAAACTCGCCGGCCGCACGTGGTCGACCGCTCGCTGGAACTGCTAGCACCGCTGGGCATTGAGCAACCCAAGGTAGAATGGAAGCTGCCCGTCGACGACGCTTCACGGGACCGCATGCGTCAGGCCCTGCTGCGACTCGGATTCGTGGGCCCTTACGCGGTCATCAATCCCGGTGCGACCTGGGATTCCCGACGCTGGGAAATGGATCGGTTCGGCCAAGTGGCGCGGTACTTGCGCGAACAGCATGGCTTGCCGACCTTGGTCGTGTGGGGCGGAGGACGCGAACGTGGCTGGGCCGAACAGATCGTCGCCGAGTCCGGGGGATACGCGGTGCTCGCGCCGCCCTCGACCCTGATCGAACTGGCGGCCTTGATCGAAGGAGGATGCCTGTTCCTCAGCGCCGACACCGGGCCGCTGCACATGGCGGTGGCCGTGGGCACGCCCAGTATCGGCCTGTGCGGCACCACCCGTGCCGAAGTCTCCGGACCGTACGGCCCGCCGCACCAGGCGATTCAAGTCCAGTACCAGGCCGGGTCGCACCGAGAGCGTCGCAACGCCGACAATGCCGCGATGCGGATGATCACGGTCGAAATGGTCTGCCAACGGTGCGACGCGTTGTTGCGGCGAGCCGAATCGGAGGAACGTCGCGCAGCCGGCTGAGCCGCGTTCGAGGAATCAAAGTAGCCATCACACTCCGTGTGATGATCAGCAAGAAACACGGGACAGTCATTTCGGGAACGCTGCTCACCCGTTCAACTCCGCCGCCTCCTCCCAATGCTCGTACAGCGGCGGCAGGGCGGCCTGCTGTTCCTCCAATTCGGCTTTGATCTGCTTCACCCGCCGGCCATCGCGGAGGACCTGCGGATCCGCCAATGCGGCGTGCAGTTGCTCGATCTGCGCCTCGCGATCGGCGATCTCCGCTTCGATGTCGGCTGCCTTACGATACGGGAACTTGCGCTTGCGTCGCGGCGGATTGCGCTGATCGCGCGAGCCCGCTTCATTGCCGGCATCGGCCTTGGCCCCCGCCGCTTCGCCGCCCCGCCGGTCGCCGGCCGCCAGTCCCTGTCTGACCAGGTGCAGATACGTATCATAGTTGCCTTCGATCACTCGGAACCGGCCGGGCTCGACGACCAACAAGCGATCGGCCACGCGGTTCAGGAAGTAACGGTCGTGGCTGACGAACAGCACCGTGCCCTCGAATTGGCGGATCGCCTTCTCGAGCGATTCGCGCGCCCACAGGTCCAGATGGTTGGTGGGCTCGTCCAGGATCAGGAAGTTGGGATCGAGGGCCGACAGGCGGGCCAGGGCGACTCGATTGCGCTCGCCGCCGCTGAGACTGCCGACCTTCTGGAACACGAGGTCGCCGGTGATGCCGAACCGGGCCAGCAAGTCGCGCCGCTGCTGGTCCAGGAATTCCTTGTGCGGCGGACGGACGGCCTCCAGCACGAGCGTGTCGTCGTCCAGACATTCCAACAACTGATCGAAATAGCCCGGCCGCACACCGCTGCCCAGGATCACGCGGCCGGCATCAGGCTGGCAACGGCCCAAGACACAACGGAGCAGAGTCGTCTTGCCCGACCCGTTCGGCCCCAAGATCCCCCACTTTTCGCCGCGCAGAATATCGAAGCTCAAGTCCGCAAACAGCGGCTGATCGTAGGCTTTGGCCAGGTGTTCGACGCGGAGTACGATGTCGCCGGTCCGCGCCGCTTCGGGAAACGCCATCCGCGGCGAGGCGATCTCGCGCGGCGGCTCGACGCGCTCGATCCGCTCCAGCTTCTTGCGGCGGTCCTCGGCCTGGGCGTGTTTCTGCCCGTAATGGTGCCGCCGCACGAAATCCTCCATCTTGGCGATTTCCGTCTGCTGTTTCTCGTAGGTCCGCCGCTGGACTTCCAACCGCTCCGCCTTCTGCCGCTGGTAGGCTGTGTAGTTGCCCGAGTAGGAGTCCACGGTGCCGCGGAACAGCTCCAGCGTCCGGTCCGCGACCTTGTCCAGGAAATAGCGGTCGTGGCTGACCAGGATCAGCGCCTGGCTGAAATCAATCAAGTAGCTCTCCAGCCATTCCGTCGCTTCGATGTCCAAGTGGTTCGAAGGCTCGTCCAGCAGCAGCAGGTCCGGTTCCTCGAGCAGCAGCTTGGCCAGCAGCAGCCGGTTCTGCTGGCCGCCGCTGAGCTGTTCCACGTTCTGGCGATACGTCTCCGGCGGGAAGTCCAGTCCGGCCAGCACGCGCTCGATCTTATGATCGAGGTTGTAGGCGTCGCGGTGGTGCAATTCGTGTTGCAGGTGGTCGAAACGTTCGCCCAGGCGGCGGCGTTCGACTTCGTCCTCGGCCTGAGCCAGCGCGGCGGCCAGACGTTCCGCGTCGCGGGCCAGGGAAACCAGGTCGCGAAGCGCGTCGTGCGCTTCGTCCCAGACCGTATGCCCGGCCGGGAATTGCGGCTGCTGTTCCAGGTATCCGACCCGCGCCGACCCGGCCAATTCGATCGTCCCCGCGTCCGGCTCCTCGCGTCCCGCCAGGACCCTGAGGATCGTCGTCTTGCCCGACCCATTCGGCCCGACCAGCGCGATCCGCTCCCCCGCGCGCACGTCGAACGTGACCCCATCCAAGACCGGATCGGGCCCATAACGCTTGTGCAGATCGCGGATCGACAACAGCATTCGAACTCCTCTTCCCGCGTCGCGATTGTAGCAACGATTGTCCGCGCCTGGGAAGGGATGGCAAGCGCATGGAACCGCCCTCGAGTGCGGCGTTGAGACATCTCCCCAAGCTCCCCGCTGGCTCAGAGCGAAGTAGCTGCCGATGCGCCGATGCCTTGGTTGACGCTCTCGTGGTCAAACCGAATTGGGACACCGCTTGGTGAAATCAAAGAGTTAGCGTAGCCGCGCAGCCGGTGTCTTGGGCCATTGCCGGCGCCGGGCCGACTGCGGTAAGATACTCACCATGCTGAATCTCCAATCCTCTACTCCGGACCGCTGGCTCCGCCAGGTCGACGAGCATCTGGACCAGATCCTGATCGACCACGCGCACTGCGAGAAAAAGGCCGCCGGCACGGCGATGAACCTGATTTTCGCCTACGTCGAGAATCTGGAACTGTGCCGGGCCTTGAGCGAAATCGTGAACGAGGAACTGGCACATTTTCACCTGGTCATCGACCTGCTGAACCGTCGCGACATCCGCTTCCGGCGGCAGACGCCCAGCCAGTACGGCCGGCGGCTGAACGATCTGGTCCGCAAACAGGAACCGCAACGGGCGGTGGATCGGCTGCTGGTCGCCGGGTTGATCGAGGCCCGTTCGTGCGAGCGGTTTGTCCTGCTGCGGAAACACCTTCAGGACCGGGACTGCGAGTTGGCGGAGTTTTATGGCAGTTTGTTCGAGTCCGAGGCCCGCCACCACAGCACCTACGTGCGGCTGGCCAAGATGTACGCAGCCGACGATGCGGTCCGTGCCCGCTTGAAAGAATTGGCCGCCGAAGAAGCCCGCATCATCGGCGAAGGCGAAGAACTGCCGCGGGTACACAGCTGAACGGTCCGTCACGGCTCCCGAATTCCCAAATCTCGGCAGATCTTCCGCGCCAGGGGATCGGGAATGTTGGTGTGGCGCGGGACAGCCGAACGCTGGTTGTTCACCGGGTTGCCCCACCACGAGTGCCGTCGGCCCTCTCGGACGAGCACACATCCATGACGGCGGAGGTGAGCAAGTAATTCGTGCCGCTTCACGCTGGAATGCTGACCTCCTCGAATGTGCCGCCGACCGCCGCCCGCGCGTCAGCCCGATTCATCTCCAATGCCTCCTCCAAGGCGTCCTGCAGGTTGTCGAGCAGCTCCTCACGGGTCCGGCCCTGAGAATTGACGCCGGGGACTTCCTCGATCCATCCGATCCACCAATCGCCATCTTGCCGAATGACGGCGCTGTACTTGCCTTCCATCTCAGTCCTCCCAGGAACGAATAACGGCACCTGCTTCATGGCTCGGTCCACCATTCCATGCTGTGCAAGATTCTAGGAAGTGCGGCGTGACCTGTCAAACAATTCGGGGTAGGGTCTCAAACCGCCACGGCCTCGGCCGGCAGGACGGCGACAATCGCTGTCCGGAAGCTCAGCATCGTACGGGGGCGTGAATCCGGGCTACGGCTTCTTCGAGACCGCCGTGATGCTGTACTGGCGGCGGAATTCGGACTGCGGGCGATAGGGCTTGCCCACCTGCACGCGTTGGCCGCCCATTTGCCCGTCGGCGGTGAGGATGACCATGCGGGCGTCCGGAGCGTCCTCGAATTCAACCACGCCGGCATTGGGCGGGCCGGCGGCGTCGCCGTCGTACCAGCCGAAGTAATAGCCGTCGCCGACTTCGTCGGTCCCGGCTGCCGGCTCGAATTCGAAGGTCTGCAGGCCGGTGCCGGCGTTGCTCCGCGTCTTGCCGACCCCCGTCAGCTGATAGCCGTCGCCCTCGCGGCGGAAGATCAGCGGCGTGATCGCGCGGCCTTTCTGAGCGTCGCGGTTGTCGTTGAAGAAGCTCCATGTCGTCAGCCGGTAACCGCTGCCGGCCAACTCCTGGTCGTAACCGGACATTTCGGCGACGAGCCAGATCAGGCCCGCGGCGCTGTCCACGGTCGCACGAGACTTGAGCACGTCCGGCGTGCCGACCAACCCCGGCGTCGGTGGCGCCGGCACCAAGGTCCGAGCGGCCGCAATCAGGTGCTTGCGGACACCGGCGGGCGCGGCGGCCTCCAGTTCTTCGCTCACGTCGCGCGGGCCGAGCGCAAGCAGCGAATCGGCGGCATTGTGCAGCCGGAAAACCGACGCCGCTCGCTCGGCAAGCTGATCGAAGCCCGAGCGAGGCCAGCCGTCGGTCAGCCGCACCATAACCACCGGCCGGGGCGCGATTGCCGCAACCACACAATCCCAATCGGTCACATCCGCCAAAGACGGCAGGTACGGCATCAGGTGGAAGAAGTGCAGTTCGCGCGGCGCCACGTTCACGGCCCAATCGCGCAGCGTCGTCACATCCACGGCCGCCACGCCCGCGATGCGTTCTTCGACCAAAGCGGCAATGCTGGCGTCCAGACTGCCCAGCCCCAAGCCGGCGACGACAATTTGCGCGGGGTCGATTTCGGAACGGCCGGCCAAGTGCCGGAAGGCGGCCAGATTTTCCGCGACTCGCAACGCCAGCGGCGGCAGGCCCACGGCGTCGGCGGGGCCGTAGAACCTGCCCGCCTCGTCGCCATAAAAACTCGGCTGTTCCGCGCTGGCCAACGGTTGCAGACTCTGCGGGTGTACGGAAGCATGCTCCGGCACGATCACGACACAGTCGGCGGCGGCCAGACGCCGCGCCGCCTCGGCCAGCCGAGCCACCACGGCACACTGCCGGTCGTCGTGGGAAAGGATCACGCCCCGTCGCTTTCCGTCACCTGCAGCCGGCCGGACCAGAACGGCGGGACAGCGGAAATCGGCGTCCACGCCCAAAGCGATCCGCTCGGTCACCACGCCATCGCTCTCCGAGGATTCGAGGACACTGTCCGTCACCGCTTGCGCGGCAGACGGCGGCGGACACGCCGTGCGCAGCCAGGCAACGATCTTCTCGCGATGCGCCTGCCATGTTGCCTGTGTCAACGGTTCAGCGGGCAGTGACGCGCCCTTAGTGCCTGTCCAAGAACAAAACCGCTGTATTGTCGCCTTTCGCTCCGCGGAAGGGCGTCCTTTCGCGGAGCGAAAGGCGACACTGTTCGTGGACGCGCCCTTGGCCTCGACTCGCCGCTGCAGGTATCCCAGCATGCTGAAATCGGGCTCGTCGGGTTCGCCACAAGCCATCGGCAGTGCGTCGGAACTCTTCAGCGACGGCAGCACGGACGATTCAAGCCAATCGACGACGGGGGTTATGTACGGCGTCAACTCGTCCTGGACATCGCCGGGGATCAGCCGCAGGCGATCCTCCGCGTCGTGCAGCCGATACGCGGCTTGCACCGTCTTCTGAACATGTTCGTACCCCGCCGACGGCCACCGTCCGGCACCGCCCGCCATCAGCACCCACCGCGGAGCGAGACACGCGGCCACGCGGTCGATGTCGCCCACGCCGAGCATGCCGGCCACGAACGCGGACGGATTCGCGAGTCCGGGATGCTCGACGGACGCCTGCACCAGGGACTCGTACGTGGTGCTGCCTTGGGCGGCGACGATGAATTGCAGACGAGGCTCGAGTGCAGCCGCCAGGTACGCCTGCAACGCCCCTTCGGCCCAGCCGGCAATGCCGATCTTTCCCGCATCGACGTCCGCTCGCGTCAACAGGTAATCCAACCCGCGCAGCGCATCGAAGACTCCAATGCCCATCACCTGCGTGCCAGCGGCCGAAGCCAGGGCGTACAGGCCGGCGTAAGGAGCCTGCCGGCGCCCCACGCGGGGATCGTCGATAAACAGAACCAGCATCCCCTGGCGGGCCAAGGCATCGACGAACTGACGGTAGGGGCGGGACGTGTAGTGGCCCAGCCAGCCCGGCGTCACGATGACGGCCCCCTGGCGCCCGTTGGCTTGCTGGCGGCGGAGCACGGTGCCGGAGACGTAGACCCGTTCGGCCCAGAGGAAGGCGACTTCCTCGACGAGCAAGTCGCCCTCCGTCTTGCTGCTGGTGACCGCGGCCTTCATCGGTTCTCGCTCCGGCAGGCCCAGCGCGGCGGTCAGGCGACCGGTGAGTTCGGCACGCTGCTTCTCCCAGCCAGCGACCGAGTCGGGCAGCGGCGGCCGTTGGGCCGACAGTCCAGTGGCACGGCGGGCCAGATACTCCCAGACCGACGAAGTCTCTTGGGCGGAGCCCGGTTCGGCAAACGCGACGAGGCAAATGGCGAGCGAAAGGAACATGGTGCGCGACATGGAAGGTGCTCCTGTGATCGTCAGAGGCGAGCGGGACATCAGGTAGGCCGGGTCGAGAATGTACAGAGAGATTCTCCCGAGGAGGCCTGGAAGAACTGAACGACAGAAAGATGACGTGACAGAAAGATGACCAAACCAAGAATGCGAAGGAAATACCGGGCGAGAAATAAATCCGTCGTCTGCCGAATGCCCTCCTTCGGCTCTTCTGGCTTCATTTTTCTGTCACCCCATCTTTCTGTCAGCTCCTCCTGTCAGCCGATCTTTCTGTGCAGCACGCGGTCAAATGTACTCCCAGTTCAACCGTTCGGCGCGGGTCTCCGACCCCGCCGAAACCGCCGACCGAAGGTCTCCGATTTCGGTTTTAGCGGTTCTAGATGTACTCCCAGTTCTTCAGGAACTGATACTGCGGAGGCAGGCAGGCCCAGGCTCGCTCCATGGCCCGCTCCAACTCGGCGCGTTCGACCGTGTCCAGTTCGCGCCGTTCGACGACGGCCAGTGCCACGTTGTCGACCTGTTGCGGATTGATCATGCCTGGGATCGGCGCCGTGATGGCGGGATTGCAGAGGATATAGCGGATGGCCAGCCGGGCCAGACGGTGGTCTTCTTCCTCGTGCGGATTGCCGGGCGAACTGTCGCCTTTGAACAGCGACGTGCCGGCAAACGGCTTGATGCCGAAGAACCCGCAATCGCAGCGCTGGACGGCCGCGAAAAAGCCCGTCTCGTCGTTGGGCAGCATCTTGGTGCGGGCCGTGTAGGGCGTGATCACGACGTCGATCACGTCGGGAAACGTTTCCATCATGTACTTGAGCCACGGCAGATCGTGCGACGAGATGCCGGTCATTCGGGCCTTGCCGGACTTCTTCGCCCGCCGCAGCCCTTCGGCGATGCCCGCCGATTCCGCTTCGGTGTGCGGGAAGATCCACTTGCCGTCCTTGCCGCGCCGGCCGTCGACGCCGCAGACGATGCGGTACAGGTCGACGTATTCCTGGTTGCAGACCCGCAGCGAATCGTCGAAGACCTTCATCAGCGCATCCCCGTTGCACTGGCTGGGACTGCGGGCCTCGCGTTCGTACCACGACCAGCCCAGGTACATCTTGTCGCGGCGGCCCTCCAACGCTTTGCTGTACGCCTGGATCTCCGCCCCGGTACAAGCGTCGATATAGTTGATGCCCCGCTCGATGCACCGCGTCACCACGTCGTAGCGGTTTTTCTGGAAGCCGGTGTCGTCGAGTTTGGCGCTGAGCCAGCTCTCACCCTCGAAGACTCCGGGCACCATGCGGTTCACCCGCTTCCAGTGCCCGCCCAGGCAGACGGCCGAGACCATCCAGCCGGTCTTGCCGCAACGGCGATATTCCATGTCCGGATTGTAGTTGAGGATACTGCGCGTGTCGGCCTGCTCGGCGTTGCCCACGCGGACGATGTTCGGCAAAGCCACACTGGCGGCCAACGCAGCGGCGCCGGCGGCCGTATCACGAACGAATTGGCGGCGAGTCAGACGCGGTTCAGCCATTGGTCAGGACCCCTTCCGGAAAACGTTGGTCAATCGGCAGACTTTCCACGGACACCATTCTGCGCCCCAAAGGCTTTCGTGTCGAGAGGCGGCACGATTCATCCACCAGCTTATCGCCACCCATTGCACCTACGGCACGTCCGCCTTGGAACGTCGGAAGGGCGAGGACGCAGACCGGGTGCTGGGATACAGCGTCCGGGCAAGCTCCTTGGCAGGCGGCGCTTTGGCAGGCTGGTATCGCAAGATGGAGCGTCTGTTGTACTACTATCTGCCGCGTGATGCAGCGGCGGAGGCCAGGCAGCAACTGACGGCTGCGTCGGCGCCCAAGCGGCTGATCTATGTCCCCGCCATCGACGACCTGGAAGTGCTGGTTCAGGTTTGCTATCGCCCGACGAACGCGGCCGGACGCACAGGATCTTACTTCGCCCATTGCCTTGCCCCTCCCCTCGCAAGCACGCCGTGGCCCGCAGCGGCTAAGCGGGAAGGTGATCTCAAGGCATGCCTCGTCCGCGATTCCGGCACGGTTGACGAAGCGAGCCGTGCCACACCGGGCCGGGCCACGTCAGTCAGGACGAAGGACGGTTCACCCGGATCAACTGCCCTTGCAGACTTCCGGCACTCACGACGGCGTCGTGGATTCGAGCTGCTTGCCGGAGGAAGTCTCCATCGACCGTACAGGCGACAATCCCGGCGTGATCGGGATGCTGGCGGTGCAGGCGGAAGAAGTGCTTCCGGTTCAGCGTGAGAACAGCCCGTTCGTCAGCCAGTGCGTATTGGAGGACCACGTCGTCTGGAGTCCGCTGTCCTGCCTTGCCCGTCTCCTGAATGGTAATCACGTCATGGCCAAGGCAGCGCAGCTCCGTCACCACGGCGAAGGGGAACTGTTCGTTGGCATACAGTCTGGCCAAGGCTCATTCCTCCTCGTTCTCCCGAATTTGCCGCTCGATCTCGCCGCAATGCGCCAGGACGAAGGCCCAGGCATGGGCCAGGTCTTCGGCACGCAGCGTGGGATAGTTGCCCAGGATTTCCGCCTCGCTCACCCCCTGACGCCGCAATTGCTCCAGGACCCACACCGGTATCCGTGTACGGACAATGCAAGGGTCGCCGCCGCACACCCCCGGCGTCGATTCGATTCCTGGAAATGCGTGACCTAGGTCACGGACAATCGACTGCAGTAGTTGCGCCTTCTCACTGGGCGAAAGCGCCGGCAATTCCCGTTCGATGTCTGCAAGTTTCGTCATGTCACTCTCCGCAACTGGGCCGGCGGTGCCGGGCCTCCACCGTTCCCTTGGAGTCTACTTCTTGGCGAGGACGCCGTCAACACAGCCCAAGCCGGCCGATTCCGCTGAGGTTCATCGCGCCGCGTCTGCTGTTGATCATGCCGGGCGTGCCCGTGTGTCGCTGGTGATCGACTGCAACCGCCTCGAGACGGGATGACGCATCGGCACGCAGCCGGTAGAATCCATACGACTTACGTTTGGCGAGCGGATGTACGTGTACCACTACCGGATCTTCGACCGTTTTCGCCGGCCCGTGGTCAGTTTGGCCGTGCTGGGCGACGAGCAGCGAAATTGGCGTCCGCAGCACTTTGGATACAGCCACTGGGGCTGCTCGATGCGGTTGGAGTTTCCGGTCGTCAAGCTGCTGGACTACGCGGATCGGGTCGCGGAGTTGGAGGCGGAACGAAACCCGTTTGCCGCCGTGGTCTTGGCCCATCTGAAGACGGTCGAAACGCGGCACGAACCGGCCCAGCGGCGGGATTGGAAAATCCGCTTGGTGAAGAGCCTCTTCGACCGCGGGCTGAGCGCGGAAGAGATCCGACAGTTGTTTCGGCTGATCGACTGGTTGATGGAATTGCCTCGCCGGACCATCCGCCAAACGCTGCGGACAGCCGAGACCCTGGAATCGGTTCGGATATTGCTCAGACAAACCAACTGACGGTCCGTCAAGGGTTTCGAGGTTCGGGGATCTGCAGGATAGATGCCCCGCCGGACAACGCTTCTCGGCCCCGTCCGACGGCGCGCTGCTGAAGATCGCGGCGGATGTCGCGGCCGGAGCGGGCGACGCGCCGGCGGCGCTGCAGGCGGTGGAGAAAGTGGCGGAGCGATTCGGCGAGTCGCGGTTGCCAAGCGACTGCCATTCCTGCATAATGAATCGGTCTCAGGCACCTTGGCAACGTTCGAGAAAAAAGTGGCGTAAGCTTCCAGCTGGCGATGCCACTATCTGCCGCAAGCTGGAAGCTTACGCCACTGGAAAACCCGACAGTTGTTTCTCGAACGTTGCTCGGAGGAAACAAGTGGCGTAAGCTTCCAGCTTGCGATGCCACTATTTGCCGCAAGCTGGAAGCTTACGCCACTCGAAATCGCGACAGTTGTTTCTCGAACGTTGCTCGGAGGAAACAAGTGGCGTAAGCTTCCAGCTTGCGATGCCACTATTTGCCGCAAGCTGGAAGCTTACGCCACTGAAAAACCGACAGTTGTTTCTCGAACGTTGCTTGGGGGACGCTGAGTTCGCTTCGCAGAAGCGTCGTTAGTGCCTTATTTCTGCAGCCGTTGTCAGCCCGGCATGGGCGCCAGCCGACTTGCGGCCGGAACCAGAGGACCAGCGGTGATGAATACCATCCATCAGCTTATCGCCACCCACTGCACCTACGGCACGTCCGCCTTGGAACGTCGGAAGGGCGAGGACGCAGACCGGGTGCTGGGATACAGCGTCCGGGCAAGCTCCTTGGCAGGCGGCGCTTTGGCAGGCTGGTATCGCAAGATGGAGCGTCTGTTGTACTACTATCTGCCGCGTGATGCAGCGGCGGAGGCCAGGCAGCAACTGACGGCTGCGTCGGCGCCCAAGCGGCTGATCTATGTCCCCGCCATCGACGACCTGGAAGTGCTGGCTCAGGTTTGCTATCGCCCGACGGACACAGCGGGACGCACAGGATCTTACTTCGCCCATTGCCTTGCCCGCCAAAAAAGCGGCGCCCAAGATCATTGGTCCGTCCTGGATTGCCTGAAGCTCTGGGCGGCGCCAGGGTGGATCGAGGAAGACACGCCCTCGCTCCCAAGTCGAGTGGACGGTCTCTCCGGACTGGAACAAATGCTGGGCGGCCGGCGTCCTGCGATTGATGAACGCGTCGTGTTGAGCTTCCTGACCGCTGCGGCGGGTGGAGCTTTCGATGACCCCTGTGGCGTGATCCCTCCGCGCTGGCGTCAGAAGTCGCCGGCCGAGCGGCGGGAACTGCTCGCCGCGGTGCTTGGCGGCTGCCTTGTTGCGAATGCCAGCCCGCCGAATTCTCTGTTACTTGTGGCCGAGCCGAGTCTTGCCGCACTCTTGTTCTTCGGGATCATCCGGCTGCTTCCGCCGTTGGCTGCCTCCAATGATCTCAGTTTTTCGACCTTCGAGACGGACGTGGATCGGCGGCGGTTCGTGCTCACGGCCACCTGCTTCCAGAACCCGGACAGTACGGACTTGCCTCCGCAGGTCTACAAATCCGGCCCCGCGCTGGCAGTGGTCAACACGTATCTGAACACGCGTTCCAAGACACCCGCATCTTGCAGCGCGGCGGCGCAGGCATTGGTGAACACGCTCGCGGGTGAAGGGTGGGATGCCGTGGATCGAGCAAACCGGCCGAACACCGCCAAATCGCAAACAAGAATGGTCGACCCATACTACGAATGGCTGGGCATTCCGCCCAAGGACCAGCCGCCGAACCACTACCGGCTGCTCGGACTGGAATTGTTCGAGGAGAACCGGAGCGTCATCGACGCGGCGGCCAACCGGCAGATGAGCTTCATCAAGGAATACCAGGCCGGGGCGGATTCGGAGTTGAGCCAGAAGCTGCTGAACGAACTTTCGGCCGCCAGACTCTGCCTGCTGTCGGCGCCGGCCAAGGCGGCTTACGACGAACAGTTGCGCGCCCAACTCAGGACTCAAGCGCCCGCGGCACCAGCGATGCCGGTCCCGCCTGCCCTCCGCTGGCGAAACGATTCCGATGCACCCCCTTCCCGAGCGATCCCCGCTGGATGTGTTTCGCTGAGCCCATTGACGAAAACCTCGTCTTCGGCGAGTGGAGTCGCGGGGCCTGCGCCCGTAAGTTTGGAAACGCGGCCGCGTTTCGCGCATGGAAGACCGTCAGGCAATCGGCAGCAATCGAAAACTGGGCCTAATTGGCTGGCCGTGGGCACGGCCATAGCGGCGGTGGTTACGGCGACCGTGGCCGCGCTGCTGGGCTTCGTCGTGGCTCGATCGTCGGGACCGGCGTCCCCGTCTTCCGATGACGCCGTGGCGCACGGACCGGGACACCAGCCTGCGGATATGGAAACACGCAAAGCAAAGGTCAGCAAAACACATCCCTCCCAAGCCCCCGTTCCTTTTGAGACAGGGCGCGAAGAACGGGAACCCATCGCCACCACGGTTGCCACCGTCGGTCGCCGAGCCCGTGACGCCATCCGAACGCCGACCTTCTCGCCGCTGTCCGAACCGAACCCAGAACCGACGCGGTCGGCCGAACCTGTGGATCCGCAACTGCGCCTGCCGACGATGGCAGTTCCCACCGCACCGAAGGCGACGCAAGCCGTTGTGCCGCTGGGGCCCGTTATCGTGGTCGAATCGGCCGAACCCGTGCCAGCGTCGTCGAAGCAACAGGTCGTGTCGCCCGTGATCGGCCTTTCGGCGGAGCTGAGGACGACAACCGCACCGCCGCCGCCTCCACCCGTGGAGACTCTCGAGCAAGCCGACAAGCGGTTGCAGGCGGCCGCCGAGCAGGCTTCGTCCTCGGCCAAGCATCAAGCGGTCGCCCAGGAGTTGTTGTCCCTGGCAAACAAGGCCATTGTCGATTCGCAGACCGAACTGGCCAAACGAGTCGTCGAGCGTGCTCTGGCAGCGGCTCGGAAATCGGAAACGGATGACCTGGTGAAGCAAGCAACGTTATTGTGGAGCGAGTTGCAGCAGCCGCTAACGGACGAAGCGAAAGAAAGAGCCCGTCAAAGGCTCCGCGATCAGGCCCCCTGACAAGGAGACCACCCATGCGATTCAGCAAACATCGGGACTGTCGCCTGATGCATGTCGTCGCGATGCTGACGTGCATCGCCACAACCGGCGAATTGGCCGCCCAGCAGAAGACGCCCGTTCCGGACGAGGCGGCAGAGCAAGCAGCCAAGAAGACGGCGGGTGAAATCTACGGGGGGCGATTCGCGCTGGCCAAGACGGCGGCGGACAAGTCGGCACTGGCGGCCGAAATGATCGGGGCGGCCTTAAAGATCCAAAACGGCTCGGCAGATCAGTTCGTCGTGCTGAAGGTGGCACGCGACATCGCGGTCGGCGCGGGCGACGCGACCACAGCCCTGTCGGCGGTCAAGGAACTGGTGCAACGGTTCGACGTACCGGCGCTCACGCTGCCAGCGGAAACGCTGTTGGCGGCGGCCGAACAAGCCACCATGACCGCGCAACGCAAGGGGGTCGCCGAAGCGGCCGGGCCGATCATCACGAAGCTTGCGGAGGCGAACGAGTACGACTTGGCCATCCGCGTGTGCGAAGCGGCGCGAGTAGCCGCTCAAGGCGCCAGGGAGTTCAAGCTGGCCGGTGAACTCTCAAATCAGTTGCCGGAACTGAAACGTCTGGAGCAGGAATCCCAGGCTTACCGCGACGCGCGGGCCGTGATGGAAGCGAACCCCACGGAACCAGCGGCCAACTTGGCGGCAGGCCGGTATCTGTGTTTTGTCAAGGGCGATTGGGAACGCGGTGTTCCGATGCTGGCCCTGGGTAGCGACTCAGCCTTGAAGTCCGTGGCGCTCATGGACCTGCGCGGGGCCGAGTCCGCCGAGGCCCAAGCCGCGATCGGAGACGCCTGGTGGGACTTGGCAGAAACCAAGCATGGCGAGGAGCGGGACACGCTGCGGCTTCGCGCCGCCTTCTGGTATCGGCAAGCGGTGCCGAAGTTGGCGGGAGGTCTGGTCGGGCTGAAGGTGAAACAGCGACTAGAGGAGATCTCGAAGCTAGGTGGCGAGGTGCCCGCTGCGTCAAGTCGGCCAGCCACGTCACGGACCCCGCCCCTGGCGATTGCCCCGTTCGATGAGCAGACCGCCAAGCAGCATCAATCCGCGTGGGCCAAGCATCTGGGAGTCCCAGTGCTGTATACGAATTCAATCAGCATGCGTTTCGTGCTGATCCCGCCGGGCGAGTTCATGATGGGATCGACTGGGGAAGAAGCGGGCAAGTTCTTGGAGGAGGCCAAGCGAAGGGGAGACCCGAAGTGGATGCTCGAACGGACACGGAGTGAAGTACCTAAGCGCCGCGTCAAAATCACAAGACCGTTCTACGTTGGCATGCTTGAAGTAACACAGCTGGAATATGAGCGGGTGATGGGCCTAAATCCGAGCCGTTTCAAGGGCAAACCGACCCATCCGGTGGAACAAGTGAGTTGGCAAGACGCACAGGACTTCTGTCGTCGATTGAGCGAAACCCCCGATGAGAACTCGCGTGGGGCAGCCTACCGCTTGCCAACGGAGGCGGAATGGGAGTATGTGTGCCGCGCGGGCACGACGATGCGTTTTAGCTTCGGCGACGATCCGTCGATTGTGCAAAACTATGCCTGGTGGGGAAAGAATTCGGGGCCCAATATTCGGCAGCGGAGCACGCAAATCGTTGGTCAATTGCGCCCGAATGCTTTTGGCCTCTTCGATCTGCATGGCAACGTATGGGAGTGGTGCGCCGATTGGTACGCCAGCGACTTGGGCTTAATCCCATCGCCGGAAGATCCTGCGGGGCCTGCCTCTGGTTCAACGCGGGTATCACGCGGGGGTTCCTATCTGAACGCCGGACCGGATGCGCTTCGATGCGCGTTCCGATTTGACGTGCCGCCAGACACTCGGAGCGTGGACATAGGTTTCCGGGTTGCCAGGACTCTCGGCCCTTGAATCTGCCGCGATTCTGACAGAGTGGCCTCCGTTGCCATTCAACTTTGCCATTACGCCTACGGTGGTTGGCGGCTCGGCTCAACGCGTGATCTTCGCCATCGAGGCGGCTCCGCAGACGGGACGGGAACTCGACTCGAAACATGAATCCCCTCATGGTTTAATTTGGGCGAAGGCATCGAACGAGGGAGGCAAGTCCATGCCCACGCTGACGGTTGGAAACATTTCACCGCAACTTTACGAGCGCCTCGCCCGCCGGGCGTCCGCGGCACGGCGGAGCGTGTCGGAAGAGGCGAAACAGATCCTGGCGGACAGCCTGGGCGTTTCGGCCCAAGCTGCGGACAGCTACCGCCTGCCGGAACTGATCCCCAGCGAGGAGATTTCGCCGCCGTGCGATCTGCCGCTCTCCGGTCCGGCACGACCCGTGACATTTCGGCGCGTCGCACCGCCCCTGCCCGATGCACTCCTCATCGATGAGTAAGCGAGAGACAGGTATGGGGTCAACTCTCGACACTTGACACCGTTCTGCAGCGGAAGATTGCCCCGCATCGTGCCGAGAGTCAAGAGTTGTCAACTCTTGAAACGGATCTGTGGTCGTGCCGGTTCGAAGGCTGCACGAGGACGGCTGGGGCGGCAAGACGCGGTGCCCGACGAAGCGTGGCCGAATCTCCTCCTTTCCGTGACTGGTCCGTCGCGGCTGGCCGGGGTATGTTGGCTGGCTGACGGCAACTCGTCTCGCGACGCCCACGAACCACAAAATGAGATGTCGAGTCATGGCCAAGAGAAAGAAACGCGAGCAGGACAGCGATTACGACGGGGCCTGGAAAGAGGCTTTGCGGACGCATCTAAGGGAACTGCTAACGAAGTACTTTCCGGGCGTGGACGCCGCCATCGATTGGAGTGTCGAACCGAAGTTATGCGACAAGGAACTCAGCCAAGTGATGGGAAAAGCAAAACGGCGCAACCGGCCGGTGGACGTGTTGGTCCAGGTGCGGCTGCTGTCCGGTGACGAGCAGTGGATTCTGTTGCATGCGGAAGTCCAGAGTTCGCCAGAAGCTGGCTTCGAGCGCCGTGTGGCGCGTTACCACAGCGGCCTGTTTTGGGTTCACGACCAGCGGGTGATTACGTTGGTCGTGCTGGCCGACTTGCGCGAGGATTGGCATCCCGGCGAAGATCTGTTCCGGGTGGCGGATTTCGAGAGCCACCTGCGGTTTCCGACCTGCAAGCTGATCGATCGCTTGGATACCGATTGGCGCGACGATCACTCGCTGCCCGTGCAGATCGCCCGAGCCCAAATCGAGGCCCTGCGGACCGCCAGCGATCCGGAAGGCCGATACCGAGCCAAATCGCGACTGGTTCGAAAACTGTACGAATTGGGCTATAATGCGGAGGAATTGCGGGAGATCTTCCGTCTGATCGACTGGATGATGCATCTGACGGAGACTTTGAGTCAGCGATTTGAACAGGAACTTCGGGAGTTTGAGGAGAGCTTGAATATGCCGTACGTAACATCCGTGGAACGAATTGCCGAAGCGCGAGGGGAAGCGCGAGGTGGCGTCAGCCTCTTGCTGCGGCAGCTTGCCAAGGTTTGTGGACGTCTGCCGGAGGACGTCACGAATCGCATTCGCAGCCTGCCGTTTTCGCAAATCGAGGCCTTGAGCGAGGCCTTGCTCGATTTTCGGTCCCTGGCTGATCTGCAGAACTGGTTGGGTCATGGCGACGATCCCGCCGTGTGAAGCAGTTAGCAGCCCGGCAGGCCACAAAGTCCGCGCAACACAAGGCGTTTGCCGAGTCGGACAGGATCAAGCTGTCGCCCACCCGCCCTGTTGCCTGGAAACAGGGGAGCGGTATTCACCCGCGTCGTGGCCCAGGGGCAAGTCAGGTGCTTTGCGGGTGTGCTACGTGTGCTTCGAGCGATGGCGTGCGGTCACGCTGCTGATCGTGTACTCCAAGACTGAGATGGACGATATCCCGGAGAGCATGAAGCCGGCTTTGAACGCGGCAATCGACGATATCGAAGCGCACCTGGACAAGTTGTTTTCGCAGAGGGAGCACAGATGACAAAGGCGCGCAAGGGCCGGCGTAAGGCATTGGCTGACGAAATGCTGGCTGGCTTACAGGCGTTCGCACGCGATTTGAAGGAGTTGCCTGCCGAGGAAGTCAAGGCCAAGTACCGTGCGCGTACGGTGGAAGTGGACTTTCGGCCTCGCACGTTCGGGGCCGGGGACATCAAGCAGTTGCGCGCTTCGATGGACTGCAGTCAGAGGGTTTTCGCGGATTTCATTGGTGTTTCGCTTGGGACGCTGCGGAACTGGGAGCAAGGCATCCGCCCGGTCAGCGGCGTGGCGGCCCGTCTCCTCGACGAAATGCGCATCCGTCCGGGGTACTGGAAGATCCGTCTCCGCCAGTCCTTGAAGGAGCGAAAGGCGGGTTAAGACGGCACTGACGTCAGGTGATTCGCCCCGGTCAAGATGATCCACAAGAGCGAAGGCTTCTGCTTGCTCACCGGAATCGGCGGCGGATTTCATGGGGGCGGCGCGCAGGTGGAGATTGCCATCGGCGCGGATGACTTCTGGTATCTGCGCGGCACATCGCAACAATCCGGGACCTTTGGCGAGGCCCTTGCCCTGCGATTCGTGGGCAAGCCGCGGTGAATCCGCACACGATACTAGCGCGCTCCAAGAACCTCTCGACAGGGTCGCCTTCATCCTTAGGTCCGGCGAGATGCGGCAGCGTTGGATCGCTGCTTCAGCTTGATTTCCAAGCGGCACCCGACTGCTTCCGCGTACTTTCGCAGCGTCGCGATGGACGGAGAATGCCGTTTCGCCCCTCCGCTTGCCTCAACTCGAGCCACAGCCGGTGCCTTGGTCCCCATCCGCACCGCAACTTCGGCCTGGGTCAAACCCGCGCGTCGTCGAGCCCGCAACAACTCGTCCAGCAAGGCAAACTCTTCCGCCTGCGCGTCATACTCGGCCTTAACCGCCGGCCGCCTCAACATCTTCTTGAGCATTTCATCGTGGGTCAGGATCGGCTTGAACCTCCTCGAGTCGGGTCAAGTTTCGTCGTCGTTGGCCGTGCGCTTGTCGGCACCTCGCGTGCGGCCGCGTGCTTTCTTTTTTGTCGGCATCGTTTGGATCAAAGCCCGCAGGATCTTGTTCACGGCAGCGGGAGTGGTGAACACTTCGGCCACGTCGGGGTCCAACGCGACGACCAAGCGGGCTGGATCCACGCGAGACGCAAACCGGTTGGGCTTCGCCTTGCTGTAGTCGAACCGATACTCAGCTCGCAACTCGTCGCTCGGGCCGCGCGTTGCCTTACGATTCGGTGCCTTCTTCATAATCTGTTCTTTCCCTCTTTGTCGCTTTCCGCGCGCTAATGACCCGAACCACGTCTGCCCCGCGCTGGGTGAAGGAAACGACCAACAGACGCCGACGCAGTGAATGACCGATTACGATTTCACGAGGTTCGTCCAGCGAGTGTTCTTCGTCGTCGAAAATCGCAGCCAGCGGATCGCCAAATACGGTGCAAGCTTCTTCGAATGCGACGCCGTGCTTCCTCAGGTTTGAGGCCGCCTTGTTGCCGTCCCACTCAAAGGTCACTGGCATGTCTTTACCATCCCCCGCTGCACGCCTTCCCACCTTGATTCCGCGTCAACGGAACTCATTTTATGCCTTCACCCGCTAAGACGCAAGGAAGCGGGACACGGCACGCCGGAAGATCATCCACAAGCGCGGAGGCTTCTGCTTGCGGCATCGGCGGTGGATTTCACGCTCAGCGGCGAGCAGGTGGAGATTGCCATCGGCGTGGATGACTTCTGGTATTTGCGTGGCAGGTCAAAACAATCCGGGACCTTCGGCGAGGCCCTTGCCCTGCGGTTTATGAGCAAGACGCGGTGAAAAGCGAGCAGAAAAAGGGAAGACACTGACAGAAAAATGGAGTGACAGAAAAATCAGATGTCTAAAGGGTCGGTCAGCACATCGCTCAGCAGTTCATCCGCTGACAGCAGATCCGTATCTATTTCCTTCTCCCCATCGGCATCCACGCGTCGCGTTCTGTCGTCGCTGGCCAACACGTCCACCAAGCCGTCCTCCAGGATTGGCGTTGACCAGCCGGAAAACACCTCGTCCTGCCGTTGGCTTATGGCTCCGTCAGCCGCGGGGGCACCCGGCGACAACGACGCCAGGCCGGCGGCAGCCTGCGCTGGTGAGATCTGCGCGATCGCCATCATCGGTCCAGACGCCGGATCTTCTCCGGCTTCTCCGTCTGGGGCGGGAACAGTGGCATTCAGGACGTTGATGACCCGCACGACGTCGGCGGGAGTGAGGTAGCCGTCGTTGTTGACATCGTAGTACATGGTCCGAGTTACCGTTTCCCCCTCGCCCTCGGCCGGCTCCGACAGCAGGCGGCTGCCCCCGCGATTCAACTCATTGACCAGAATCAACGCATCGAGGGGGACGACCGATTGATTGCCGTCGACGTCGGTCGGCATTTCCGCGTTGTGCCAGCCTGTGACGACCGGCAGCGACAGATCCACAAATTCGATCGCCGCCCACGGGATGCTGGTTGCCGGCCACAGGTCGTAGAGGTTGCCGGTGCAGTCTTTCGCGTCGAAGGTCAATTCGACCATTCCGCTGCCAACAACTTGCAGGGAGAACTGAGCTAAGATCAGTTCTTGGTGCGGATCATCGAAGACATTGAATCCCGCGTTGGCCTTCATGCCCAGGGTTCTCAGGTCCGGGATCCCACTGCTTTTCGTATCGCCCCACCACTGGAGATCCGGCAGCGCGTCTCCGAATTGAACGTCGCCAACACGCTCGACCTGGGACGGATGGTAACGGATCTCCGCATCTGCCGAACGAATCGCCGTCTCGTCCAATCCGGATGTCACGTAGACATAGACCTCGATCGTCTCGCCTTGCCGCACGCGGTCGATGACTTCTCCCGCACGGTTGCGGGCTTCCAAGCGGAATTGCATCACGTCGTCGCGGTCTTCTACGTGTGCCTGGACGCGGAATTCTGAGACAGCGTCGTTGCCATCGGACACCGTGTAGGTGATCGTCTCGACGCCGGAGAATCCCGCGGCGGGCGAATAGTTGATCCAAGCCCGGTCGTCTGGCCAAAATTCGGGCTCCCGGCTGATCAGCTCGTTGGCGTCCCAGATTCCCACCGTACCCCCGTGGCTGGCGGATACCGACGTAATGGTCAGCCGTTCCCCGACATCGGGGGCATAGGAGGCATTTTCCAGCACCGGAATGCCGATTTCGTAGGACGGCTTGGCGATGTGCTCGAAGGGCGGGTCGAGGTAGGCCTGCTCCCATGCAAAAACCTGAATCGACGCTGGAAAGTCGATCATGAACGGATCATTCTGCGGCTCGACCCAGACATTGATGGCGAGAGGCACGCCGCTAGAGTCCACGACGACGACCAGATCGAGTCCGTAGAAATCCGGCTTCGGCGAAAACATCAATTCGCCGTCGTTGACCGTAGCCGTCGCGCCCGAGCGGGTCAACGCTGCGGTGATGGGAACGTTCCAGCCGAAGGCGCCCAACGGCAGGATGTTATCCGACGAATCCTCCTGCACCGTAAAGGCGGCTTCGCGCGCCAGGAAACCTGCCTCGCCGTCGCCTTCGACGACGTTCGTCGCGTTCACGGTGGCGTACCAATGCTCGACTGGATCTCGACCCCACGCCGAAGTGTTACCACGCAGCGTAATGTCGTCCAGCACGGTCTCCGCGGGCGTGCTGCCCAAGGAAGGTGACGCGCGGAAACTGTAGATGGCGCTTCCCACAGGAGCACTGTTTTCAGCCAACAGCGCATGGATCATCTCCAGAGAACCGTCGTTTTCGATGCCTCCGCCGAAGTTATCGCTCTGGTTGGAAATCAACTGGACGCGGGACAGTTCCATGTGTCCCCAATTCATGACGCCCCCACCCACGCCAAACGCACCATTGAAGTTCTTCCTGTACTCAGGAGGCCAAAAGGCCGTGTTGCTGAGAACCTTGATGTCATCCCCCACCAACTGACCCCCTGGGCCGTTGGCCAGTCCTCCGCCGCGCACGGCGACGTTGCCTACCAGTCGCACGGATTCAAGCTGCGCCGCGCCCGAATTGAAAATGGCACCTCCGTCGCCGTTCGCCTTGCCTCCCGCGATTTCGACGTCGCGCAAGGTGAGCGTCCCGGCGTTGCGGATCCCGGCCCCGTCGCCGTCTACCTCGCCAGCGAGGATCGTGAGTCCTTCGAGTTCCAACACGGCGCCTTCCCAAACATCGAAGGCCCGGTCGGCCAAGCCAGTCGCGTCAATCACCGTTTGCCCGCGGCCGGCGCCCACAATCCTGACGGCCAACCCGCTTGCACTGATGTCCAGGTCGCCTTCAGCCGCGAGGTCAAGGCGGTACACGCCCGATCCCAAGCGGATCTCGTCCGCCTGGCCGTTGGCAGCCGCAATTGCGATCGCCTCCCGCAGACTGCCCGTCGAGCCGTCGTCGACAACACTGGGGGAGAAGCTGGCCAGCAGTCGCCGGTCTTCCAAGACTTCAAAAGCGGTTCTCCGCCGGGTTCTTTGCATTTTCTTGCTGATCATCGCTGCTCCCCTCACATCTGCGATCGTTCCACAACAGTCTGTGCGAATTCTCGACTGGGCTGCCTGTCGCGAAGAACCGCCACGGACTAGATCCAGTCTGGTTCTACAGGTATAGAACGATTTTGCCGGATGTTGTCACGCGCGGGCGACAGAGGCTCCGTGGTCCAGGCACGCTTAGGGAACCGCACCCGGCTGCATCGTCGGCAAGACTAGTTCCGCCGGGACGGTGTTGATAGGCTGGATTCTGCTTCCCTTCGCGGCCTGGCTTTGCCACCGGTGCCGGCCCGGCGCCCCTCAGTATCCAGCCGGCGTAAAACATTTACTGCGGGCTGGCTCAGGCAGCGGGCGTGGTATCGTCGTGAGGTTTGCGTTCGGAGTCGTCTTCCGCCCGTTTGTTGCTGCGCGAGTCGGTCGGCGCCGCCTCGTCCGAAGCCGGACGGGACGCCGCTTCGTGCCCAGCGGGCATGCGGTTCGGCAGATCCACTTCCATCGCCATCACCTCGCCCTGAAGTCCCTCGATTTCGGCCTCTTCCGAAAACGTCCGATCGAAGCCGGCAAGCCACTCATCGTCATTGTATTGGCCGTCAATGTGGGGCAACTCAGAATGACGCAGCCGTGTTGATCTCATGGTCTCGTAGGCGATTTGTCCCAAGTCAAACATCTCTCCATCGTAGGCAAGGCCTGCATCCTGATTACTTCCGAGTTCCGTGGTCCAACCAATCCGCAGAAGACCGGCCGTCAACCATTGATGATCGTGAAACAAAAGACTACGCCCCGTCGTCCCACCGACTCGATCGCTCGCCGTGGAATCGCTGGCTGCCCGCATATCTTTGTCAGCAAACAAGAAGCCGAGACCTTCCATCATCGAGAAGCCGCGTCCCGCTGACAGCCGCGGGCTGAGTTCGATGACCAGTCCACGGTCTTGCCACTCACGCTCTACGCTCCGGCTGCGCGCTGCGAAGTTGAATTCAGCGGTGAGGACAATCCCCTCGTTCAGCAAGTCGAATAGGAATTGGCTGTCCGAAGCACGATCCGTCAGGAGCGTGACGGGATTTCGATTGTTGAGCATCGAAGTCGTGCCGCGGTGCAGCAAGTCATGAGCGGTCCCTGGCAGCAGACTACCTGGCAGGGAATCCATGAGATTGGTTGAGCCGAGATCGCGAAACAGGGCAGGCGGATCAGAATTCCCCAGTTCGAAGAACCCCGCAACGGGCGAGACGACATGGTCCTGTGACGAGTTCTCCGGGCCGAGGACGTTAAGGTCGATCGATCCAAAGTGAATCTCGTCACTCGCCAGTGGGCCAGTCGCGCCGTACAGGAGGACGACCGAGCGAGGCATCGAGGTAGCCGGTTCGGTCAAGAAAGAGACCGTGCCTGCCGCCTCCGCGCGAAACGGGGCGCGAAAGAGCAGAAAATCCCCTGCGCCAACCGGCCGCATGCCGCTGAAGGCGCCCACTTCGTCCAACAATCCGGAAGCCGTCCCGCCGCTGACCAGGCCGTTCTTGTACACCGAGCCGAATTCCATGTTGCCGGAGGGAACAACGCGGTCCGCGTCGAAAGCCAGGTCGAGATACGCGGCAAACACGCCTTTAGCGTCGCTGCGCAAGTCCGCCACGTAGGCATTCAGGTAGAACTCCTCCCCCGCCGGAACCGACGTGATGGGCTGGCCCGCAAGGTCGCTCAACTCCAAGCGGAATTGGACGCTTGGGGTGCCTTCGATCACCCCCGAAACACCGGTCGTCAACAACAGGCGTTGCTCGAACTGTTCAAACCAGAGTGGTCGAAACATGACCATCGAAGCACCTCGCATTCGCGTACGAACCTGTCCTTTCATGGCAAGGAAGGCACGACAGTTCGTTCTTCCTGGTCGTGAGTTTCGTCGTGCGTATCTTCTTCGGAGGCGGCCACGCGGCCAGCCCCTCCCTCCCGTCCCATCCATGCCTGAACCCGTCGGAGATTCTCCTGGCTTTTCGCCAAAAACTCGCCGATTTGTTGCACGTCCGGAGCAGCGTCCCGGGCCGCTTGCTGGTGCTCGACGGCGTTTCGGTACGCAGACAGCGCTTCGTCGAGTCGCCCGGCACGTTCATGCGCCAGCCCCAGATTGTTCAGCGCCCCGCCGAGGGTGCTGCGATAATTCACGTCGTCCGCAGACGCCTCAACCAGACGCTGCAGAATGCCGCACGCTTTGTCGAGCGCCGCTTGGGCCGCCTCCTGCTGACCGAGCAGATCCAACGTGCGTCCCAGATTGTTGGCCGCCACGGCAAGATCCAACCGGTGGCGAGCAACGGCCGGCGATCCTTGGGCGAGCCGCTCGTAGACTTCGACGGCCTCCGAGTAGCACTTCCGCGCGGCGTCCAGTTGTCCGTTTCGGCCCAGCAACGATCCGTGATTGTTCAGGGCGAGCCCCAAGTCGCTTTCGGCCGTCCCGTCGGTCGTGCCGGCAGTTGCCAACGGTCGCAGGATGGCCAACGAACGCGAACTGAACTCCAACGCCTTCGCCGGATCGGCTGTCTGGTACAGGAAACTCACGTTGTTGTACGTGCCGGCCAGTCGCCGCCGCAGGGCCCTATCGCCGGGCTGTATGTCCAGGAGTCGCTCCTGGATTTGGATCGCCCGCTCGTAGTACGTCCATGCGTCCTCGACCTGGCCCGTTTGGCCGTGCAGCAGCCCGAGGTTGCCCAGCGTCAGAGCCAAATCGCGCTGGCATATGGGATTGGCCGGTTCGTCAGCGACGAGCCCTTCTTGAAGCGTGATGGCCTTCCGGTAAGCCTCCAAAGCCGGCTCGGTCTCACCGCCATTGGCCCGCAGCAGCCCGATGTTGTTGTAGCACATGGCCAGCTTCGTCCGTGTGTCGTCCGTCGCCGCTGAATCACGGGATAGCTCGTGCAACACGGTCGCCGCCTGCTCGTACGATTGCAGTGCCTCGCTTGGTTCGCCCAGCCGTTCGAGAAGCTCGGCCGATTTGAAGTGTGCCACCGCGAGCCCGGTTTGCAGACGCGGGTCCTGGCCGGCACGCTGGATGAATTCCCGGTAATAGCGCAAGGTGTCGCCCAGCAGTTCGCGCCGCAGCGATTCGGTGCCGGGGATGTCGCCCAGCCGCTGGGCGGCAAAGAGGCCGAAATGATCGACCACGCTCCCCGCCTGCCGCAGATTCTCCTCGGCCTGTTTCAGATTCTGTTCGGCCAGTTGCAGCGCGCGGCGCGTCTGTGCCTGCTGCCGCACGATCAGCAGCGCCGCGGTTGCGGTTCCGGCGAGGGCCGCGATCAAGAACACAAACGACAGCGCCACCAGACTGCGATGACGGCCCGCCCACTTGCTGATCCGGTCAGACCACGACGGGCGGCGGGCCCGGATCGGCTGTCCTGCGGCAAATCGGCGCAGATCGTCCGCCAGCTCGCGGGCCGTCCGGTAGCGGGCGGAGCGTTGCTTCGAGATCGCTTTCAGGACGATCGTCTCCAGGTCCACAGGCACTGCCGGGTTGACTCGCCGCAGAGGCGCCGGCTCTTCCTGTTCGATCTGCCGCAAGAACTGTTGCTGATCGTCGGCGTCGAACGCCTTGCGGAGCGTCAGCAGTTCGTACAGGGTGATGCCCAACGAGTAGACGTCGGTGCGCTGATCAACTCGGTTCGTGCGGCCCAGCGCCTGTTCGGGACTCATGTAGCGGACGGACCCGATCACGGCGCCCGTGCTCGTGAGACCGGCTTCGCCTCGGCAACGCGCCAGGCCAAAGTCGGTGACCCAAGGCGCGCCGGCGCGGTCGATCAGGATGTTGGACGGCTTGATGTCGCGATGGACAATGCCGCCATCGTGCGCGTGTTGCAGCGCATCGGCGACCTGAGCGCCCAGCTTCGCCACGGACAGAAAGAACGCGCGGTCCCTCGTGGAGTGAGCGGTTGAAAAGCACTTCGCCGTGTCGGCTGCGGCTGCTGGTGATTCGCCGATCCCCTCGCCCCGTTTGGTACGGCGCAGGTCTTCGATCACCACGTCCAAGGACTGCCCATCGACGAACTGCATGCTGTAGTAGTGAACGCCTCGCTCGCAGCCGACGGAATACACCGGCACGATGTGGGGATGGTGCAGCCGGGCTGCAGCCTGGGCTTCGATGGTGAACCGCGCGAGCTGTTCCTGATTCAGCACCGCGGCGAACGGGAGCACCTTCAGCGCCACCTTGCGGCCCAGCGTCACTTGCATCGCCTCGTAGACGATTCCCATACCTCCGCGGCCAAGTTCGCGGATGATTTGAAACTCTCCCAGGCGGCAAGCTTCGTCACGGCTTGCTTCCAAGAGATCCGTGTTCAGGACTCCTGGCGGCGGAAAAGCATGTTGAAGGAACTGGAGGCTATCGAGATACCCGCGCAGCTGGTCCGCCGACTCCGGGTGCGCGCCGATGATCTCCTCGGCGTCAACCGCTTCACCGCGTTGCAGGCGGTCCACGAAATCATCCAGGATGGCCAGCAGTTTTTGCTGATCGGCGTCAGCCGGGTCAACGGCGTCGCGTTGGGCGATCGCAGAACTCATATCAGCCCCTTGTCGGTCAGCTGTTGGCGCAACTTGTCCACGGCCCGGAGCCACAACATGCGCACGGCGCCGGCCGAACGTTGCATTTGTTCCGCCACTTCCGCGAACGACATCCCTTCCAGATTACGCAACAGCAGCACTTGGCAGTAGTCCGGCGGCAATTCGGCCAGTTCATCGGCCAGCATCACCGCGCGTTCATGCTGCATCGCGCGCGAACTGGGTGAGGGAGCATGGTCTGCCAAGACCGATGCCAGCCGGGCGGTGGATCGTTCCAGCTTCGCCCCGACCTCGTCCAGGGATACCTCCCGCCGGACATCCCGCTTTTCCGCCAGCAGGTGTTTCTCGTAGAGGTGCGTCAATTGGCTGGCCAGAATCCGCTGCAGCCAGGCCAGGAATTCGGCTTCCGTCCGGCCGCGAAACTGGTCAAACGTGCGATGCGCCTGCAAGAAGGTCTCTTGGACCACATCCGAAGGGCTCACGCGCACTTGCAGCCTGGCGCCGACTTGTGCGGCGGCAACCAGCTTGATGTAGTTGGCGTAGGTCTGCAGCAACCGTCCCAGCGACTCGCGCATTCCCTGCCGGGCTTCCGCGATCAGAGTTTCGGCGCTGGACTGGTCCTTGGACCGCATGATGCAGTTCTCCCTAGCATAGCAGAGCGAATGCAGTCCGTTTCGTCACGCGATTTTCAGGATTTTTCGAACAGCCCAAGACCTCCACTGCTACCGCGGTCACCAAGGCCGTCCGATTCCCGTCTGACCTTTCCCCGGACGGTCGCTACGGACTGTCCAGTGCGGACGACGACGCGGTCGGGCTCTTGGGACTGCCGCCATAGTCCGCTGATCCGCACCACGAATGGCAGGGATTCCCTCCCGTCTTGGTGTTGAGCGTAATTCACTGGAGTCTGCGAGCGTATCGGCTCAACCCGTGATTCTAGCTGGGGAACCGGCTCCGCAGATGGTACGGGAACCGGACTCGAATCATGAATCCGCTGATGATACAATTTGGGTGAAGGCATCGAACGAAGGCGGCATGGCCGTTGCACTGCGGTTTGCCAAGAAGTCACGAGACTAGCGAGTTGGCGGCGACGGCTGCTATACTCAAGTAAGGATCGGCGAATCAATAACTGTCGCGATTTCAAAGTAGCCATCACGCTCCGCGTGATGATCGCCAACAAGAACTGGACAGTTATTGATTCGCCGATCCTAAGTGGCGATTCTCGCGATCGGGCATGGGAGACTCGTAATGACCCTGCAAACACAACCCGCGATCGAACCTTGGGAGTCGGCCGACGAGGAGCGGGCCGCGAAGCTCAGGGAACTGTTGGACTCGGAGCCGCTGCCCATGATTCAGAAGTCGATCGACGCCTTTCGTCGCGATCTGCCCGAGTTGCTCCAGACGCATCCTGGCAAGTGGGTTGCTTACCACGGCGACGAGCGGGTCGGCTTCGGCAGAACCGAGACGGAATTGTATCAACGGTGTTTCGATCGCGGTCTCACCCGCGACGACTTCATCGTAGGCTTTGCCGAGCCTGGGGCATTCGATCCAGACGACGAGATCGAGGTCACGTGCCGGGACGTCTGAAACCGGGATCTGGACCTGTGCCTACGATCATTCGCGATTCGCCCTATTTTGACCAGCCGACACGCGTGCAACTTCGCGGGCGCTCGTTTTCCGTCAAACGCGATCAGATCATCCTGTGGATCAGCATTACCGAGAAAGGCATCCCGCAACCCGACCCACGCGTACCCCGCTTTCCGGCCATTCTGGATAGCGGCTGCAATTACAATCTGCTGATCAACGAGCAGCACTTGACCGCCTGGGCGGGTATTCAGCCGGGCTACCTCCGCCAACTGGCGCGCATGCGCGTCGCTGGCGAACCCTCAGCGACGCTTGCCTCGGATCACCCGCGGCAGGCCCGCCAAGTCCTTGACCGTCTGCACGGCTTGGAATCGCCCGTCGCGGTCGAGCAGTTGTTGCACGGCCGCTTCGATCATCGGGCTGATTTCCAGCAGCAACCAGCCGCCCGGACGTAGCCGCTCGGCGGCCTGCGGAATCAGGCGGGCGATGGTCTCGCTGCCCGTCGCGCCGCCGACCAGCGCCGGCCGCGGTTCGTAGTCCCGCACCTCGCGCGGCAACTGATTCCACTCGGCCTCGCTCACGTACGGCGGATTGCTGGCCACGACATCGAACGGCTCGGTCGCGGGGACCGCGGTCAGCAAGTCGCTGAGGATGAACTCGATGCGGTCCGAGACCTGATGCCGATCCGCGTTGCCGCGGGCGACCTGGAGGGCCTGCGGGCTGTTGTCCACGGCGATCACTCGGCAAGCAGGTGCGTGTTTCGCCACGCTCACGGCGATCGCTCCGCTGCCGGTGCCCACGTCCGCGATCCGTGCCGCCCGCTCGTCCCCCGGCCGGATCTTGAGCAAGTCCAGCACCTCGACGACCAGATGTTCGGTTTCCGGCCGCGGGATGAGCACGTCGCGGGTTACCTGGAAGGGCAAGGAAAAGAACTCGCGTTGACCGACCAGATACGCCACCGGCTCGCCGGCGGCCCGGCGGCGGACGTACTCGCGGAACGCGGAGCGCGTGGCCTCGTCGGCGATCTGATCGTAGGCCGTGTACAAGGCGATCCGCTGGCAGCCGCGAGCGGCGGCCAGCAGCACTTCCGCGTCCAATCGCGGGCTGGCCGCTCCCTGTTGCTTCAGGTAGTCGGTGGTCCAGGTGAGCAACCGGCCGATGGTCCACGCAGGGGTGTCCGACATGATCCTAAATGGCCTTTCGCGAAAAGGGGACAGGACCCTTTTGCCGGAACGGCCCGGAGGGTGCTTCGCACAAAAGGGTCCTGTCCCCTTTTTGCGAAACCTGATTTAGTCCAACGCCCCCATCGAGCTGCGCATCTCGCGACGGTCGTACTCAATCAACTGGTCGATGATGGGCTGCACGTTCCCTTCCAGGATCTGATCGAGCTTGTACAGCGTGAGGTTGATGCGGTGGTCGGTGACCCGGTTTTCCGGGAAGTTGTAGGTGCGGATCCGCTGGCTGCGGTCGCCCGAGCCGACCAGCGTGCGGCGGACTTCGGCCCGTTTTTCGTGTTCCTGCTGCCGCTTGTGCTCGTACAGCCGCGTCTTGAGGACGCGGATCGCCTTGGCCAGATTCTTGTGCTGGCTCTTTTCGTCCTGCATCGACACGACGATGCCGGTCTCGAAGTGGGTCAGACGGATGGCGGAGGCGGTCTTGTTCACGTGCTGGCCGCCGGGTCCGCTGGCATGAAAGATGTCCTTGCGGTAGTCGTCCGGCTTGAGGTCGATTTCCACGTCTTCGGGCTCCGGCAGCACGGCCACCGTGGCGGCGGAGGTGTGAATGCGGCCCTTGGCCTCCGTTTCCGGAACGCGCTGCACGCGATGTCCGCCGCTCTCGTACTGGAGTTGGCGGTAGACGCCCTCGCCGTCGAACTCCAACTGGACCTCCTTGAATCCGCCCAGGTCCGTCGGACTGACGGCCATCGTATCGACCTTCCAGCCTTTGGATTCCGCGAACTTGCGGTACATCTCGTACAAGTCGCGTGCGAACAACGCCGCTTCCTCGCCGCCGGTTCCCGCACGGATTTCCATGACGCAGCGCCGGCGTTCCGCATCCTCGCCGCCGACCGTCAATTCCAGCAGATCGTCCCAGACCTCCTCGCGGCGCCGTTTCAAATCGGGCAACTCCGCCTCGGCCATTTCTCGCTCGTCCGGATCTTCGCTGTCCTGCATCACCGTCAACTCGGCAATCTCGTCGCACAGGTTCCTGAAGCGGCGGTACTTCATCGCCAGTTTGTTCAGCGAGCCGTGTTCGCGCGCAATGGCCGCCATCCGGCTGGAATCAGCCAGAACCTGCGGATCGGACATTTTTCGCTCCAGTTCCTCGAACCGAGCGAGCTTCTCTTCGAGCATCTTGCGCATAAGGTTGACACCGGCAATGGCGACAGGGTTGAGGTCTAACAGCAGCCCTCTCGCTCCGCGAGAGGATGGCTATTCTTCCAGCGCGGCGAGCGAGATGAGGAACGTCATTTTCGTTGGGTGCCCTCGAGCAGCTTTTCCTCTCGCGGAGCGAGAGGGCTACGGTGGTTGGCACGCGCATAAAAACACGTTGTCGGCCAAAGACCGCAACGTGCAGGAGATTTCGAATTGTCCCGGCTAGGTGACAGGGGTCGGCTTCGCGGCTTTCTTGGCGGGTCGTTTCAGGCTGGCATATTCGCCGGCCGCGAACTTGTTCTGGAATTTCTCGATACGTCCGGCGGTATCGACATATTTCAGCTTGCCGGTGAAAAAGGGATGGCAGGCGTTGCAAATATCGACCCGCAACTCTTTCTTGGTGCTGCGAGTCGTGAACTTGTTGCCACAGCCGCAAGTCACCAACGTCTGTTGATATTTGGGGTGAATGCCTTCTTTCATGATCGTGGTCCTAGCCGAGATGGTACTTTTAGCGGAAACTCCAAAGTTTACCCAAGACGACGCGTGGCGGCAAGTGCCGACAAGACGCCAAAACTGCCTCAAATCCACCTTTTTTGGCTATTTCTAGTTGTCGTCTGCAAAATCGCTTCCACAACGCCCGCCATCGTGTATGTCTGGGCCTCGACGTCTGGTTCGCAGCCCAGTTCCCGGAGAGTCGCCGAAGTGACGGGGCTGATGCTGGCCAAACGGGCCTTCCGCAGTTCTTCCCCGAACATCGCGACCAGAGAGCGGGCGATCGCTGAACTGGTGACGGTCACCCAGTCAATGCCCCCTGCCGCCAGACGCTGCTTGATACCTTCATCGGCCGAGGCAACATCGGTGCTGGAGTAAACCACCACTTGGTCGACGATGGCTCCAGCGCCACGCAGTTGCTCGGCCAACACCTCCCGCCCGCGGCTGGCACGAGCCAACAGGAACCGCTTGTCCCGCGCGTCGGCCGCCAGCGCAGCGGCGAGGGATTCGGCACGGTACTCGTCGGGAACCACATCGGCTCTCAGATGAAACGTCGCCAGGGCTTCGGCCGTGCCGGGGCCAATGGCCGCCAACCGGACACCGCCGAGTCGTCTCAGGTCAGCACGACTGGCCAGGAGCCGATCGAGCAAGTAGCGAACGCCGTTGACACTGGAGAAGACAAGCCAATCGTAGCTCTCCAAACGCTCGATGGCGTCGTCCACGGGCCGCCAGTCGGGCGGGTCGGAGATCCGAATCGCGGGCTGAGCAATCACCTCCGCCCCCAATTCAGACAGGCGATCGGCCACGGTCCCGGCTTGTTCGCCGGGCCGCGCGACCATCACACTTTGGCCGAACAACGGTCGTTTCTCGAACCAGGACAGGGGCTCCGTGAGTCCTGCAACGGACCCCACGACGACAATCGCGGGAGGTGCCATTTTGGCGGGGGAAGCGAGTCTCGCAGCGACTTCGTCCAGACGACAGCGGATGCAGACTTGATCGGGAAAACTACAGCGCCGCACGATTGCGGCCGGGGTATCCGGCGGTTTGCCTGCCTGAATCAGGGCCCCCGTCCAGGCTTCTGCACTGGTGACACCCATGTAGAACACCAAGGTCCCCGGAAACCGCGCGAGGACCTCGTAATCAAGCGACGGATCGCTCTTACTCGGCTCCTCGTGCCCCGTGATCAGGGCGACGGCGGACGCAAAATCCCGATGGGTGATCGGTATTCCGGCATAGCTGGCCGCCGCCAGCGCGGCCGTAATGCCGGGCACGACCTCAAACGGAATTCCATGCCGGGCCAGCGATTCCGTCTCCTCCGCCATGCGGGCAAAGACCGCCGGGTCGCCTCCTTTGAGTCGCACGACGACCTTGCCCTGTTGAGCCAACTCGACCATCCGCTGGTTGACTTGACTTTGCGTCCAAGTTCGCCAGCCGCCGTGATTGCCCAGGCAAACCAGTTGGGCGCCGGGCCGGGCATGGCTGAGGATCTGCGAGTTGACCAGGTAATCGTAGATGACGACGTCCGCCCGTCGCAGGCATTCCACGCCGCGCAACGTGATCAGCTTCGGATCGCCGGGTCCGGCGCCGACAAAAAAAACGCGGCCTGAGGTGTGTCTAATCTCGTCCGTCATGCTGTGATTGGACCTTCCGGCACGGCTAACAGAGTAAGCCGTGCCACTGGGTCATGCTGTGATTGGACCCCTTCCGCCGCAATTCTGCAAGGCTTGGCGAACCCGGTAGTGGGCAAGTACAATCGGAACATGGAGACTACGCAACGCGACGACAATCGGCCATCCCCTCCTTCAGAGGAGATCGGCGCATCCGAAATACCGCCAAGCAACTCGATTCCGACGAACCTCGAGGAGGTGCGGCAAGCGGCTCGATCCTTGGCCCGATCCGGGCAATTTGATGAAGCCATCCAGTGCTGGCATCAGCTGGAGGAGTCGGATCCGTTGGACCCCGAGCCGGCTCGCATGATCGCCGCTCTGACACTCAGGAAGGCTCGCCAAACAGAGGGCAAACAAGACGAGGAGAAGGCGTTGTCTCCGCCCCCGAGCGATTCTGCGGAGCCGGCGACCGTCTCACCCCCCGTTCAGAGCGATTTACCGCCGGCCGCGCCGAAAAGGCCTCCGCGTCCCTTGGTACTGACGCGGCGGCAACAACTGGAGCGGGAGATCGCCAATCGACCGCAAGACGAAAGTAACTATTTGGAACTGGCCGAGTTGCATCTCGCGGAGCGTCGCACTTACGAAGCCCAGCGCACCTTGATCAGGGCTCTGGAAGTGTGCCGTGACCTCAAAATCGTGGAACGGCTCGAAGACGTCAACATGTTGCGGGCCAGAGAGCAAGTAAAGCTCGCCGAAGAAAGGGCTTGCGTCGAGAACAGTCCGGAGACGCGAGACGAGGTCGCCCGGCTCCAACAGGAATCCTATCGCCTGGAACTGGAAATCTATCGCACACGCTGCGGCCGCTACCCGGACGAAAAACGTCTGAAGTTCCAGCTGGGCTTGCGCTTAAAGCAAATCGGCGACTTCCGGCAGGCCATCGAACCGCTGCAGGCCGGCCTGGAATTCCCCGAGACTCGTGCCGCCGCATCGCTGGAAATAGGCGAGATCCTGCAACGACACCATCAGTTTCCCAAAGCTTTGCAGTGTTACAGGCAGGCGGCCCAGATGGCTGCCGGCGAGGACGGCCAGCAGGACTGCCGCAAGCGTGCGCTGTACCGTGCCGGAGTTCTCGCCGCGGCCATGACGCTGAATGACACAGCTCGAGGCTATTTCACGGAACTTGTCAAAATGGCCCCTGACTACCGAGACGTGCGGACCCGTCTGGACAAACTGGGCGAAATCAGCGACACTTCGTTATTCGATTGAGCAGCGTTCGAGAAATAACTGTCCAGTGTCTATGGCCGATCATCACACGGAGTGTGATGGCTACTTGGACGAGGCGACCGTTGTTTCTCGAACGCTGCTCAGGTGGATCCGTCGCCGTGAAACGTTTGTGAGGGAGAAGAAGCTGCAGTATGCCTACTACCAAGAGCGCCAAGAAACGACTTCGCCAGAACATCGCCCGTCGACTGCAGAATCGCAAGGTCAAGTCGTCCGTCAAGACGCAGGTTCGAAAAGTCCGCGAAGCCGTGGCCGCAGGCGATGTGCAAAAGGCGGAGGCGGAATATCGGGAAGCCGCCAAGAAATTGGACCGCGCCGGGGCGCACCGCGAGATCCATGCCAATAAAGCCGCACGCACCAAGTCCCGCTTGCAGCACCTGATCAAGAAGGCCAAGCAGCCCAAGAGCGAATAGGCAGCTCCGCCCAAGCCGGCTTCAGCGACGCGGCGTCGACACCACTGAGCGGGAAAAGGGGACATTCTACTTTTCCAGGGACGGCGATCGGGTAATGAAAAGTAGAATGTCTCCTTTTTTCGCCATCATCGTCGCGATGGCCGTGTGCTGTGGCGCGCACGTCCAGCTTGGCAGGCGGCCGAGCTGCGCATCGCACCCGAAACCCAGCGGCCTGAGTCTGGCGCCTGCGTTTTCTTGGGCGCGACTAACGCAGTTCATCCAGCAGCAACTCGGGGTCCGCTGGCCATGGCCGGGCGAACTGGGCACTGTGGTGCCGCGGGAACAGGAGGGCATGATTCTCGCTCTGCCCCGCGAATTGGAGCGGCGATTCCATTATTCTCAGCCTCATGTACGGAGCGCTTCTTCGGCCGTCGGCTGGCAGCAAACGTATTCCAACAAAGCGCACGCCAAAGGCCCAGGCCGACATGCGGCTTGAGGTGACAGTGCGACTCGGCGTGACATGTGGCTTCTTTTCTGCGATTCCTTTCTTGTTCGTCGGTCAGATCGCTCCCGCGACGCGACCAGTCGGGGCGTTTCTGAGCCTAGCGCTGTCACTTGCCCTGGCGCACGATCTTGCGCGTCGCTCGGCCGCCCAGGAACGAGTTCCTCGGAAAACGGACGAAGGACCGCCAAATCGATAAGTACCGGACGGCAGCAGGGGATCCCAAGGGACATCGGCCTCGCCGTACATCGACCGCTTCCGTGTCGCCGGCGAGGCGGTACAGTAGGAACATTAGCGTGAGGACGCGATGGCAAACTCGGTCATGGATCAGGTGGGGCGAGACAATCTTCGGGGGAGCACGATGAGGGGGATTACCACGGCCAGACAGCTCGATCGCGGCTCCGTCGCGCGGCCGGGGCACGACCGGAGGGAAGCTTCGGTGGGGGAAACGCCGGGACTTCGCAAGCGGCAGCCGCGCCCATTCAAGAAATCGGTTCAGGCTGCCGGTTTGCTCGTGTTGAACGTGGGGATCGCGGTTTGGGCATCCGCCCACGCGGTGGCTGCGCAGGGCGGCAGTGAAAGCGCCGGTGTGGCGGCGGTGCGTGCGAGCTTGGAGCAGCTGGCGAAGATCGACGACGAGGCGGGGAAGGCGTTCGGGCCGTCGGCCGCGACAACTGCCCGCTCGGTGTGTCAGACTGCCGATACGGTCTTCGTCGCCTACGAAACGGCTGGGGGCGAGATTGTCTCGCGCCGCTTGACCGGCAACACCTGGAGTCCGCCAGATGCCGTCACCGCAGACTCGCCGCGGCGCGAGGGCGAGCGGTGGGACATGCCGAGCCTCGTGGCGGGGCCGGATAACACGGTATGGATCGGCTACCGCAGCCAAGTGCGGCGACGGGTGTTCTTGCGTCGCTGGTCCGGTGAGAGCTGGGGGCCGCGCATGGACGGCCGCGGCATTTTCGGAGTCCGTCCTGCGGCCAATGGTGAGTTCAACGAAGAGTTGCGGCCGATCGCCGGTTTCGTTGTGGAACGCTCGCGAGATCGCGGTGTGATCGAACTGCGTCTGACCAGCAGCGACGATCCGCCCGTCGTTCGGGTCGAGTCCGTCCCGATGGTCACTCTGACGGCCGCCCCCGGCGAGGGCGTGTTGTTTGTCGACACGCTGGACGTTTCACGGACCACCGGCCTGATCTGGGGAGCGGAGTTCCCGCGCAAGTGCCCCAGCAACCCACTCCTCTCGCCGCCGGACAATCCCGACGCGCCGGATGCCGTTCGCGTTTTCAACCGCGGCACGATCCGGCGCGAGAACGGCCGCTTCCGCATGTGGTACAGCGCGACGGGTACCGATTCCCCCATCACCCCCGGCCAGCCGGTCCGCCCTTGGCAGCACTACATGCGAGTCTGTTACGCCGAGAGCCAGGACGGCCTTCACTGGCAGCGCCCCGAACTGGGACTGGTCGAATTCAAGGGTTCGCGGCACAACAACATCCTTGCCGGCATCCAGCGTTTGCCGACCGTTGTCTATGACGAGCACGAGGCCGATCCGCAGCGGCGGTACAAGTGTTTCGGCGAGTCTACGACAGGAATGCTGCAACGGGAAGAGGGCCATCTGATGACGTCGGCCGACGGGCTGCACTGGCGTTATCAGCCGTCGCCGCGCCGCTATCCCGGCACGCTCCCTTATTGGCCGTCCGAGTTTCACAGCGTGCTGCGGGACGACCGGGAACGCGATCCGGAATGGCGTTGGAAAGCCTACGGGCTGTTCGCGACCGGCCCGACACGACGCGCCTCGCAGCTTGCTACGAGCCCCGACGGCATCCACTGGACGGGATACCCGGAGAATCCGATCGTGGAGCCGCTTCAGGGGATCAGTCCCTGCATCCATGATTTTCTGGTCTGGCAGGAAATGGGCCGCTACGTGGGCCTGTTGCAAGTGGGTGACGCGCTGCACAATTACGAGTGGGAGCTGATGGTCAGTCGCGACGGCGTGCATTTCTCGCGTGTCAGCGACGGCCGTCGGTTCCTCGGCCGCGGCGCAGCGGGCCAGTGGGACCAGGGCGGCATCCAGGCGGCGGTCCCCGTGCGCGTGGGCGACGAGTCGTGGTTCTACTACGGCGGCCGGGAGAAACCGTGGAGCAGCTACCCAGCCGACCCCAAAGAGACCTGGACGTTCAAGTCGCACTGCGGCCTGGCCACGATCGGTGTGGGCCGATATGCCGGTTTCCGGCTGAGCGAGAAACACGAACGCGGGATGCTCGTCACGCAGCCAATCCGCTGCCAATTCGACGGCGCTCTGACGCTGGTCGTCAACGCCATCGCCGCTGCGCAAAGCCCCGTCCGCGTGGCCGTGCTGGACGCCACCACTGGCCAGCCGCTCGAAGGCTACGGTGTGGATGATTGTCTTGCGCTCGTAGCAGATGGTGTTTCACAGCCTGTCCGTTGGTCCGGCCTCTCGGAAGTCAATCTCCGCGGCGATCGCCCGGTGCTTCTCCAATTCGAGTTGCGTGGTCGCCGGTCTCGACTGTACGGCTTCGCGTGGCAATAATCCGCCGCAGAAAGTGAAAAAGGCTTCCCCTGCACCGCACCATCACGAAGGCAGTTGGACGCTGCGTTCTCGCGATCCTGGCGGCCTGTCCCCTCTCGGCGCACGCCCAATCGCCCAAGGCCGAGTTGCTGGGCGTCCCGATCAAGTCGGTGGTGTTCGGCAACAGCCAGGGCGTGTCCTGCTTGACATGCCCTTACCCGGTCACGAAACTCAGTTCCGTCGGGCGGTCACGGGGATCTACGAGAAGGAGACGGATATGTTGACGACAACCCCGATCGGATTGCTGACTCGCCGTGGTTTCCTGGAAGCCTCGGCGGCCGCAGCGGGCGCGGCCCTGGCGGGGACGTCGCTAAGTGCCACGCGGGCTGCGCCAGTCGATTCAAGTGGGGCCGGCGCCGACAAGACGGCTCCGGTCATCGACTGCCACTCGCATCTCAGCTTCCGGAAGACGCCCGACGAGGTGGGCAACGACCTGGAGGTGCTTGACGCGGCCGACCGGCTGGGCATCGACCAGTTGTGCTGCTCGATCCTCTGCTCGCGCCCCGCTTCGGTCGAGGGCTTTCGGGCCTGCAACGCCGCGCTGGCCGCGGCCATCAAGCGCCACCCGAACCGGCTGCTGGGCTACTGCTACGTCAACCCGGAGCACGGACGCGAGGCGCTGGATGAGATCCGCCGCTGCCTGGACCAAGAGGGGTTCATCGGCGTGAAGCTGTACAACGAGCGCGTGTGTACCGATCCGATCGTAGCACCGCTCGTCGAGTTGACGATCGAACTGGGAGCGGTGATTCTGCATCACGCAGGCCACGGGCACGCTCCGTTCCCCGGCCAGCCGAACATCTCCGACGGCGGGCACTTGGCCGAATTGGGCCGCCGCTATCCCGAGGCCCGGCTGATCTGCGCCCACGTCGGCGGCGGTGGCGACTGGGAGTGGACGATCAAGGCCCTGCGTCATGCCCAGAACGTGTACCTGGACACCAGCGGCAGCGTGACCGATGAGGGGATCGTGGAGTTGGCCGCCCGCACGCTGGGCGTCGACCGGCTGCTGTTCGGCTGCGACATGTCCTTTACGGCCGGAGTGGGCAAGATCCGTGGGGCCGCCCTCTCGGCGGAAGAGAAACAGCAGATCCTGAGCGGAAACCTGCTCCGGCTGCTGGCGGAACGGAAGCGAAAGAAGGCGTAAGGAGACCTTGAGATGCTCATCGACGTGAACGCTTACCTCGGGCATTTTGCCTTTCGCCAACTGCGGCACAATACGGCCGACGGACTGCTGCGGATGATGGACGCCAAGGGCATTGACCGGGCCGTGGTTTCCAGCGCCAGTGCGATCACCTATCGCAACGCGCAGGCGGGCAACGAAGAGTTGGCCGAGGCGATCAAGCCGCACGCCGACCGGCTGATCGGCCTGGCGGTGGTCAACCCGTTCTATGCGGGCTGGCAGGACGATCTGAAGACCTGCCACGAGTCGTTCGGCATGAAGGGCTTGCGGCTCTATCCCAAGTGGCACAATTACCAGCTGACGGACTCCTGCTGCTCGGAGCTGATCGACGCGGCCACCGAGCGGGGACTGATCATCTCGATTCCGTTGCGGGTGGAGGACTACCGGCAGCGGAGTTGGCTGGTCGACGTTCCGGACTTGACCGCGGCCGAGATCGCACCGCTGGTCAAGGCCAAGCCGCAGGCGCGATTCCTGCTGGTCAACGGGAACGGTTTTGCGGGTTCGCCGCTGCTGCCCAAGCCGCCAGACGCCGCGGCCAATTGCTGGATCGAGATCTCGCGGCTCAGCGCAGTGATGGGCGACGAGATCGGCCAGCTCGTCGCCCGGCTGGGTGCGGACCGAATCGTGTTCGGAACGGGCATGCCCTTCACCTATGCTGACCCCGCCCTGGTCAAGCTGGAAGTCGTCAAGGCCTCGGCGGAGGACAAGGAAAAGATCCGCTGGCGCAATGCGGCCGTGCTGTTGGGAATTTCGGGCGTCAAGTGAGCGGACGTGAAGGCGACCAGTCCAGGCGCTGGCCTGGACCGGCATGCCGTGGAGCGGTCCGAGATCTACGCTCGCCTGTCTCGCCGCGGGGCCCGCCAAATGCCGCCGCTGGCGACCAGCGTGACCGACGACGAAGCGCTGGCCGTCCTGCGCCGCTGGATTGCGGAGTTGTGAGTTGGGCGACCCACGTTGCCCGATGACCCGAATCTGGTTGCCACGGTCACCCACCGGGTAATCGCGCGCTTTGTTGCAGTTTGACGTCTGCCGGGGGTGATCCGTTGTGTCCACGGGGGGCTAGGCTTTCGCGACGATTCTGGGATGTTTACAATCGTCAGAATGTCGTCTCCCAACTGGCACAATATCAACGAGTCCAACTTTCCCTGGGAACGAGACGCCCTGGACTTTATTCGGGAGCGATTCCCGGATCGGGAGCCGTACCGGGCCTGGCAGCTGTTCGAGTTCATTGCCGACGACGGCAGCATCAATGAGGTCGATCTGCTGGCCCTGACGCCCGTCGGGTTCTTCCTGGTGGAAATCAAGAGCCGGCCGGGAATCCTGCGGGGGGATGCCGGAACGTGGACCTGGGAACACGAGGGCCGACTGTTCACGGACGACAACCCGGTGATCGCCGCAAATCGTAAGGCAAAGAAGCTCAAGGCTTTGCTGGAAAAGCAGAAGGCGATCAGGAACTTCAAGGGCCGGCTGCCCTTCCTGGAGGTGTTGGTCTTCTGTTCGGCGCCGCACCTCCAACTCAATCTGGAGGGGACGGCCCGGTATCGGGTGTGCCTGCGGGACCGGGAGGCAACCGACGACCGCCACCAGCGGCCCGGCATCATGGCGGCGCTCCAACGCCGCGAATGCCCCGGCCTGGAGCCGTCGAGCAGAAAAGCTGCCATGTCCAATTTGTGCCCAGCACCCTCCGGGCCGTTCCGGCAAATTGGACCTGTCCCCTTTTCTGCGGTGGATCGGCCGTTGGCCAAGGCGATCGCCCAGGCCCTGGAGCAAGCCGGCATCCGGCCGTCCCGAAGGGCGCGCAAGATCGGCGACTTCGTGCTCAACAGGCAGATCATGGAAGGCAAGAATTTCCAAGACTGGCTGGCCACGCATGTCAAGCTGGACGAAGTAAAACGCCGGGTCCGGCTGTACTTGGTGCCTGGTGGCGCCACCGCCGACCAGCGCGAGACGATCGAACGAGCCGCCCTCCGCGAGTTCCAGATCCTGGACAGCCTCCAGCACCCGGGCATCTTGCGGACCTACGGCTGCCCCGAGCACGAGTTGGGGCCGACGGTGATCTTCGAGCACTACCCGAAGTCAATCCGACTCGATCATTACCTGGCTCAATGCGGCCAGCGTCTCACCCCGGAGTTGCGGCTCGACCTGCT
>CAYPGE010000002.1:0-81255 GCA_964409865.1 uncultured Pirellulaceae bacterium
AGATGCAAACTGCGAAGACCGTTACGCCGCGGATCACCCACCGCAGCAGATCGCGGCAGCGGCGTGGCGGCCCGTTCCGGCGAGGCGCGACGTTGATCGAAACGGCACTGGTGTTGATGCTGTTCTTGATGTTGCTGTTCGGCATGCTGGACCTGGGCCTGCTCGTGTTTCGTCACCAGATGCTGTCGTTTGCGGCGCGGCGCGGTGCGCGCGAGGCGATCGTTCACGGCGAGTACGCCGACCGCCTGGGCATCTGGGGCCCGGCGCCGATCAGCGGCACGCTGGATTCGCTCGGTGCTGCAATCCGGGACAAATTCGAGCCGCACCTGGTCGGCATGGCTCCGCAAGACATCGACGTGCAGATCACCTGGCTGGATGGGACGAACAACTTCAAGAATCGCATTCAAGTCACGTTGACGACGGACTACACCCCGATCACGACGTTCATTTTCGGCAGCCCGTCGTTTGATGTGAGCGCTTCTTCCACGATGCCTATCGCGCACTAGGAAGGGAGGAACCTATGGCTAGGACTCGCTGGTCCGCAGGCAATCCGGGCGTCCGCCGGCCGGCGCGGCGGCGCGGGCGCCGGCGCCGGGGTATCGTGTTAGTTTGGTTCGCGCTGCTGCTGATCGTGCTCCTGGGATTCGCCGGTCTGGTCATCGACGGCGGGTTGCTGCTGAGCGCCCAGCGGCGGGCTCAGAATGCGGCCGATGCGGCGGCCCTGGCGGCGGCTTACGACATGTATCGCGGGAAATCGACGGCGGTCACGACGGCCGAAACCTTCGTACGCCAGCGCAACGGACTTCCCGACGCCACGGTCACGGTGAATATCCCCCCCAGCCAAGGACCGTACAGCGGCGAAACGCGCTACGTCGAAGTCATCGTGAACAATACGGTCTCCACTTTTCTGGTTCACGTGCTGGGCGTCGACGCGCAGAACATGGCCACCGCCCGCGCGGTGGCAGGCTACGAATCGGTCGCGGCCGGCGAAGGCGTGATGGTCCTGGACCCCACCGCACGGCCGGGATTGGCCGTCAGCGGAAACGGCTCCATCCGGGTTCGAGGGCGGGTCGTGGTGAATTCCTGCGGCGAGGGCGTGGACGAAAACGGGGAGCCCGTCGACACCAACGGAGACGGGGACAGTAATGACGGGATCGCTGCGTCAGGCGGCAAAGATGGCCCCGACTACGGAGTTTTCGCCGAGGTCATTGACGTGGTGGGGGGGGTCGACAAGCCGGAACTGTTCAAATCCATCAGCGGCGGCAATTCGCCACTGAAGTGCTACGGCACCGAAGAGCCGGATCCCCTCATCGACCTGCCGACTCCCACCACGGGCAATGGCGTGGATCCCACCCGGCGCGGGAACGTCACGGTCACGAACACCAATGTGCTCGGGCTGAATGAGGATCAGGGCGGTCAGAACTTCGTCGCCGAGGGTGGGGAAGTGATCGGCAGCGGCCTGCACGTCGCCACCGCCGGCGAAGTCATCCTCCATCCCGGAGTCTACGGCAGTTTGTCAATCACAGGCGGCCAAGTGTACTTGATTCCCGGCATCTACGTCGTGGCGCCGCAGCAAAACGTGTCGGACGCCCTGAAAATGACCGGAGGCTACGTGACGGCCGACGGGGTCATGTTCTACAACACCACACGAAGTTACTCGCCGGACACGGGCATGCCGGATGCCGGCGACTACACCGACAAGACGCCACTGCCTCAGGACGAGTACAACGGCGGTTTCACGATCAACTCGGGCATGGTTTTCACGCCCATCAGCAAGGACATCAACTACGGATCTCTATATGTCGGTGCCAAGTCGGTGTCGCCGGTTTTCAACGGCATGCTGTTCTATCAGCGGCGCCGCAACGCCCGGGCCTTGGAGATTCAGGGCAATGCGGGCGAGGGCCAACTCCAGGGCACGCTGTACGCCAAGTGGTCGCTGTTCAAACTTGCAGGGCAGGGGACCTACGACGCCCAATTCATCGTCGGCAGCATGAATTGCTCCGGCAACGGCGTCGTGACCATTCTCGGAGCCGGGGAGCAGCGCGGTCGAGCCAACGCGGTGTTTCTCGTGGAGTAGTTTGCCGATCATCACACGGAGTGTGATGGCTACTTTGATTTTTTCACAGCCTCCGTGGCCCCGCAAAGACTGGCTGATTCTGCCAATAACCGGCGGGGATGGTGTTTGGGTCCAAGGGCATCTGGGCCGTCGTTTCCGTCGGGGGCAAGGGCCGGAGCACAGCGTCGGGCGGGGAGGTTGGCCGGGAGATCATCTTGCGGACGAGTCGCTGGCCTTGGTCCGCCTTGTCCAAACGCGGCGACTCCTGCCGGGCTTGTTGGTACAACGAGTCCGCTTCTTGCCAGCGCGATTCCAACGCGGCCGCGAGCGCCAGATTGCTCTTGGCCTCGCCGCTGCCACACCCTGCCCGCTGGAATTCGCGGTAGGCCTCGTCATGCCGTTGCTGCCGCGCCAGCAGCATGCCCAGGTTCGTGTGGGCGCGCTGAAAAGTGGGGTCCAGTTCCAAGGCCCGGCGGAAATGCGATTCGGCCACATCCCACTGGCCGCGGAGGTACTGGCTGTAGCCCAGATCGCAATGCACGCCGGCGCTGTCAGGTCGGACCGCCAGAGCCGTCTGAAACAATTCGTCCGCCTCGCTCAGTCGTCCCTGCTTCGAGTAAACCACGGCCAGGCGATGGGAGGCGTCGGCGTGGCCTGGGGAGTGCCTCAGTATTTTCTGGTACGTGTTGGCCGCATCCTGCAGTTTTCCCTCTCGCTCCAGCCCCTGGCCCTCGGCAAGCAGCAGCCGGTTCGCTTGCTCGACGCGCGAAACCTGTCCGCTCGCCTCCGTCGCGGAGGTCCGGTCTTGAGACGCGGAAGGCGTGTCTCGCGAAAAGGGCCACGTCAACGGCTGGCTGAAGCTCTTGCAGCCGGCCGTCAACAACAGGACCAGCAAGGAGAGATGTATGCATCGGCTCATGGGAAGCCTCGTTTTGTAAGCCGCGTTGCGCTCGCTGACGTCAACGCAAGGGAAGAGACATGCCGCCAGCCCCCACCGCCGCAGTAGGACGCATGTTGCGGCTGGCGCCAACGCCTTGGCCGGATTGGCCGGATTGTTCCAGGAAACGATCGAACACCTGGACGGCTTCCACGCCCATCAGACCGCTGGGGGCCGGACCGACGATCACGTGTTCGTCCGCCACGTTGGCGCCGATCCGCTGCAACTCCTGCAACACGTGCTCGCGCCGCTGGGCGTCGAGAGTGGGATTGCCGGGCGACTGCTCGATCACGATCGGCGCCGGCATGATCATGAATTTCTGTGCGACTCGAAGGAGTTCTCGTCGACCCCGCGCGCTGAGTTCCTGGGGATGTTCGCCGTCGACTGGCAGAAAATCAAACTGGTACAGGACCAGCTGGGCACGCCAACTAGCAGCGAGTTGGGTCGCGATCGCCTTGCGGGTCACAGAGCCAAAAGGCGGCTCGTCAAAGTACTCGCAGTATCCCCAGTGGGTTTCTTGGAGGAATGGCTTCCAGCGGTTGCGCCAGCTGCGCGCGATGAAGCCGTTACTGCCACAGCCCGCCGGCGTGCTGTCGACGCACGAAGTACAGGTCGCCGGCAGCCCCGCCGCGGCATCGGCGAAGGAACGATAACGCAGGTCCATCGGACCGGACTCGCTGGGATAGACCAACGGCGCGTGGAGGGCTGCGGGGGGCGTTGCCAGCACATCGAGTTCCTGCGAGTTGGGGGCCGCGCCGGGGGCCGCAGGCGAAGCTTCGGCCACGGACGGTTCCCGAGCCTGCTCCTGGGCGCCCACCGCACAACTCAGTGCCAGCACCAGCCCGATCGGCAGCATCAGTTTATGAGCCATCATGTCCATCGATTCCGTTTCACAAGCTAGGCCGGAACCGCTCCGGCAGGGATCACGTTATTCGGTAAAGCCCACGGGGCCGTACACATGGTCTCGTTCCAGGTGAAACAGCGGCACCAGGTGCCACGGATCGTCCCAACCGGTCGTGGTGCGGTACAGGCGTCCCCGGCGGCCCTCGATGCGGTTCAGGAAATAGAACTCCAAATCGTTCGGTTCCTGAAGGTCGGCCCCGGGCAAGCACGGCACCTCGTGCGCCTCCAGCGGAGTGACCAGGTAGGGAGTCACGAACACCACCAACTCCTTCTCCTGCCGCTGGTGCGACGTCTTGCTGAACAGCGGCCCGACGTACGGCAGGTCGCCCAAACCGGGAACCCGCTGAGTCGTGCCGCCCATCTCGACCGTCAACAGGCCGGCGAGGACCAGGGTCTGACCTTCCTTGAGTTCCACCGTCGTGTCCACGCGCCGGGTATTGACGCCCGGAATCGGATCGCCGTCCTGAACCAGGGTCGTGCCGATTTCCTCATCGATCGTGCTGACCTCCGGAGCGACCTTCAGCCGGATCGTCCCTTCGTCGAGGATCGTGGGCACGAAGTTCAGCAGCACGCCAAACTCCTTCCATTCCACCGTCACGGAGCCGACTCCGCCCGCAGTACTCTGCTGGATCGGCACCGGAAACTCGCCACCTGCCAGAAAGCTGGCCTCTTGCCCGTTCAGGGCCACCAGGTTTGGCTCGGCCAAAATCGAAAGCAGACTATTGTCCCGCAACGCTCGCAGCATCAACTCGACGCGCCCGGTAGGGAAAATCCCGAAGGCCGTCGTGGAGGTCCCCGGCGTCAAGCCTCCCAAACTGACCCCGGCTCCAGCGATCTGTGTCCCCAGAACGGTTCCATTGTCCGTCTCCATGAAGATGTCCGCCCCGATCTCGCGGAGGCCGGTCCGGTTCAGTTCGGCCACGCGAACCTGGAGCATGATTTGCTGCGTGCCGGGCACCTGCAGGAGGTTGATGACTTGCGGGGCGGGAGAAGTGACGCTGCCGCTCGGCCGAGCCCCGCCCTCGAAACCGGCGATCGGCTCCCGCGTCTGGCCTTCGGAGCCGGGTTCCCCCTCCTCGCCTCGTTGCGGCGCAGCGGGGCCGACGGGAAGGGAGGCGGCGGGTGCAGCGCCCTGTTCCCGCCGGGTGACCTGCACGGACGACAACCAAAGTCGCAAGGTCTGTTCGATCTGCCCGGCCTGGACGACGCTGCGCGCCTGGCCTTCGAGGATGATGTGTTCGCGGAGTTGTGACAAGCGGATCAGAGCATCCGGGTAAATCTGCCGCAGCTGGGTCTGAAACAAGGCCAGGTCGTAAACGACGTGAACTTCGAAGATATACGTTTCACCGTCCTCCGTCACAATCGTGAAATCCGTCACGCCCGCGCGTTTGCCCGCCAGACGCAGCATGCGCGGGTTCGGCAGCACCTCGAAGTCCAAGACCGTAGGATCCGCCACGGCCACGACTGCCGCTCCACCCTCAGACGCGATGGGCTTTTTGGTCGTCAGCATCCGGGCCTGCCCGACGATGACTTCGATCGCGGCGTCGGAGCCTTTTAGAGAGTCGAGAAACGCCGCCATCGGCTCGCGCTCGCGGCCTGCACGCGCGGTCGTCCAACGCTCCTGTTCTTCCGGTCCCTCGGTCGGCCGGGGCGACATCAGCGGAACCACGGGGCGGACTTGGGGCATGCCGCCGATGTACCCTGGACCGACGACGGGCGAAGTCTGCGCCAGAAGGTTCGTACAGAGCGACTGGGGGCCGACCCCAAAGACGAGGAGGAGCAGGCCCAAGCCGAACAACTGATTTTTGCGGTTCAACGCTAGCACGATGCTTTCCCCGCTTGATTGCTGTGACCGTCTGTTTTGGCATACGACCCAAAACCGGCTTTCCTGTTAATCGCACTATAGGAGGGACAATCGGCAAGTCCCGCAGCCAACTCAACGACGAACCCCTTCAACGGGATACCCGGCAGAACCAAGAGAATCGCATCATTCGGCAAACTCGACGAAGAGGGGGCTTGGTCGATTGGTCCCACAACGTTCAGCCGCCGCAAAACCTGGTGTCGTACTCCGATCCCAGCCCGACGCGTGCCACTGCAGATTCCCTGGTTTTTGAGATCGTCAAGGTTTCCCCAGATTGCCCAGGCCGCGTCAGGCGACTGTTCTATCGGAGACGACTCGCGAGGATGAAGAACGACTTCAATCGTGCTTGCGAAATCCGCCGCATGGCGCGTACTATAAGGCATCCGAGGGCAGACTTACCCGCGATTGCACCTCGCCACGGCAAACCAGCCAGCGGTCCAGGCAGTCGAGGGATCGTCCTCTGCCCCGCGCCGCTTGCACTCTTACGCTGGAGCACCCGTGCTATGTTGTTTTCGTCGATCTGTGCCGCCGTGTGTTCGTGCCTGTTGTCCGCGTCCGCCGCGGCCAACCCTTGCACGAACGGATCGTTCGAGGAATTGAATCCGCAAGGGTTTCCCGCGGATTGGGGGCCGGTCGGCAGCCGGGCGGAAGTCAGTTCGGACGCCCATTCCGGGAAACGGTCACTGCGCATCGTCCGCACGACCGAGACGAAGGCCACGGAGAGCGGATTGAATCGTGCCTTTGGCTCGCCCACTGACAAGGGCGGCGCGATGCTGAAACAGCGCAGCGGCGGCATCGACTTCTGGTACAAAGCGGTGTCGGCACAGAACGCCGAGTTGTGCATCTACGCCATCCCGATGGACGCCGACGCGGTGGAGAAAACTGGGGCGGCGCGAGCCAAGTTTGCGGTTCCAGCGCATCACATCGGGGACGGACAGTGGCACCACGCCCGGCTCAAGTATGATTTCACCCAGAAACCCAAGGTCCGCTGGGTCCACTTCGCAGCCCGGATCGTAGGCACGGCCGGCGAACTGCTGTTGGATGATGTGTCTTACGTCGATCGCGTCGGAGCCTTGCTGCGGGTCGGTACGATTCAACTCGAGGAGGACCGCGATCGTCCCGGCGAGGCCTGCCTGGTCCGTGCCAAGATCGAGAACGCCGGCGACACGGAGATGACCGGGATTCGGGTGTCGATCAAGCTTCCTGCAGGTCTGACCGCGACCCCGGCGGAAGCCCAGATCGACCGTCTGGCACCCGACCGTGCGACGCGGGCCGAATGGAAAGTCCGAGGCAGCCGGCGCGAGGCTTGCCGCTTCGAGGTGACGGCCCGGGCGGGCGAGGTCGAAGGCCAGGCCCAGTTGGAGTTGCGTTCCGGTTGGATGTTGCGCAGCTTCGGCCCCGTGGCTCCCGTCGTTGCGGTGGGCGAGCCGGCCGTCATCGAGTGCGTGTTGGAGAACACCGGTCAGTTGATCGTGGCCAATCCGGTCTGCGAGTTCACTTTTGCAGCCGAAACCAGTCGGCAAACGTTGCCTGCGATTCCGCCCGGACGCACGGCCGTGTTGCGAGCGCCGTTCCTGACGAAAGAACAATTGCCGCGAGTCAAGGTCGGCGTGACGGCTACGGCCGACAGCGTCGCGGACAAGTTGACGGCGGACAGCGCGCTGACGGTCGGCGCCGCCGCAAGGTTGCCCGCGGAGGTTGGCCGGCTGAGCGCAAGGGTCGAGAAGGAATTCGCCGTCTTGGAGAACGGCGTCCTGCGTTTGGTTTTTCGCCGGCAGGCTTTTGGCTTTGGACCGGCGGAACTGTCCGTCGCGTCGGGCGCCGGGTGGAAGACGGTTGCCTGGCTTCCGCAACTGAGCCGGCTGCTGTACCGCGACAAAGCCGGCGTTCGGGTCGAGGAGGTGGTCTACGCCGAGGAGCCGCCGCAAGTCACCGCGACAGACCCTGCCCAGCTGCAATTCTGCTCGATGCATCAGGACGGCGACGGCAATCGCTGGACCGTCACGGCCTCTTTCGAGTTGGCCGATTGGGCCAAGGAGGTGTCCACGCGGTACGAGGTATCTTGCGACAAGCCGGCACAACTGCTGGCGTTCGACGGTCCGATGCTGTACGCCTTGGATCGGACCGAAGCGGTCTTTCCAGGTTTGGAATGGCTGGTCGGCGACGAGGTTTCTTCCAATGCGCTGGACATTGCCGAGGACCATCCCGACCGGATTCGCTACGTCGTGCATCCGAATATGATCACGATTCCCGCCATCGGCCTGACGGGCCCGACGGCCACCGTCGGTTTGTCGTGGGACGTGCATCAGCGCTGGGACGGCAAGCGCGATCGCCCGTCGGCCGTCTTCGCCTCGCCGGATCGCTTTCAGAATCAGCGCTCGCACCTGGCCGGATTGTTCCTGCCCACGGTGCCGGAATTTGTGGACCGCAACCAGCGCGAAGCGGCTCGGCCGTACGGACTCAAGGCCAACCAACCCCTGCGGCTGCAGGCCACGGTCATGGCGGACGCGGCGGCGCGCAGCCCGATCGCGGTCATGGAGCGTTGGCTGCGGGCTCAGGGCTTGCCGGAACCCGCGCCGCTGCCGCGCGGGTCCTACGAGCGGGAGATCGAGTTCTGGATGCAGGCTTACCTGCAATCGTTGTGGTTGCCGGAGAGCAAGCAGTGGTGGACGACCAAGGGCAACGCGGTCTTGTCCGCCACGGGCCGCCCGCGTTCCTATATCGCCGACTTGATGGCCGGGGCGCTGATCATTCGGGACGAGGAGTTGCGGCGGCGGTGCCGTGCGCGGGCGGAGGAGGTGCGGGCGTTGGTGGGAGGCGAGCCGCGACTGGACGCCCAGCGGTTCCCGAATCGGGCGGATCTGGCCTTTGCCAATCCGGCCGCCGCCGCCGGACTGCTGGCCCAACTCGGCGCGGACGGCGGCTGGCGGTTCGATGCCGACCAACAGCACGACAGCGGCCCGTTTGTGGGCATGGATTATTACGAGTTGGGGCCGGATGACGCGTTGGAGTTGGGCACCTGCGCCCGGAAAGCGTATGAAGTCCTGCGGTACGCGCGGATCGCGGGCGACCAGGAAGCGTACCAACGGATGCAGGACACCTTGGCCTTGATGGAACGGTTCCAGGTGCCGCGCGCCGCCCAGGTTTGGGAAATCCCGGTCCACACGCCGGACGTATTGGCGGCCGCCGACGCGGTGGACGCGTTCGTCGAAGCCTACCGGTTTGCCGGCGACCGCCGCTGGCTGGACAACGCCGTGGTGTGGGCCAAACGCGGGTTGCCGTTCATCTACTGGTGGAGCGACCCGGAAAAGCCTTACCTGCTGGGCGCCAGTATTCCGGTGTTCGGCGCCACCTGGTACCGCGGTTCCTGGTTCGGCCGTCCCGTGCAGTGGAACGGCTTGCGGTATGCGGTCGCTCTGCTGCGACTGTCGGAGCACGACAACAGCCTGCCGTGGCGAAAATTGGCAGAGACGGTGGTTCGCAGCGCGATTCACCAGCAGGAGCCGCAGGGCGAGAACGTCGCTTTGTGGCCTGACAGCATCAGCGCCATCGACGGCAAGAAGTCGGCCTGGATCTTTGGTCCGCACCAGATCCTGGACGCGGTCTTCAAGCTCTTGGGCCGCGATCAAGAGCCCACGACGACGATCGTGGGACCGCCCGGCCGGCAGGTACACGTCAGCACGTTCGGCAAGATCGAAGGTGCGGCCCACCGCGGCCCCGTGATCTCGGTGGATGTGTCCTATCCCCCAGGCGAACAAGGTGTGCTGTTGATTTCCAACGTCACTCGCCCGGATGCCGTCTTCCTGGACGGGCTCTCGCTGAAGGAACGAATTGACATCGAGCAAGGCGTCGAATCGTGCTGGCGTTACGACGCGGGCAACGCCTACCTGGCCGTGCGCGTGGCCAAGTCCGGCGCCGCCAAGGTCCGGGCCGACGGCGTGGTCTTCCGCTCGGTGCGGCGGCTGCCCTGGCTGGCCGAACGGATTGCCTTCGAGTTCGACGATGCCGCCGATGGCTGGCTGCCGGCCCACGACATCTCGGAGTTGTTTCCCAAAGATGGAGCGCTCTTTGGCCGCATCTCCGGCAGCGATCCGTACCTGGTGCGGCCGCTGTTGCGAGTCGCGGGCGACACCTGCCTCGCCATCCGGCTGAACCTGCGCGTCACCGTCGGCTCGGGCGGCCAGCTGTACTGGACGACGGAGGCGTCGCCGGAGTTCGACGAGCAGAAGACGGTCCGCTTCCCGGTCATCCCCGACGGGCGATTTCACGAGTACCGGATCGACGTGGGACAGCACCCGGCCTGGAAAGGCCAGATCATCACCAGCCTGCGACTGGACCCCTGTGGCGGCGCCCGTGCCGGCGAGTTCAACATCGACTATCTCCGCGGGGACTACGTGCCGACCGTACCCAAGCAACGGAAGGAGAAGCAGCCTTGAGACAGCCTGCGGCCGCCGTTTAGCAGCAAGCCGTAGGCGCCGGCGTCCTACCTCCCGACCGCGTCTCTAGAACCGCCACACGTCCAGCACACGGACGATGCGGTCGTCTTCCGCAATTTCGTAGGTCACACCCAACGGTGGAATCAGCAGAATGCGTTGGCCGCGCGAGCGGGATTCCCCTTCATTTCCGGGGTTCGCCGCTAAACGCTTTTCGATTTCGTTGGCCGCCCCGGACACTGAGTAACGCTGCCCAGCGCCCATCCACAGTCGGGCAAGCTCGTGTTCGGCGGCCAGTACCCAGAGGACCGTGTACTTCATGACCTAGATTCCAAATCCCTTAGAATGTCGGCCAACCGCCGTCCCCCCCCCTCTCGACTCCGCCGAGCGAGTTCTTCGAGGCTGTTGGGAGAAACGACCCCTTCGTACATTGCGGGTTCAATGGCCGGCGTGAAGTAACCCAACACGTCCCCGGATTCACTGCAGATTTCCAGCGGTTCCCGCAAGTCACGTAGTCTCGCCTTTGTCGCCTGATCGATCACGAAACGTGTCATACGCTTGCTCCTTTGACATCATTATACGCCGATCAAACCGCCAAGTGGCAGTCCGCGGCCTCTTGGCGACGAAGAATTTTGCCGGGTCGTACACGTTTGGCGAGGGAGGCAGCGCCAGCTGTCGTGGCGGACAAAAGTAGGTGGGGACGGAGTCCCAACGTACGAAGACGCGAGCATGCAGTGCGGATCCTACAGACGGAGGTGCTACTCGGCGGAAACCGACGCGCTTTCCTGACCGACGATGCTCAGCGCCTCCCGCAACTGGGAGAAGCCGCCGGTGAGGTCCACCAGCTTGTGGACGCGTCCTACGGCCTCCAGCGCTTTCTGGACGTCGCCGTGTTCGCGAATGAATTCCTGCAAGTTCCTGACGGTCACGATCGCCTCGACCAACTGTTTCGAGCTGTCATCGGACTGAGGCTTTGCGGCGGGGGCTTTCTTGGCCATGACGGGGTTCCTTGAGTGTCTTAAAACATGTTGTTGAAACGCATTACGAGTCACTTTGCACCAGAATAGCACAGCGAAAAACGGTTATCAAGAAAGGCTCTTCCACCGGCGCGTCAAATCCTTCCCGTTCCTGGCGAACGGTTGGGCGTCAGCCCACCGGTTTTCCCAAGGCCAGCCTGCTGGAATCAAAGAAACCGGTGGGCTGACGCCTCACCGTTCGCCGAGGTCAGACCCTGGCACTAGAACTCCGCGTTCCCCGGCGTCCGCGGAAAGGGAATGACGTCCCGGATGTTGGCCATGCCCGTGACGAACTGCAGGACGCGTTCCAAGCCCAAACCGAACCCGGCGTGCGGCACCGTCCCGAACCGCCGCAGGTCCAAGTACCACCAGTAGTCGTCTGGGTTCAGGCCCTGCTCGGCCATCCGCTGCTGGAGCACGTCCAGGCGTTCCTCGCGCTGGCTGCCGCCGATGATTTCGCCGACCTGGGGCGCCAGCACGTCCATCGCCCGCACGGTGCGGCCATCGTCGTTCACGCGCATGTAGAACGGTTTGATGGTGCGGGGATAGTCGTACACAATGACCGGCCCCTGAAAATGCTGCTCCGTCAGGTAGCGTTCGTGCTCGGACTGCAGATCCGCGCCCCAGGCGATCGGAAACTCGAAGGGCTGGCCGCTCTGTTCCAACAACGCCACGGCCTCGGTGTACGGGAGCCGCACGAACCGGCTGGAGACGATCTTCTCGATGGTCGCCATCACCGTCGTATCGATGTGCTCGTTGAAGAACTGCACGTCCTCGGCACACTGCTGCAGCACGTCGCCGCACAGACGCTTCAAGAATTGTTCGGCCAGGTCCATGTTGTCGGTCAACTCGAAGAAAGCCATCTCCGGCTCGACCATCCAGAACTCGGCCAGGTGCCGTGAAGTATTCGAGTTTTCCGCGCGGAACGTCGGGCCGAAGGTGTACACTTTGCCCATCGCCGTGGCATAGATTTCCGCCTCCAACTGGCCGCTGACCGTCAGGTACGCTCGTTTGGCGAAGAAGTCCGCCGCGTAGTCCACGCCGCGGTCGTTCCGAGGCGGGTTGTCCAGATCCAACGTCGTCACCTGGAACATCTCGCCGGCGCCTTCGCAATCGCTGGCGGTGATGATCGGCGTGTGGAGGTACAGAAAACCTTCTTCCTGGAAAAAGTTGTGGATCGACCGGCACAGGCAGTTCCGCACCCGGGCCACGGCGCCGAAGGTGTTGGTGCGGGGCCGGAGATGGGCCCACTCGCGCAGTTTCTCGAACGAATGCCGTTTCTTCTGCAGCGGGTAGGATTCGGGATCCGCCCAGCCGTGAACCACGACTCGCGTGGCCAGCAACTCCGTCGCCTGGCCTTTGCCCCCGGAGGCTTTGATCTCGCCCTCCACCGTGACGCTGCATCCGGGACCCAGCCGCTTGATCTCCGATTCGTAGTTAGGCAGGCTGCGATCAGCGATGACCTGCAGGTTTGCCAAGCACGAGCCATCGTTCACTTCGAGGAAACTGAAGCTCCCTTTCGAATCACGGCGGGTACGAATCCAACCCTGGACACGCGCTCGTCGGCCAATGGCTTCGGCCAAGCGTGCCGACGATACCCGAACTGTCTTCATCGTGACCTTCCCTTCTGTCGTCACTGCGGAATGTCTGCCGTTTCGAAGAACGAAACTAGTGCAGCAATCGACCTCCCTCAACCACGAAGCAAACGTCTGCCCACCATGGGCAGACCGACTTGCTTGATCGAACACCTGCGGCCCATCGGCCGCGGTCTTGTCCGCTAGCAGTATATCACTCGACACCGACTCCGCTAGTTGGCCTTTCCGCGTGTTTCGGCGCCGGGATCCCGTGGCTCACCGGCGGCACGACCGTGGGCAGCGCCGGCGATTCGTTGATCACGTACGACGAGTCCTTCACGAGCGGCGGCCCCGGCTTCCGGCCGTTGAACCTGGCCAACGAATACTACAACGAGACCTACGCGGCCGCTGGGAACATCAACGCGACCAACGCGACAAATCAGAATTCCCGGATCAACTTCACGGCCAACAACGCCGACGCGACCCTCACCGCGCCGACCACGGTCCGCGGCCTGGTGATCAACAATACGGGCGGCTCCAGCAGCGACGTCATCCTGGGCGGAAACCTGCTCACGGTCGAAAGCGGGATCATCTTGAACGCGGGCAACCAAGACAACCAGATCAACGCGGGCACAGGCAGTGCCCTCACCGCCGGCCCCAACGCGGCCACCGGGTACGATCTCCGCATCCACGGCGCCCGGACGTTCTATGTCGACGCGCCGACCGCAGACAACGCGAGCCACGCGGTCTCGGTCCTCACCGATGGAACGGTCTTTCTCCGCGGTGTGTCGACGTACAGCGGCGGGACGACGGTACAGCGCGACGTTCTGACGACCAACGACATCCGGATCGACAACGACGCGGCGGGATGGGGGTGGGCGGTGATCGGTGATCGAGTCGCCTGGGGCCAGCGGCACCCTCGCGAGGTTGCGACAGAAATGCGAGCCCATTCCCGCGCGGTCAATCGTCGACGGTGGAAGTTCAAGGCTGCTGTCGAGAAATAACGGCGATGAGGGTGCGTTAGCACCGTTCGAGGAATGAGTGTCACATTGCCGCGGTTTGCTCCATTGTAGGCGTGTCGCTCCGCGACAGGGTTCCGCTCGCGGAGCGAGCGGTCTACGATTACCCGATTCGGCTCTGGACACGAGGCGGCTTGCGAGCTAAACAGGAGATTCGTGGCGAACGAAATCCTGCCTGACGGAACGTTCATGCTCTGGCGAAACAGCGTGTGTCGCTCCTAATTCACCCTCGAGAGGAACCAAGTATGGGCAACTGCAGCACCCCCACACGTCGCGAGTTTCTGAAAACGGCCGGAGCGGCGATCGCCGTGCCCTACGTCATCACTTCCTCCGCCCTGGGCGCGGACGATGTCCCGCCGGCCGGCGATCGGATCGTGATGGGCGGCATCGGCATCGGCAACATGGGACGCGGCGACCAGGGCGCGTTTCTGAACCGGCCGGATGTCCAGTACGTCGCCGTCTGCGATGTGCGACAGGAGGTCCGGGACAAGGCCAAAGCCAAGGTGGACGACCATTACAAGAACACCGACTGCCGGGCCTACAACGACTTCCGCGAGTTGCTGGCGCGCACGGACATCGACGCGGTCCACGTCGCCACGCCCGATCACTGGCATGCGATCCAGGTGATCGAAGCCTGCCGCAACGGAAAGGACGTCTACTGCCAGAAACCCGAGACGCGAACCCTGCGCGAAGGTCCGCTGATGGTCGAGGCCGCTCGCCGCTACTGCCGCGTGGTCTCCGGCGGCAGCCAGCGTGTGTTGGGAGACTACCGGAAAACGGTCGATCCGTGTTGGGGAGGCGAGTTGGGCAAGATCAAGGCGATCAACGTCAACGTGGGGCCGCTCTCGCAGCCGTGCAATCTGCCGGCAGAAGACGTCCCTCCCGGTATGGACTGGGACATGTGGCTCGGCCCAGCCCCCTGGGCGCCGTACAACAAGGGCCGCTGTGACGGGAACTTCGGGACGCGTGGCAACAGCTGGCGATCCTACATCGACTACTCGGGCGGCGGCATGACCGATTGGGGCGCGCACCATTTCGGCGGCGCGACGTTCGCCGTAGACGTCCGGGAATTGCAGCCCGAGGAGGTCATCTACCACGACGAAGACGGCAAGGAGTATTTGACGTACCGGTACCCCAACGGGGTGCTGATCCACCACAACCGTCCGGGCTGGGGCAACCTGCAGGTCGAAGGCACGCCGGACGAGAGGGTGCCGGCCAAACCCGTGCCGGCCTACAAGGGCACCGGCGGAATCTACGGCGATTTCATCGCATGCGTCAAGACCCGCGAGCGGCCGTTCCGCGACATCGAGTTGGCGGTGAACACGGTGATCTTGAGCCACCTGGGCATCGTGACGTACACGCTGCAACGATCCCTGAAATGGGACGCGGCCAAGCAGCAGTTCCCCGGCGACGAGGAAGCCAATCGCTTCCTCGATCGTGCCCGCCGCGAGCCGTGGCAGCTGTGAGCCGCCCACGTAGGATGGGTCTCCGACGCGTCCAGCAGGATTTGAGCCGCTCACGTCGGATGGCTTTCCAAGCCGTCCGTGTTGCCCGGGCGCAAGGATTGCGTATGATGGAACGCTGCCTGGTACGTCTGTCCTTGCCAAGGAGAATCCCCATGGTCGCCAAGAAATGCAACTTGAGCCGGCGCCGCTTCCTGAGCGGCACGGCCTGCGGACTGGTCGCCCCTTATTTCATCAGCAGCCGCGCCCTGGGCGCCGCCGGGCAACCGCCGCCCAGCGATCGCGTGGTCGCGGCCCTGATCGGCTGCGGCGGGCGCGGGATGGGCTTGTTGAACATTCGCAACGACCCGCGCTGTACGATCGCCGCGGTGTGCGACGTGGACCAGGACAGGACCGCTGCGGCCAAGAAGACCGTCGGGGCCTGCGACGCCTACCAGGATTTTCGTCCGATCCTGGACCGGCAGGACATCGATGCCGTGCTGATCGGCGCGCCCGACCACTGGCACGCCGCCATGACCGTGATGAGTTGCCAGGCCGGCAAAGACGTCTACTGCGAAAAGCCGCTGTGCCGCACGATCGAGGAGGGCCGGAAGATGGTCGAGGCCGCCCGCCGCTACGACCGCGTCGTCCAGATGGGCACGCAGTACCGGTCCATCGCCCGTACGCGTCAGGCCTGCGAGTGGATCCGCAACGGCCGGCTCGGCAACGTACACACCGTGCGGCTCTCGCATCCCTCCAACCCTACCTATCCGAGCGAACCTCCAAGCCAGCCGCCGCCGAACCTGGATTGGGACTTATGGCTGGGACCAGCGCCCTGGGCCGCCTACCATCCGAAACGCTGCCACTTTACGTTTCGCTATTTCATGGACTACGGCAGCGGCGCCGTCACCGACAATGGCGTACACATGTTCAGCGTCGTGTCCTGGGCCATGGGCGCCGACGCCACGGGACCCGTGAAGATCGAAGCCACGGGACGGGAGGCCCCGGACAACTTGTACGACGTGCCCGTCGACCTCCGCGTGCGGTACGAATTCGACGATCCGAAGTTCGAGATGATTTGGGACCAGCCGGGCAACGGCAAATTGGACCTGGATTTCATCGGCAGTCAGGCAACGCTGAACGGCTTCTGGGAATTCAAAGTCACGCAGGGCGAAGCGGACCTGTCGCCGACTCGTCCCGACGAAATCCAGTTGGAACGGAGCGACGATCATTTCCGCAACTGGCTCGACTGCATCGCCTCGCGCCGGCGGCCGGTGATGGACGTCGAGACCGGCCACCGGGCGACCTGCTGGAGCCACCTGGGAAACATCGCGTACCGTCTCCGCCGTGCGCTGCAGTGGGACCCCGTGGCCGAGCAATTCCCCGGCGACAACGAGGCCAACCGCCTGCTGCACGTCAGCTACCGCGAACCGTGGCGGCTATAGGCGCCAACGGGTGTCACGCATTCTCACTGCGATGTCGCTGCTGATCGACATCCTGCCGAAAGTGCCCTCCCTTCCCTGAGCCTCCGTGACTTGCCTCGGATCACCATCCCAGCGCCCGCCGGTTGATTTTGTTCTTGGCGCTGTCGTCAGTCCAGCAGTTGGGCCAAGGCGCTGAGGGCGGTCCTGGCTTCCTTGACGCCGCCCAACTCCCCCACCAGGTTCTTCGCCTTGACCAGCAGGCCGACCGATACGGCGTCCTTGGAAAGGTCGGGAGCGGCTTCCGGCGCGGCGGCGGGGGCGGCTTTCTTCCCCTTCTCCAAGACTTCATCCGCCGGCTACTGGTTTTGAAATGGGTGTCTCAGAGGGGTGAAGGTAATGAAGCGATAGTTCGCCCGTTCCCAAAGGACGCCCGCGGTCTTATCCTTCAGCACCGTGAGGTCCGAGTAGGCGGCCGGTTCGTCGGCGATCAGTCGTTCGTCGGTGAACGTCTGCCCCTCGTCGTAGCTCAGGCGGACTACCAGCGTGTTACGGCCGGGGCCCTTGGGTCCGGTCCAGATGATCCGGTTGCGGTCGTCGCCTGCCGATTGGAGCGTCAGGCGTTCGATGGCGCAGGCCACCGGCGTCACTGCTTCGCCCGGTCGTGGTTCGGACCACGTCTGCCCTCCGTCGCTGCTGGTGGTCAGCAAGCGGCGCTCGCCGCCGCTTTGGCGGATGTCCATCAGCAGCCGGCCGTCGGCCAACTCGACGATTTGATCCTCGTTGCCGCCTTGGTTGCCCGGTACCAGTTCACCGCGCTGCCAAGTCTGGCCGTGGTCGTCGCTAAAGATCGCGAAGACACCATAGGGCTTCACTTTCCATACCGGCGCCACCAGGCGGCCGCTCTTCGTCTGGATCGCCCCACCCGGCCCGACGACGCTCGCCTGCCACGTGGGGTCGTCGTAATCGCGGGCGACCCTGGTCAGGTCGATGGGCTCCGACCACGTCAGGCCATGATCCACGCTGTAGCGGGCCAGGGTCTGCATGTCGTCCGTGCCGGCTCGCGACGTGGCCGTGCTCCGCTCCGGCTTCGAACGCAGATACAGGACCCACACCCGCCCCGTCTTCCGATCGACCACGGTGGCGGGGTTCGCCGCCGACCAGAGTTCGCCAGGATCTTCGATGATCTTCATCGGCGACCAGGTCTGTCCGCCGTCGGTGCTCCGCTTCAGCACCAGGTCAATGTCCTGCTTGCCATAGCCCGGGTCGCTCCCGCCGTACTTGCGGGCCTCGGCAAAGGCCAGCAGCGAGCCGTCGGGGGCCGTCTCGATCGCCGGAATACGGTAGATCTTGTAACCGTCCGCGCCCGAGGCGTACACATCGACGTGCTTGAGCGGCGACTCGGCCACCGCCACCCCCGTCACCACCAGCACCAGCAGAATTGCGAGCGAAGAACTTTTCATGGCCTTCTCCTTGGGAACAGATCTCTTCGTTGGGAGCATTGAGACTCTGAGTTTGTTTCGGATTGTGGATTTCGAATCTCAGATCTGATATTTGAGATTTGATATTTCAGATTTCAGATTTCAGATTTGGGATTTGAGATTTGAGATTTCGAATTCGGCTGCGGCGCCGCCGGCTGCGTCACGAAGGGGGCTTGGTTTCGGGTCCGTTGTTGTTGTCCAGCCCGCGCAGAAAAGCCGCGAGCGAGTCGTCCTGGGCCGCGGGCGCCGCCGTGCCGGCCGCGGGCAGGGGGCCGCGCTCGTTGGCTGCCGAGGCCGTGCCGTCCTGAGCGTCGTCTTCGAAGTCCAATTCGGCCAGTTGGGTTTCGTCCAAGTCGATCGGTCCCTCATCGTCGGGGGCGGTGGGGGCAGGCAGCGTTTCCGGAAATGCGAGACCGGCTTGGATCTTCGCGGACCAGGTCGCGAACTCCTCGTCCGACATGCCGGACGCTCGCTGCAAGGTCAGCTTCGCCTCGCGGCCTGCCGCCGGGAGCGTCGCCTGGACCGTCAAGCGTCCGTCCTGACCGTACAGAAATGTGACCCGTACCGGCGTGCCTGCGGGCAGGTCCGGGGGCAAGTCTGCCACCGCCAGGCGGCCGATGTGCGTACAGCCTTCCCCCGTGTCCGTTCCGCCTTCGACCACCGGGATTATTACGTCTTTTTGGCCGTCCTTCGACGTCTGGAACTTGCGCGTCACGGAGGCGGGCAGCGCTGTATTGCGAGGAATCATCACTTTGCGCCGCGTGAGGCGAGTTTCGGGATCGATGCCCAACACGCCCAGGGTGTGCGAGTTGACATTGCGAACGGAAAGGCCGCAGAGGGCTTCCGGCCCCTGGCGCAGGAGCGTTCCCGCGTAGATCGCCGCTCCGTGTGCGACCGCTTCGTCGGGCGACAGCGAACGGTCCGGCGACAGGCCGGACTCCTCGGCCAGCATCCGCTGGACCATCGGCATGCGGGTCGCGCCGCCGACCAGCAGCAACCGCGTCAAGTCGCTCCACGACACGCCTGCCTCCTTCAGCAGGCTGCGGCAGGTCAACCGCGTACGTTCGAGCAGATCGCCGGTCAACGATTCCAACTCATCGCGTGTCAGCCGGAGCCGCACTTGCCGGCCGGCGTGCGAGAACGGAATCAACGTTTCCGTGCGCGTGGTCAAGGACAGCCGGGCATCGCAAGCCACGTGCATCAGCCTTTCCCATTCGCCCGGTTGCTGGTGCAAATCGACGCCATGCTGCCTCAGAAACGCCTCGGTCACGTGTCGGGCGATTCGCTCGTCCCAGTCGATGCCGCCCAGGTACACGTCGCCGGCGACGGCCACGGCCCGGAAGCCTCCGCCGTCGATCTCCATCAAGGTCAGATCGAACGTGCCGCCGCCCAAATCGTAGACCAGCACTCGCTCGCGATCGCCACGGGCACCGTCTGCGCTGACGAAACCACGTTCCAGTCCGTACGCGATCGCCGCCGCCGTCGGTTCGTTGATGATGTCGATCACCTCCAGGCCGGCCAGTCGCCCGGCGTCCTGCGTAGCCTTGCGCCGCGGTTCGTTGAAATATGCAGGCACCGTGACCACGGCTTTGCTAACTTGGCCCAACTTCAGGCTGGCGTCGTGTTTGAGTTTTCCCAAAACGAGCGATTCGATCACCTCCGGCGGAAACGCACACCCGCAGATCGACTTGCCGAACTGCCGCTGGCCGACCTCGCGTTTGGCGAACCGCGCCAGCCGCTCCGGCTCCAGTTCCGCCGCCCGCAACGCCTCACGACCCACGATCGGCGCCTGGCGGTCGAAGAACACCGCGCTGGGCGTGATCAAATCGCCTTCTTCGTTCGGCACGGTCCTCGGTCTTCCGTCGGCATCCAAATGCGCCAGCACGGAAAACGTGGTGCCCAGATCGATTCCCACGGCAGGGTCCAAGGAGCGGATCATGGATTGGCCTTACGGGTTGCAGGTTACGGGATACGGGTTGCGAGTCGCCCGCAACTCTACGACGGCTCGGCGGCGGCCGAGGCCGCGCCGGGCGTCTCTGTCCACGGGTTCTCCCAATCGCCCCAGCCAGCCAGGTACTTGGCGTAAGCGGGACTCTGTTCAGCACGCTGCGCAATCCACTGTTTCGCGGCAGCGACCAGGTCTTGTTCTTGTTCCAGTGGCAGTCTGCCCAGCAGCACGGCCACGCGAAGAAAGACGAAATAGGTGTCCAGCACGTCGCAACGGCAGTAGTCGTTGATCTCGGCCAGACGCCCTTCGTTGTGCATGTCCTGGACCATGTATCCCTGCACGTCCATCTTGCCGGGCTTGCCCAGCAGGTTGGCAGCCAGATTCAAGCCGCCGTTAAACCGCGTGGCACCGAAGTTGGTCAGCAGGTCATGTAGATCGAGGTGGGCCGCCGTGTTGTAACGGCTGCGGTGCTGCTCCCAGTTCTTGTCCTCGATATTGAACCAGGCGGGAACGCTGAGGCCGTAGCGGAAGGCGGCCAATTCCAGCAGCGGCAAGTCAAACGTGCGGCCGTTGAAGCTGACCAGCGTCGGATGCCGGTAGGCGTCCCAGCCGCGCCAGAAATGGGCGGTGATCACGTGCGATCGGAACTCCGGGTCATCCAAAGCCACGATGTCCAGCAGCGAATAGTCCGCTGCGACCTTCGCCACCACCAGCGACACCGGTACCTGGTAGGTGTACGGAATAAAGTCGGTCCCGCTGGTTTCCAGGAGTTCCTTCCGGTACTTAGCCACCGCCTCCGCCGGCGACAATCCTTGGCCCGGATATCGCACTCGCGAAATCAAGCCGCCGTCGGCTACGCTTTCGCTGTCAAAAACCAGAAACTTAATCGCCGTGTTTGCCACCGATGTCCCCTTTCCCTCTACCGCCAAGTTGTGGATGATCCCCAATATGGTACCAGAAAGCAATGGGCTGTGGCACGACCAGGAAGCCCGGCTTTTTCGGAACAGCCAAGCTGCCGATCTTGAATCGGAACCGGTCCTATTTTCGAGGAGGTGAGAACGATGAATGCGGAACGCCTGCTGGCCGGATTCTTGCAGTACGTCCGGATGGACACGACCGCCAACGAAGCCACGGAGTCGTATCCGAGTTCCACCGGGCAGCGGGACTTGGGGGCGTTGCTCGTCCGCCAACTGGACGAGTTGGGACTGGCCGACGCTCACCAAGACGAACACGGTCTGGTCTGGGCCACGATTCCCGCGACGGTGGCCGGCGATGTTCCCGTCGTCGCCTTCAACGCTCACTTGGATACTTCGCCCGAAACTTCCGGGGCGAATGTCAAGCCGCAAGTGATCCGCAATTACGGCGGCGGTGATATCGTCTTGCCGGGCGATCCGCAACAGGTGATTCGCGTCGCGGAGAACCCCGCTCTGCAGACGCTCCGCGGCGCGACCTTGATCACCGCCGACGGCACCACCTTGCTGGGCAGCGACGACAAGGCAGGCGTCGCCGTGATCATGGAGATGGCAGCCCATCTGATGGAACACTCCGGCATCCGCCACGGCCCGATTCGCGTTCTGTTCACTTGCGACGAGGAGATCGGACGCGGCGTGAAGCACGTCGATTTGGACAAACTGGGGGCCAGCGTTTGCTATACGCTCGACGGTTCGGGTGCCGGCGAGATCGACGTGGAAACCTTCTCGGCCGATCTGGCAATCGCGACCGTGCGCGGTGTGAACATCCACCCCTCGATCGCCAAAGGGCGGATGGTCAACGCGGTGCGAGCGATGAGCGAATTCGTCGCGCGCCTGCCGCAAGATCGCTTGTCGCCCGAGACCACCGACCAGCGCGACGGATTCATCCACCCGTATCACGTGACCGGCGGCGTCGGACAAGCCGCCGTCAAGCTCATCCTGCGAGACTTCGACACCGCCCGGCTCGCCGAGCACGCCGACTTGCTGCGTGCGTCGGCACGTCAAGTCGAGGGCCTGTTTCCCGGTGTGAAGATCGACGTCGAGGTGACGCGTCAGTACCGCAATATGGGTGAAGGATTGTCCCGCGAGCCGCGAGCGGTCGACTACGCGGAATTGGCTCACCGGCGGCTGGGTCGCACCGCCAGGCGGACGATCGTTCGTGGCGGTACAGACGGGTCCCTGTTGACGGAGAAAGGACTGCCCACACCGAACCTGTCCACGGGTCAGCACAATCCCCATTCGCGTCTGGAATGGGCCTGCCTGGACGAAATGGTCCAGGCCGCGGAAGTCCTCGTCGAACTGGTCCAGGTCTGGGCGGAACCTTTCCGATTTCGGAATTCGGATTCGGTCCCGGTGCGGTCCGCGCGGTAGCATGGCTCTCCGAGCCGTGCCCTGCGACTTCGATCAACGATAGCCGAAGTCGGCCCTACGCCAAGTCAAGGCGGCAAGAACCGACAGGACGAATTCTGCACGGCTCGGAGAGCCGTGCTACGAGGACGAGACCCTGATTTGGCTTCACGGTCCGGCGGCGGCGCGGAACGCCCCTGGGGTCGCACGAGGCATCGCATTTCAGTAGACTCGACTCCTGTGACCAAGATTGTAACTTGCCTACTGTGAGAGGACCCCGCCATGTCGCGCCGTGCTGTGATCCTTTGCCTTGCTCTGATTCCCGCCCATCCTGTATGCGCCGGCCCGCCCCAGCCGATCGAGCGCAGCCAGCTCGGTCGCGGCGTGAAGCTGCGTATTCTCGTCGACAAGGTGATGCAGCCCACGGCGGGCTGGGTCACGCAGGAGTGGATGGTCAAGGCCACGGCCGAGGCAGGCTTCAATGTGTTTTCGCCTCGCAGTGGCCACGAGCGGCTCGACGAAGTGCGCCAAGTCGCCGCGTGGTGCAAGCAGTACGGCATTTACTACATGCCGTGGATGCGCGGGTCGTTGGGCGTTCCGGCCGGCGCGGCCGCCGACGGCAAGCGGATGGTCTGGGCCGGCGGCGGCGAGCAAGCGCTGTGGAGCCCCAATGCCGACGAGTTCTGGCAGTGGACGACGCGCTACATCGTCGAGTACGCCAAGATCAGCCGCGAAAACCCGCACCTGATGGGCGTGTTCCTGGACTACGAAAACTACTCGCCGGGCGGGCAGGGCAATCTGTACTCGCTCTCCTACGACGACGTGATCCTCGGCAAATTCGCCCAGGCGAAAGGGATCGACTTGCCGAAGCTGGCCCCTGCCGAGCGGAAGCCGTGGCTGGAGAAGGAGCGGCTGCACGACGAGTTTGCGAAATTCCAGGTCGAACACTGGCGCGGGCGGTGCCGGGAACTTCGAAAGGCGGTTGACGAACACGATCCTACCTTTCAATTCTGCATCTACCCCGCGCCGGGGACGCCGTTCATGGTCGAGGCCACCTATCCCGAATGGGCCACGCCAAAGGCCCCGCTGATCCTGGCCGACCCCTGGGTGTACGGCAGGCCGTCGCAATTCATTCCGCAGAGAGAGGCCCTGCAACTGAATCGCGACAAACTGATTCAGGGGATGGAGATCCCGAAGAAGGCCAACATCCCGTTCATCTATGCCGGCGGCATCGACCCGGTGGTCCGCGGCGCCGACCCGGAGTTCTCGGGCAAGAACGCGGTCATGATCTCGGAAACCACCGGCGGCTATTGGATTTTCTACGAAGGCCCCACCTACACAAAGCAGGACCACGCCGATTACTGGAAGTGGTTTAGCTGGGCGAACCAGGCCATTGCGGCGGCCGACTGGCAGGCTTGGCGCGAGCCTCGCGAAACACCTGAAAACTGGGAACTCGCCGTGTTTCGCTCGGCCGAGCGGCCCGCACTGATCGCGCCAGAGAAGGCCGCCTCGACGGAGTATCCGACGGTGCGGGTTCGCCAAGAAAACCTCGTGCTGTTGGCCTGCAAGGCGGGCAAGCCGGTCGAGGTGGAACTGCACGCGGTGCGGATCGGCCAGAGCCCGCCGCTGTTGGTGTGGGAAATCCGCGACCCGGCGTTGGAGAAGATCGCATCACTCAAAACGCCGCAAGAGCAGGCGGCCACGGTGACGTTCACGCCGGACCGCGATGGACTGTATCTGTTGGGCGCCTCCGCTGGCGGCGCCGCTTGGCGCATTGCCCGTTCGAATGTGCCGGTGGGACTGTACGCCGGCCAACCGCTGCACATCATCTTCGGCGCCAAGCGGCTGTACTTCCATGTGCCCGCGGGACTCAAGGAATTCTCGCTCCGCGTCGCAGGCAGCGGCGGAGAGACGGTGCGGTTGAACGTCTTCGCACCCGACGGCCGGCAAGTCGCCACGGGACAAACGACGCAGCAGGGGCAGATCGACGTGAAGGTTCCTGTCGCCGACGCCGCCGACGCGGTCTGGTCGCTGGAACTGACGCGTGCGGACACCGGCGTGCTGGAAGACAGCACGATTCGGCTCGATCCCAAGCTCCCGCCGGTATTGTCGCTGGCACCCGAGGAAGTGTTCCGACAGGGCAAGCCCGGCGCGAAATGACCGCCGCTGGACCGCTTTCGCTTGCAGCCGGCCGTTCCGACGACGTGCTGGCAAAGACATGAGAGCAGAAAAACGGAAGAAGCTGACAGAAAGATAAGGTGACAGAAAAATGATCTCAGGAAAAGCACACCTTTTCCGCTCTTTATTTTTCTGTCACTCCATCTTTCTGTCAGTTTCTTGTTCCTGCTCCTTGCGGCCCGATGTTTTTCTCCCGCCTCCATTTGCGCAGGTAATTCAGTCAGAGGAGTCGAATGATGTTGCGGAATGCACTCAGCGTGTGGGCTGTCTTCCTTCTCAGTGCCGCCGCAGCGCCGGCGTCCGAACCATCGGGCACGCGGAACCTGCCGGCTGAGGAAGACGCGGTGCGGCCGCCCAATGTGCTGTTGATCGTCTCCGAAGACAATGGCCCGGAGTTGGACTGTTACGGCGACCCGTACGCCCGCACGCCGAACCTGGACCGGTTGGCCCGCGAGGGCGTGCGGTTCGAGAATGCGTTCGTGCCGTATGCCATCTGCTCGCCCTCGCGGGCCGCATTTCTCACCGGCTTGTATCCGCATCAGAACGGCCAGATCGGGCTGGCCACGCACAAGTTCGCCATCTACCGGCCGGACACGCCCAACGTCGTGACGCTGCTGAAGTCCGCCGGGTACCACACCGGGCTGATCGGCAAGCTGCACGTGAACCCCGAGAGCGCGTTTCCGTTCGATTTCCGGGCGATTCCCGGCGCGAACTTCAATCGCCAGATCGACGTGACAGACTACGTGGCCGCGGCAGCCCGGTTCTTCGCCGCGGCCGGCGACAAGCCGTTCTTCCTCTCCGTGAACTTTCCCGACGCCCATCTGCCCTTCGTGCGGCAGGCCCACGGACGCCCGGCGAAACCGATCGAGGCCGACGCGGTCCAGCCCCTGCCGTGGGCGGGCGTTGATTCACCCCGGATCCGCCAGCAGGTTGCCGACTACTACAACTGCCTGGCACGGCTGGACGAAGGCGTCGGGCTGCTCTTGAGCCAGTTGGACAGGACCGGGCAGGCCCCCCGGACGATCGTCTTCTATCTCGGCGACCACGGGGCCCAGTTCCCGCGCGGGAAGGGGACGGTCTATGAAGGCGCCCTGCGCGTGCCGCTGATTGTCCGCTGGCCGGGCACGGCACGAGCTGGACACGCGCGCCAGGAACTTGTCTCTACGCTCGACATCCTTCCCACCGCGCTGGTGGCGGCGGGGATGCAATCCGCCGCCGCCTCGCTGCCGGGGCGGGCGCTGCAGCCGCTGTTGCGTGGAGTCTCCGCGGCGCCCTGGCGCGAGTACATCTTCGGCCTCACGACCGGCTCGTTTCCGGGAGCGTGTTTCGTGCAGCATTCGGTCCGTGACGCACGCTTCAAGTTGATTTCCAGCCCGCGGCCCGGAACCGAGAACCTGGACGCCGGCACGTACCTGGACCCGCACCATCCCAACTACGTCGTTTCCGGGGCGACGCTCGCCGAACAGGCCGCCGCGTCGCCGTTGGTCCGCAACGCCTTCGCCCGCTGGTCCCGCCCGCCGCGCTACGAGTTGTACGACCTGAGGAGCGACCCCGGCGAGTGGCACGACCTGGCCGGCGATCCGCAATACGGCTCCGTGAAGGCGCGGTTGATCGCCGCCCTCCACGACTGGCAAGTGCAAACGCGCGATCCGTTTTTGGATCAGGCGAACGTCGACGCCTACGTCGAGGAGCAACTGGCCAACCGCGACCTGGGCTACCGGAAGCGGGCCGAGTTCCGTTGGAAATACCTGGAGAACTTCCCGCGGTGGCGCGAAGGCCGATGAGTCAGCCGCCGTACCGCAAAATGGCAAAGTGTTTTGGAAGGAGGCGTACGATGTCGCTGCACCGTTTGGGATTGTACGTGATGTGCTTTCGCGGCACCGCTCAGGGAAGGTGGTGCCTGGGGGACCGGCGCACAAACGCGCACGATGGGGTGCTGATCGCACTTGCCGTTATTCCGGTACTACTGGCACTCGGCGCCGCCGGCGCAGCGCAGGAAACAGGGCAGACAGCCCCGGCCAATGACCTGCCCGCCGAATTCAAAATCCTGTTGGGAACGGATGCCGAGCATGAGTACCGATGGACGCTGGTCGGCACCAACGACAAAGCTCAAGAGCAGGAGAAACTGCATCCTGAACTCAATGCGGTTCACACCATCTGGCATTTCCCCCTGGCCCGAGATCGAAGCGTCTTCAAATTCGAGTTTACGCGCCCGATCCGCAAAGGCGGCAATGTGTTCCACGTCTATGTCAAGGCCGACGGCGACGAAAAAACGGGTCGCAAACACGAGGGCATCCACAACGGCGTGGATTACATGTTCACGGTGATCGACGGCGACCTGAATCACGCCAGCACCCGGCTGGATGTCTTCGAGGCGGACGGCAGGGCCCGCCGCGGCGCCTGCCATATCGTGATCCGGGAGGCGACGCTTTACCTGGCCGCCGAAATGGCGCTGCAGCAGCAAGACGGGCGTTCGGTCCTCGAGTACTGCGTGTCGTCGTACGTCCGCGACACGAACGCTAGTGTCGGGCTGGGGTATAGCCGCGTGACCTCCGCCGCAGCGCCGAAGACTTCCGACGCTCGGCTCTTGGTCAATCCCGACATGGTCGTCATCAACGGCACGGTTCCGGGATGGCAGCTGGTCGGCGGGAGCAGGCCGATGGAGGTTAAGCTGGCCGCGGACAGCCGGGACGGCGCACTGGTTCTGGAAAACGTCTACTCTCCCGAGGGCCTGTCGCAGACCGTCAGCCTGGCTCCCGGCCATTATCTGCTACGCGCCTTGGCGAAAACGAACGTCTTTCAAATCCATCTGGTCGCCGAGAGCACGCGCATGCCGGTCGCCGTGTCCGATGAGTACCAGTGGGTGGAACTTCCCTTCTGCATTCCGCTTTCCGGCGAGAATTCCGTCAAAGCGGCTCAAGTCGGATTCCGGTATCTGGCGCGTCCGGCCACAGGAAATGCCTCGCGGCTGCCGGCCCGACTGGCGGTCAAACGCGTGGAGTTGAACCGTCTGGGCGATACGGTGCTGCCCGCCCAGTGGGCCGAGACCCTGCCCGTGGATCCGCTGCACCGGATGAAGTTGATCAACCAATCGCCTGACTGGAACCGGCCGGGAAAGGTCGTTTTTCAGGACGCTTTTATCGGGACCGAACTCTGGTTGATGACCCAAGAGGGCAAGGTCGACCACACGTATGTCGGCCACCCCAATTTCAGTCGCGAAGGCAAGTACCTGCACATCGGGTTCCGCAGGTCGCCGCGAGGGCTGCTCCGGACGGACGGTTCCGCCCGTTACCTGAATGACACTTGGACGGGACTGGTGTGGCTGTTCCCGTGGGAACAGAAGCGTCTGCCCGCCGGGTCCGATCCCGCGGATTGGATCGTCACGGCACGCAAGACAGATGGCATCCAACTGCTCAACGTGGTGACGGGCGCGAGCCATCGTATCGACTTGCCCTCCCGTTCCGGCTGGCAGATCGTCCATTTTCCCGGCATCGCCACGTATGGCGGGCGGGGGCCGAACATGGGCCAGATCACCCACGAAACGCTGGCGTGGTTTGCGGACAACAAGCGGTCCATCGGCCGCTCCAGCGTGGCGGGTGAACCGTTTGAGACATTCCCGATGCGGACCGCTTCTTCGAAGCCGGACGAGGACACGCTGTACGCCGACATGTCGAGTGTGGGCGGGAAAGCCGGCGACAACTGGCGAGACGCGGTGGACCGCGACGGCAACCGGTATTTCCTCTTCGAGATCAACCGGGAGCATTTCCCGGACCACCCGACCAATCCCTATCAAGTCTGGGCCCTGAGCCTGACGGAGGGCGACCGGCGCGGATTGCTGCGAGTGATGTTCCATCCGCGGGCGAAAATGACGGAGTTTGTCACCAGCCAGACCGGCATGACGCCGCAGCCGTCCGCGAACTGGTGGAACTTTGCCGCCGGGTTCCCCTGGTCGGGCGACAATGCCATCCTGCAACTCGAAGACGGCACGCTGGTCCACATGAGTTCGTTGGGGATGCACAGCAGCTTTGCCGGCGGCAGCACGGTCAGCGTCAACTGTGCCGATACCGGCGAGGTCCGTTACGTCGGAACCTATCCCAAGTTCGACCGGGTCAGCTGGCCCCATGAGTTCCGGCGGGACCGGAATTTCGCAGTGGTGGCGAGCCACGCCGAGCCGGCCTCGCCGCTGGTGATGATCGACCTGGAACATACGACGATGTGGACGCTGGCCTTGACGAATTTCCACGACTACTCGATGCGGTACAAGACCCGCTGGAACTCGGACGCCTATCACAAGCCCATGTTCCGGCCGGCGCCCGGGTTCAGCCCCGATTTCACCAAGGTGGTTTTCTTTTCGGCCATGCTGACCGGCGACCATCCGGATCGGAAGTGGGGCGATGTCTATGTGGCGGTGGCCCGGTATCCGGAGCCTCCGCTGAATCTGCGCAAGGAGGGGGCAGCGCTGGTCTGGGACAAGCCGCGACGCCATGCCGAGATCCAGGGGTTTCGGCTGTACCGTGCGGCGGAAAGCGGGCGGAACTACGAACGGGTCGGCGACGGGCTGCTGACCGGAACGCGGTACGAACTGCCGCCGGACGCGAGGGGATTTTACGTTCTGACGTCCGTGGAGCATTCCGGACTGGAGAGCAGGACCTTTTCGAACGAGGCCCGCGTTGGCGGCGACACCGTGTTTCGGCACTTCTACCGGCCGGCGTCCGGCAAGATCGCCAAACCGATGGTGCCGTTCTTCGAGCCCGTGGGAACCGGCGACGGCTATGCGGTCGCCATCACCGACCCGGACTTGATCTACAAACAGTCCTTGGCGGAAAGCCTGAGCGGATCGGTCACGATGCCGGTGACCCTGCCGGCCGCGGGAGCGATTCGGATTCTGGCTCGAGTGCGGGGGATGTCGGCCCTGGAACGCGCCAGCTACACGACCGGCTGGCCGGTGACGGGCGAGGCAGCCCGCGGCACTTTTTCCATCCGGATCGACGGAAAACAGGCGGGCGCCATTCCGGTCGAAGGTTTTCCATGGCGCTGGGTGGCGCTGGATGCGGGCGCCGTCTCGCTGGCCGCAGGCGTCGTCGAACTGGAGGTAGCCACGCAAGACGCCGGCATCGCCATCGACAGTCTTCTGGTGACCAACGACCCGAGTTTTGTCCCGCGCGGCCGGGGCCAGGTGCCGGAGGAATTGGCGGCGTTTCCGCAGGGGCTCCGCGCCGTGCCGCTGGCTCCCGAAGACGAGCGGGCGCTCTCCGTCTCGCCCAAGGACCAGCGGCCGCGAGTCAAGTTGGTCTGGGAAGAAGTGTCCGCGCCGCAGGGCGTGGCGCATTACAATGTGTACCGGTCCGATACGGATGCCTTCGCAGCTGAAGCCGAGACGCTCTTGGGCAGTCCGCGCGGGTGCGTGTTCTACGATGTCGGCCTGGCAACCGGCCATACCGTGTACTACCGCATCCGCGCCGTGGACGCCTGGGGGAATCCATCGCCGCCTTCCGCTGCTGTGGCCGTGACGAACTAGCCCGCATGATTCGTGGTAGCTTGGCCTCATGACAAAAACATCGCAGGCATTTTTGGCGACGTTCGTTGGTCAGTTGGCTCCGGTCATGTTGGTTCGGACGCGGCACAGGTAGGAGTCGGCGGTGACGAAGAGCGTTTTGCCGTCCTCGCCGAACGTGCAGTTGGCCGTCCGCTGTCCGGTATTCAGCCGGCCGAGCAGCTTGCCCTGCGGCGTCAGGACCAGCACGCCGCCGGGAGCCGTCGCCCAGATGTGACCTTGCCGATCCACGGCCATGCCGTCCGGCAGTCCGGGGCGGGTTGCCACCCAGGATGTGGCGTCGAACAGAACGCGGCTGTTGCCGAGCGTTCCGTCTTCGCGCACGTCGAAGGCTCTTACTATCGCCGCACGGGGATCCGACTGGGCTACGTAAAGGGTCCGTTCGTCAGGCGAGAAGCCGATGCCGTTGGGCCGAGTCATCTCGGTCGTCAGCAGCGTCAGGCTGCCGTCCTTGGCCAACCGGTACACGCCGCAGAAATCCAACTCGCGGCGGGGATCGTCCCAGCCCAAAGGCAAGCCGTAAGGCGGGTCGGTGAAGTACAGATCGCCGTTGGACTTGTAGACCGCGTCGTTGGGGCTGTTCAGACGCCTGCCCTGGTAGCTGTCCACCAAGGTGCGTTTGCCGCCGTTTCTGGTCAGCACGGACACGCGCCGGTCGCCGTGCTCGCAGGAAACCAATTGCCCTTGTGGATCCAGCAACAGTCCGTTGCAGCCGGGTTCTCGGCCGTAGAACGTGTTGCCCGTGTAGCCGGACGGGTGCAGGAACAGGCTGATGCCTTCCCCCGGCCTCCACTTGAAAACCGAGTTGCGGGGGATGTCCGAAAACAGCAGATAACCGCCGCCTTGCTCCGGGACCCATACCGGCCCTTCGGTCCACGTGAAGCCCTTCGCCAGGACTTCGATCCGGGCGTCGCTCGGCAGCAGGGCGTCGCAGGCCCCGTCCAGCCGTTCAATCTCGCCCAGCGTTTCCTGCGCGAACGCGGGCTCGGACGTGGGCGTCGCCACCAGCGCCCATGCCAGCACTGGCAAAATCGGTCCGAGGTTCATGTTTTTCACGGTGTCGCACCTCCCCATTATCGCAGCATTTGAAACAGGTTGTTGAATTGATCCGTCCACAACGGCAGGGGGCGATCAACCAGCAGGGTTTCGGCGGCTCCGCGGATCGGCGGCCGCTGGAAGAACTCGGCATGGCGAGTCAGCAGCACCCATTGCGAAGGCGTCACGGCGTAGCCCTTTTCCTCTGCCCAGCGGATGCTGTAGTCGCCCTGCGGCCAGTTGATCACCACATCCGTCAAATCGTAGTGCTCCGCGATCTTGTGTACCACGGGAGCCAGATCGACGTATTGGCTGCTGGTGTGTACCGCAATCACACCGCGGGGGCTCAGATGCCGCAGGTAGACGCCGAATGCTTCCGCCGTCAACAGGTGGACCGGAACCGTGTCGCCGCTGAAAGCGTCCAGGACGAGCACGTCGAAGTGCTGGGGCGCTTCGCGTTCCAGCGAGAGCCGGGCGTCGCCGGAGATGATGTCCACCCTGGCCGCACATCGGGGGACGAACGTAAAGAACCGTCGTGCCAGGTCACTCACATCGTCGTCGATCTCGTAAAAGCGGAAGTCATCCCCCGCTCTGCCATAGGCCGCCAACGTGCCCGCGCCCAGACCGACGACACCGACGCGCAGCGGCGCTGCGTCGCCCAGGGCCAGGAGCGTTCGCCCGACGCCGCTCTCTTCCGAGTAGTAAGTCGTCGGCCGGCCGCGTTTGCCAACAGCTTGAAGTTCAAAACCGTGAACGGTGCGGCCGTGAAACAACGCCAGGCCGGCCCACTCCGGCTTGTCCGGGTAGCGTTCCTTGATGGACAATACCCCGTAGAAGTTGCGCACGTGCAGCAAGCCGCGTTCCCGGTCCCACGCTTCCCATTGCCCCCAGACGGCGACCGCGCAGACGCCGGCGGCCAAGGCCAAGGCCGCGCCCCGCAGCAGCCAGGAAGCGCCGGGCAGCCAACGCACGCGTGCCTCTTTCACCAACAGGTACATCGCCGCGCCGAAGCCGATCAGCAGCCCCAGATTCAGCTCCAGGTACGACGAGAACACCAAGGGACTAATCACCGCCACCAACAGTCCGCCCAACGCGCCTCCCGCGGAGACGGCCAGATAAAATGCCGTCAGCCGGCGCGGGTGAGGCTTGCACCGCACGAGTTCGCCGTGGCAGAGCATGCACAGCAGGAACAGAATCACCAGGTAGATCCCGGCTTCCAGCGGGATGCTGTGCGTCAAGTGCCACCACAGCACGCGGTAGCCCAGCGACTCGAAGAGCTTGTCCAGGTATCGAAACAGGACCAGGTAGCTGGCCGCGAGCACCGCCAGGATGGCTGCCGCCGCAAACCAGCGCCGCACGTACCAGCGTTCTTTTTCAAAGCAGATGATAAACGTCACCAGGTACAACGTCAGCGGCAGGATCCAGAGCAGCGGCACGACGGCCACGTTCTGGCAGACGTGGTTGGTGATCGACATCAGCAGCGAGGAGGCCAGCGCCGGCAGGGCGATCCAGCCGGCGACGGTGGACCAAGACAGCGCCGTCGGGGCGTCGCGATCGGCTGCGGAGGACTTCGACGCAAGCTCCGCCGGCAGCCGCAATCGTCCCAGCCGCAGGGCGATAACGCCGCACAGCACAACGTAGGCCCCGAAGGCCAGCGACCACACGATGCCTTGCCGGTGCGTGGTCAGCGAGGGCTCGACCAGGAAAGGATAACTGATCAGACCGACCAGGGAGCCAAGATTCGACAAGGCGTACAAGCGGTAGGGCGAGCGCTCGCGGTAGACCCCGGCAAACCAGGCTTGCAGCAACGGTGAAGTGGCCGCCAGCAGGAAGTACGGCAGGCCGACGTGCCGCGCCAACAGCAGCAGGATCCGCCAGACGGCGTTTTTCCCGTCCGGCGGCTTCCAGGATTCGACTGGGGTGATCGGCAGCAGCAACAGTGCCAGAGCGGCCAACGTCAGGTGCACGAGAGTTTGCCGCGACACCCCCCGCAGGTGAACCAGACCGTGAGCGTAGGCATACCCTACAAGCAGGACCGTTTGAAAAAACAGCAAACAAGTCGTCCATACGGCGGGACTGCCGCCGAACCACGGCAGGATCATCTTGCTGAACAAGGGCTGGACCTGAAACAGCAAGAACGCGCCCAGCAGTATCGTCGCCGCGAACCAGCCCGTCAGGCCACCGGCAGCTCTATCCTTCATCGAGTTCTCTCGCGTCGGAAACCATAAACAGCGCTTCTCTCGCCACAGCATACGCGGTAAACTGGCATTGGCAAAGGGGAAACAACGACGATGACGGACTACCGCTATTTCCAGACGCAAGAGCGCGACGGCGTGCAGATCATTTATCTCGGGGAAGTGGGGGCTGACCGCGAGGCCGTGGCAGAGGTGGGCCGCGACCTGATCCAATTCGCCGCTGCTAGACCGCAACGGCTGCTCGTCAGTTTCCAGGCCGTCCAGGAGCTGTCTTCCGCCGTCGTCGGGAAGCTGCTGGTGTTGGTCAAGACGGTCAAGGCCCAGGGCGGACGCGTCGAATGCTGCGGGGCGTCCGAGGGGTTCCAGCAGGTGCTGGGGATGTTGGGCCGATCGCTGCCCTTCGATCACGCCGACAAGCCCGAAGCCGAAGTCATCCAGATTCTGAAACAGTCGTAAGGATCGGCGAATCAATGACTGTCCAGTTCTTGTTGGCGATCATCACGCGGAGCGTGATGGCTACTTTGAAATCGCGACAGTTATTGATTCGCCGATCCTAAGGCGGCCGAGCCGCCGCCTGGCTCAGCCCTGCAGCCTCCATTTGTCGGGCAGCACGGCCTCTTTGAGCACGATCGGAATGCCGTCGCGGATCATGCACGTGTCGTTGTCACCGTTGCTATTCTCGACTCTGTTCTCGTTCACGATTCGCACTTCGCGTCCGATGTGGCAATTCTTGTCGATGATGGCGCCCTCGATGACGCAGCCGGCGCCGACCCCGAGGGGAGGCTGGCCCGCCAGTCGATTTTGTTCCAGTTCAAACGCTCCTTCATAGTAATCGTCGCCCATCAGGATCGAGTCTCGGATTGTCGCCCCCGGCCCAATCGCGCTGCGCAGCCCGATGATGCTGTTTTCGATCACGGCGCCCTCGCCGATCTGACAGCCGTCGGCAACGAAACTGGACCGAATCGTCGCGCCGTCGATCTTCGACGGCGGCAGGTAACGGCCACGCGAATAGACCGGCGCTTCTGCGGAACTCAGCCGGTAGGGCGGATCGGGACGCACCAGGCTCAAGTTGGCATCGTAGAACGCCTTGATCGTCCCGATGTCTTCCCAGTAGTCGTCGAACAGGTGGACTTGGACGTGCCGCGTGCTGATGGACTGCGGAAAGATCTCCTTGCCGAAATCCTGGTACTGGGTCTTTGTCATCAACTCGACCAGCAGGTCGCGGTTGAACAGGTAGATGCCCATGTTGCCCAGGCAGTCGCGGCCATCCGCCGCGACGCCGCGTTTCTCGAGCCACTTGGGATCGAGACGCACCGGCATCAGCTGCTCTTCCGTCTTGGGTTTCTCGACGAAGCCAATCACACGCCCCGACTCGTCCGTCCGCATCACGCCCAGTCCGCCGGCCGCGATGCCGGAGACCAGCAGAGCGGCGATCGTGACGTCGGCCTTCGTTTGCTGGTGCGTCTCGATCAACTTGCGGTAGTCCATGCGGTAGAGTTGGTCGCCGGAGAGGATCAGGACGTATTTCACGCCCGGTTGCTGCAGATAGCGCACGTTCTTCCGCACGGCGTCGGCAGTGCCTTGGTACCAGTCCGTTCCCTCCTCCATCGTCTGCTGAGCGGCCAGCAGTTCCACAAACCCGCCACTGAAATTGTCGAACCGGTACGTCTGGCGAATGTGGCGATGCAGGCTGACCGACATGAATTGGGTCAGGACGTAAATGCGGTTCAAACCGCTGTTCAAGCAGTTGGACAGCGGAATATCGATCAGCCGATACTTGCCGGCCAGGGGCACGGCCGGCTTGGCCCGGTACTTGGTCAACGGATACAGACGCGTCCCCCGACCGCCACCCAGTACGAACGTAACGACGTTTTTCATGACGACCTCCCGAACAGCTACCCAGATGAGGCTTCAACGACGGCCCTAAGATACCACTTCGCCCACGACGGTGGGAGGGGTGCATGCCCAGGCCGAGCGCCAGCGACGGCGCAAAGAAGAACCCAAGACGGGCCAGGCTTCCACGTGAAATGGGCTCAGACGTACAGAATTCAGTTTTGGCCGATGGCAAGTCCAGCCATATAGAACGACCCTGCTCGGCCAAAACTGAATTCGGTACGTCTGAGCCCTTGAGGTGCGCCCGCCGCCCTGGTTGCGCCTGCAAGATGCGCGCAAGAAAAAAGCCCGGCTTTTCGGAAAATGCCGGGCTTTTGGGGTTGCGGCGTCCCTTACTCTTCGTCGTAATGCACAATCAGGTCGCCGTTGCAGCAGAAAACGACTTCCACTTCAAATCCGCAGCACCAGCGGTACAACACGCGGATGCGGCCCAGCAGACCTTTTCGAGCTTCCACCTGCGGTACATCGGTGCAGCAGGCAGGGATGCACACGGGCACCTCGACGGCGCATTGGCCGCAACTGTCGACGGGGACCACCAGCACCGTTTGCACCGGCGGCGCACAGGCGAAAACGCCCTTCCGCAGCCGGCAGTGATTCCGATACTCGATGCGTCGCTGCTGGGGGCATCCGCATCCCGGCGTCGGGCAGCAGCTGATTTCTCCCTTCTGGACAGCAGGCATGGGCATCAGCGGAAGGGCATCAAGCGGGCCCTCTTGAATCAACCCCAACGGAACCTTCTGGACGGCATCGACGGGCGGTTTCTGGATCACGTCCAGAGGCCCTTTCTGCCAGGGATCCGCTGGGTAGCCCTCTGGTTGTGCCGGGACCACCTCCCAAACCGCTGGCGCGTGCCGATGACGCGGTTCCGCCTGGGCTGGGAGGACAGACACGCCCATCGCAGCGACGACGGCGATCGCCGAAATACTGACAGCAATCCTGGACATCGGTTCTCTCCTCGGTGACGAAGCCCAAGCGGAGGAAATGAGGCGCCGAAGTCCGTTGGCGCAGTCCACCACGTGTACCGATCCTTCTCAGCTATTATTTCTTCAGGAATCGGCAACGTCAACGCAATTCATCGGCATGCTCCATCCCTCGGGCTTCGTAATGCCAGGCCAGGGGTCCGGCACGATGCCGGCAGGACGATCGGGGCAGAATGATTTTGGGAAAGCGATTTCATCATTCTGCCCTAATCATTCTGCCGTTCAACGATTTCCGGCAATTCAGATTGGCATCGTACTGCGAGTTTGTTCTGGCTATACTCTGCTGCACGGCGCAGGGAAGCGCCGTCGATGGTTTTGGGCCGGCCGCAGGCATCCGGGCTGGCCTTAGTGGAAAGGATTCCGACCTTGTGGTCGTTGAGCACGGCTCGGCGAGCGATCGTCGTTGCTAGCAGCCTGGGAATGGCTTATACGCAACTGACGACTTCGCCGGCCAATATCGCCTTGGCTCGGTCGCTGGGCGCCACCGGGCTGCACGTGGGGATCTTGGAATCGCTGCCGACCGCCATGCTGTTCATGCAGTTTGTGGCGGCCGTGTACGTAAACTCGCTGCGCTATCGGCGCCGGTTGTGGATCGGAGTCTCCGTGGCCCAGCGTCTGATGCTGTTGCCCCCGGCGCTTGGCATCGTGCTGGTGCCCGAACTGGCGGACCACAGGTGGCTGTGGATTTTCATCGGTGCGGCGGCGCTGAATCATGGTCTACTCCACTTCGGCACGCCGCTGTGGATGTCCTGGATGGGCGACTACCTCCCGCGCCAGGGACTGAGTCAGTTCTGGGGTCTGCGGCATTTCTGGATGCAATGGACGGCCGCCTTGTCGCTGTTGGCCGGGGCCGGCCTGATGCTGGGCAGCGGCGGGACCATCCGCTGGGCCTTTGCGGTCTTGATCGCCGTCGCCGCGGTGGTCGGGCTGGCGGACGTGCTGACCTACTTGAACGTGGAAGAGCCTCCGGTCACACCTCTGCCGCAGGCGTCGCTGCGCCAGGTCCTGTCGGACCCTTTCCGCAATCCGCCTCTCCGGTCGTTCATCGCCTACTCATGTTTCTGGAACTTTGCCTGCATGGTCGGCGCGCCGTTCATCAGCATGTTCCTGCTGCAATACGTGGGCATGAGCGTCGGCATGGTGCTGCTGGTGTGGGCGCTGTCCTGGGTCGGCGGGGCCGTGTTCTCCGGCGCGATGGGACGGTTGGCCGAGCGATACGGACACCGGCCGCTGCTGGTCTTGTGTACGGTGTTCAAGCCGCTCTTGATGCTGGTGCTACTCCTCCTGCCGCGCCACCCCACGTTGGCATTCTGGCTGGTCGTACCCGCGTTTATGCTGGACGCGTTATTGAACGCCGGGATCAGCATCGCCAGCAACGGGTTTTTGTTGAAGAACTCGCCGCGTCAGAACCGTTCGATGTTCATCGCGGCCGGGACCGCCGTGGCCGGCATGGTCGGCGGCGTCACCGCGGTCGCGGCCGGAGTGGTGCTGACCGGTCTGGCGCAGTGGTCCATCTCATGGGGAGCGATCCACATCAACGCGTTTCACCTCATGTTCGCCGTCAGTTTTCTGCTGCGGGTGCTCAGTATCGAGTGGGTGCGCCGCGTCGAGGAACCGGCGGCCGCCGAGGTCCGCCAGGTGCTGATCCAGTTGGTCGGGGCCACGCCGTTCCGTGCCCTGGGTTTCCCCGTGGGACTGTACCGGGTCGAGGAACGGGCGCCGGAGCCGGTGGAGCACGAGGAACGGCCTGAAAAGCGCCGCCTGGCGGCGTGATCACCCGTTGACAGGCTTTTGCCGGGGAAAAGCCCGGCTTTTTCGAAAAGGCCCAACCTCTGAAAATGTTCCGCTGGCTGGTCAAGTCGCAATTGGCGATCATAATACGTTCTTGGCTCGATCATCTGTCACTGCCGGTCTTCGCTTCCGGAGAATCCCTTGAACAGCCCCGACGTTTCCGCAGCCGCGCAGAGAGCTGAAGGCAAGCCGGGTCCCGTTGCCGATCGCCAGACGGCGCTGGGCGAACGCGTGCGCTCCTTGCGCCTGCCGGCCGAGGTCCGCGCGCATCGACCCGGGACGAGCTTTGTCCCCTGGCTGCTATGTCTGCTGCTGGCTGGCGCGGCGGGAACGCTGGGATACCTGTACTACGAAGAGGTGAACCGCAACGCCGAAGACGGCTCGTCCGCCAGCGCGTCACGGCCGATCGCTGGGTCCAAGGAGGGAAGAGGCTCGAATGGCTCGAAGCCGCCGGACGCTTCCGTTGCCGCCGCAACGAGCCAGAACGGTCCGATCGCGTTGGAGGCCAAAGGCTACATCGTCCCGCGCCGGGAGATCCTGGTCAGCCCACAGGTCAGCGGACGCTTGCTGAAAGTGGCCTTCGACGAGGGGCAGCGGGTCGAGCAGAACCAGGTGCTGGCCGAAATCGAGACGACGGAATTCGCGGCCGAACATCAACGGGCGCTGGCCGCACTGGAATCGGCCAGGCAACGGTTGCGGGAACTGGAGGCGGGCAACCGCCCGGAGGAGATCGCCCAGGCCGAGGCGGAACTGGCCGAGGCCAAGGCGCAGTTGCCGCAGGCCGAAGCCGAATGGAAGCGGAACGACGACTTGCGGCGATCGCGAACGATTTCCCAATTGGAGTTCGAGCAATCCGAAGCGGCCTACTTGGCGCTGAAGAAGAAAGTCGAGCGTTTGCAGGCGGCCCTGGCGTTGATGAACAAAGGAGCCCGCGAGGAACGCATCGCGGCGGCTCGGGCGGAGGTCCAGCAGGCCGAAGCCGAACTGGTGCGGGCCCAGTGGAGGCTGGACAACTGCACGGTCCGGGCACCCATCGCCGGGACCATTCTCCGCAAGAACGCCGAGGAGGGCAACATCGTCAACCCGGTGGCGTTCAACGGATCGTACAGCCTGTGTGAAATGGCCGATTTGTCCGACCTGGAAGTCGATTTGTCCATCCAGGAGCGTGACATCGCTCGGGTCTTCGTCGGGCAGGTGTGCCAGGTGCGGGCCGAAGCCTATCCGGACCGCACCTACCAAGGCCTGGTCTCGCGGCTGATGCCCATCGCCGATCGCGCTAAAGGGGCCATCCCCGTGCGGGTCAAACTGACCGTTCCGTCCGAGGAGGAAGGCGTCTACCTGAAGCCCGAAATGGGGGCGGTGGTGACTTTTCTGAACGAGCGGTCCAAGAACGCGAATCCTCACTGATCCCCGCTGATCGGGAGTTTCCTGGCGGGCCTTAGACCCTGGGCGGCCGCAATCCAGGAGGCGCTCAAGACGGCTGCACGCCGTCATGAAAGACGCTAGAATGCCGCCATGAAATCAGGTTCAACCGCATGCGATGTGCGGCGGTGCGCCTGATTCGGCAACCCGATGGCAGAAGGGATCCTGTGACCGAGCAACGTTGGATCGTACGCATTCACGGCGTACATCGCTACTTCAAACGCGGCAGCGAGCGACTGGACGTCCTGAACGACCTGACGCTGAATGTCCCGGAAGGCGAATTTCTGGGCCTGATGGGCCCCAGTGGTTCCGGCAAGACGACGTTGCTGAATCTGATTGCCGGACTCGACAAGCCAAGCGAGGGGCAAGTCTGGGTGGGCGAGGAGTTGATCTCGTCGATGTCCGAAAGCCAGTTGGCCCGCTGGCGGACGCGGCACGTGGGCTTCATTTTCCAGTTCTATCATCTGATGCCCGTGCTGACGGCGTACGAGAACGTCGAACTGCCGCTGCTGCTGTTGCCCTTGTCCGCGCGGCAGCGCCGCGAGCAGGTGATGACGGCGCTCGATCTGGTCGGCTTGAGCGACCGCGTCCGGCATCGTCCCGGCCAGCTGTCCGGCGGCCAGCAGCAACGCGTGGGGATCGCCCGCGCCATTGTCACCGATCCCACGTTGATCGTGGCGGACGAACCCACGGGCGATCTGGACGCCCGTTCGGCGGACGAGATCCTGAACCTGCTGGACGAATTGCGCCGCTCGCAGCACAAGACCATCCTGCTGGTGACGCACGACCCCCGCGCGGCGCAACGCGCGGACCGCATCCTGCACTTGGAAAAAGGCCAACTGGTCGAGCAAAGGCAAGCAGAAGGAACACCTCCGTGAAGTTTTTCCGCTTGATGCTCAAGAACATTCGCCGCAACCTGATCGGATCGATCGTGATCGTGTTGGGCACGATGGTGCTGGTGCCCGTGGTGATTTTCGTCTGGTCGATCCTGGCCTTCCTGGACGCGGCTACGGCCGAGAAGTCCAAGGACTTCAAGGGCATCGTGACCGAACGCTGGCGGTTGCCCAGCCAGATGCCTTTCGCTTATGCCGCCAGCCTGAGCGAAGGCGCGGCGAGCAAGCCGGGGGACATCAAGCCGGAAGATTCGATGACCTGGCAGTTCTACGGGGGCACGCTGGACCCGGAGAAACGGACTCGTGAAAACAGTATGTTTGCCATTGCGACCGAACCGCGCAAACTGCGCACGATGATGGACGAGTTGGACACCCTGCCGCCCGAGGAGGCGGCAAGGCTGGATGAAGCGATTCAGAAGATGGAACAGAACCGGCAGGGGATCATCATGGGCCAAGACCGCCTGGCAGCGGTCAACAAGCGTGTGGGCGAGCGCATCAAGCTGTACGGGATCAACTACCGCGATATCGACCTGGAATTGGAGATCGTGGGCACGTTCCCGGAGAGCCGCTACGACAATACGGCGGCGATCCATCGCGACTATCTGCTGGCGGCCTTGGACGCCTACGAGCGGCAGACCGGCCAGCCCCATCCGCTGGCCGACAAGACGCTGAACCTGGTTTGGCTCCGCGTGCCGGACAGCGAAGCGTTTGCCAAGGTCGCCGGCCAGATTCTGGCCTCGCCGAATTACACCAGTCCGGCGGTCAAGTTCGAGACGGCCGCGTCGGGCATCGCTTCGTTCCTGGATGCCTACCGCGATCTGATCTGGGGCATGCGTTGGCTGCTCGCGCCGGCGCTGCTGTTCACGCTGGCCCTGGTGATCTCGAATGCCATCAGCATCAGCGTCCGCGAACGGCAGAAGGAACTGGCCGTGCTGAAAGTGCTGGGATTCCGGCCCTGGCAGATCATGGCATTGGTGTTGGGTGAAGCTTCGCTGGTCGGCGTGCTGGCCGGATTGTGCAGCGCCGGCGCGACGTTCGCGACCGTCAATTTCGTGTTCGGGGGATTCAAGTTCCCGATCGCCTTCTTCGGCGCCTTCTACATCCCGGCGGACGCCATCGTCTGGGGCGTCGGCGTCGGCCTGCTGACGGCGCTGTTGGGCAGCGTCATGCCGGCTTGGAACGCCGGCCGGATCAGGGTCTCGGAAGTTTTTGCCAAGGTGGCTTGAGCAAAGGACGAAGATGCAGATTTCTCCAGCGTTGTTGATTCCGTTGGCCGTCCTTGGCGCCGCAGCGGGCTTGCTGGCGTGGCGAGGCAAGATCCCGTTCGGCTACAACGTGCGCAATCTCGTGGTCCGCTGGAAGACGACGTTGCTGACGGTCCTCGCCTTCGTCGCCGTCAACGCACTGCTGGTCGTGATGATGGCGTTCGTCAACGGCATGTACCAGTTGACGGACAGCAGCGGGAATCCGGCGAACGTAGTGGTGCTGTCAGAAGGGGCGACGGACGAGTCGTTCAGCAATCTGCAATTCACGGACGCGGGCGAGTTGGAGAGCCACTCGAAAATCGCTCGCGACAACGGCCGCCCTATGTGCAGCCGGGAAGCCTACCTGGTGGTGAATCAGCCGATCCCGGAGACTCGGCCGGGCCGGCCCCCGCGGCGGTTTCTCCAATTGCGAGGTGTCGACGACCCAGTCCTGTCGGCCGGGATTCACGATCTGCAGTTGTACGACGGCGGCCGCTGGTTTTCGCAGGCCGGAGTGCAGCAATTGCCCGGTTCGGGCGAAGGCTCGTCGGAAAGGTCGCCCGCCATCGAAGTCGTCCTGGGCGAAGGCATCGCCCGCGAGTTGGGTCGGGACCGCAACGCGCAGGCCCTGCAGACCGCGCGCAACCGGGAGCGATTGGACGTCGGCGATGCGTTCGTGCTGGGAGGGCGTCAATGGCTCGTGGTGGGCCTGATGCAATCGTCCGGATCGACGTTTGATTCGGAGGTCTGGGCCAAGCGGGCGATCATCGGCCCGATGTTCGGCAAGGAAACGTACACTTCCTTGGTGTTGCGCGCTCCAGGCCCGGCAGCGGCCAGAGAGTTGAAAGACTACCTGAACCTCGAATACAAGCAAGCCGCCGTCCAGGCGCTGCTGGAGGAAGAGTATTTTGCCAACCTTTCCCAGACGAACAAGCAGTTCTTGGTCAGCGTGATTTTCGTCGTCTTCTGGCTGGCCGTGGGCGGCGCGTGCGGGTTGATGAACACCATGTTTGCCGCGATCAGCCAGCGCAAGCGAGACATCGGCGTGCTGCGGCTGCTGGGGTTCGCCCGCTGGCAGATTCTGGCTTCGTTGCTCATCGAGTCGCTGGTGATGGGCTTGGCGGGCGGCGTGCTGGGCTGCGGCTTGGGTGCGCTGTGCAACGGAGTCAAGGCCAGCAGCATTGTATCCAGCGGCCAAGGCGGCCCCGGCAAGTTCGTGGTGCTGGTCATGACGGTCAGCGGCGACACCGTGCTGTTGGGTATCTTGCTGTCGGCCGCCATGGGGCTGCTCGGCGGTCTCCTGCCAGCGATCGTGGCCGTCTGTCGGCGGCCGTTGGAGGCACTGCGGTAAGCTGTTTTCTGCCGTTCTCCTTCACTTCACCGAGGAGACTCCAAACTGGCAGTTGTCGCGTTCACTGCAGACGGCGCAGGGGCCGGCGTCGCCGCGAAGGCGGGTCAGGCAGCACTCGATGCGCTGCGACATGATCTCCGCCATCAGCGTATGCAGGCCCAGCGGAGCGGTGACCAGGAAGGGCACGCGGGGATGCTTCTGAGCGGCTGCAGCCGCCATTGCCGGGATGTCTTGCTCCCAGTGCCGGCCGGGCAAGAGGAAGTAGGGGTGGATGACGATCAGCCGTGCGCCGCGCTGCACACAGCGGTCAAAGGCGGCGGCGATCGAGGGTTCGGCCAAATCCATGTGCGCCGGCTCGACGATCTTGTATCCGCTGTGTTGCTGGAACATCGCCACCACGTCCAGCAGCATGTCGTTGCTCTGTCTGCGTCGCGAGCCGTGATCGACGACGATGACGCCGATTTCGTCACGAGGCGGGAGGTGGGGAAGAGTCGCCATAACGGATGCGGTCTTGGAGTTGGGGCGCCTGATTAGACAGTCCTGGCGAACGGTCGGGCGTTAGCCCACCGGTTCCTTCGATGCTGGCACGTCAATCCTGGGGGAAACCCGCGGGCTCACGCCCGGCGGTTCGCCAACCGCCCGCTGGAACATCCGGGCCTGAGCCAGGAACGTCTCTAACCGTGTGTCGAGCGTTGGATCCTGCTGACCATCGTAGCTGACCGTCAGCGCAGGCATCCCCTGCAGCGCGGGGGCAATTTTCTTCAGCAGGCTCTGGACGACGTTCGACGGCATGCAGGAGAAGGGCATCACGTTAACGACACCTTGGCAGCCCTGGTGGGAAAACTCGATCGTCTTGGCGATGGTCAACACGGTCTCGCCTGCATCGAACGACGTGGGCAGAAAGGGAGCTGCCAGGTCGAGCAAGGCAGTCGTCTCCGGCTCCCGGATCGGACCCAACAGGCTCCAGAAGGGCCGGGCCAGCCGAGCGTGAATCCGCCGCTGTACGCGATCCTGGAGGTAGTTTGCCAGCCATTGGCGAGGGCTGCGACGGGTCCAGGCTTCTCCCATCCGGAACCAGTTCATGTAGAAGTGGTATTCGGGGAAACTGGCCACTGTGACTTCGGCGCCCAGACGTTCCAGATGCCGGACGAGATCGTTGTTTGCAAAGCGGTGATGGCGCACATAGTTCTCCCCCACCACCCCGACGAGCGGCCGCGGCTGGCTGCGATCCGCCGGAATCGCGGCGAACCGGTCCGCGGCCCAAGCCATGAGGTCCACGAGCTGCCCAAACCTGGGACGCGATTCCATCACCGCGCACAGCCGGTCCCCGCAGGCTTCGTACACGGCATCGGTTTGCCCCTCCTGGGCCTCGTAAGGCCGGATGGCCAGACAGCCCCGCAACAAGACATCGAAAGCGCACATCCCGCACCAGGCCAGCCGCGTGGCCCCGCGAGGCAGTGAACGACACTGGTCGTAAAACTCCCTGTTATGCGACAGGGAGACGATCGGCACATCGCGCAAGCCGACATCCTCGAGCACCAGCTTCTGCAGGCACGAGTACTGGCCGAACCGGCACGGCCCCGCGCCGCCGGGCATGAAAAACGCGCTGCTCCGCGGGTCGAAGTCCGGCCGCTGCGTGACGCGGAGCATGTCGCCCGTGGTGATAATGCAGGGCAGGCACTCTTTGCCGCTGCAATGCCGCCGGCCGAGTTCCAGGCTTTCCTGGTCGGCCACGGGGATGACCTCGGCTCGCTGCCCGTGGGCCCGCAGGGCGGAGGCAACCCCGCGGCTGACATCGCCCATCCAAGGAAGGTACCAAGTGAGTTCTCGCCCGCTGCGCTGCTCCATCGGGTACCGTGGCGGGCGTGCCGGAAGGTCCGCCGCGGGCGCATTGGCGACGCTTTCCAGGAACGCCTCGATCCGCGTGATGAGTCCCGCATCCGCCGAGTGCTCGTCGATTTCCAGCACCAGCGACGGCTTGGGAGCCATCAGGCGTTTGAAGTAGCCGATCAGAAACGAGTCGGGCCCGCAGCCGAAGTTGGAGAGGTACACCGCGTGCAGCCGCGCGTCGGCCCGAATTTGCTCCGCGGCGAGCAGGATCCGTTGACCGAGCCTCCAATACATGTTGCGCAGCACGTGGTCCGCGCCAAGCCCGACCGGGCTCAAATCGAGAAAATCCATCGGCACGGGCAGGACGCCGTGCCGCCGCAACTTGTCCGCCAGGTGCAAGTTCGCGCCGGGGTCGCAGCCGTTGTACGGACGGCTCACGATCACCACGGCACGGCGGGAGGCATCCAGACCGGAGAGCACCTCGCGGCCACGTTGGCGACAAGCTTCTTCGAATGCTTCCTGGGCCTCCCAGGCCCGAGCGACCGCGCGCCGCAACCGGCGCCGCGAGGCGCCTAGTTCGCGGCCCACTTCGGCGAGGCTGCGCAGCACGCTGCGGGGGCCCTCCTGAAAACTCACCTGCGGCTGGAGGATCCGCGCGCCGCGGTGGGCCGACTCGAGCGCCGCGGCCACCTGGAAGGGGATCGATGTGACATAGGGGCAAGCCTGACTGTAGGCCGTCTCGCCGGCGCCTCCGGTCAACGTCGACACGCCGGGCAGCCACACGTAGTCCACGCCCCGGTCGATGAGGTCCAGCACGTGCCCGTGCGCAAGCTTGACGGGGAAACAGGGCGTCGCGAGGACTGCCTGGACACCGCGGTCGATAATCGACGGATTGGTCGTCGGGCTGAGGACGACGTTCACCTGCAACTCGCCCAGCAGTGTGCCCCAAAACGGCAGCAGTTGGTGATTCAGCAGGGCCATGGGGATGCCCACGGTCGGCCGCTGAGGATCGCGGGTCGCGTTCAGGTGGGCGAACTTCCGCAGCAAGCGTTGGCGTTCGGCGAACAGGTCCGGCAGATCGCTCCGCAGGCGTTCCTGTTTGCGGTTGTAGCGGTCGCATCGCGAACCGTAATACAGGGGCTCCCGGCCGGCGATGGTGACTTCGTGGATTTCGCAGTTGTTGCTGCAGGCCTCGCACTCGAAGCTCCGCACGGTGTACTGCTGGTCGATCACCGCAAAGCCGCCGAACTTGCTGACGGAGTGTCCGTGCTTGGCTTGGTAGCGACGCACCAGCAGGGCGGCCCCGATGGCTCCCGTGACCTCGTGGTGCGGAGGCACGGTGATATTTCGGCCGGTGACCCTCTGGAAGGCGGCGACCACGCCCTGATTGAAGGCCGTGCCGCCCTGGAAGAAGATCCGTTGACCGATTTGGCGTTGCCCCACCACGCGATTCAGGTAGTTGGTCACAATGGAATAGGACAGCCCGGCGGCCAGGTCCGTAACCGGGGCGTTCCGTTGCTGGTGGCTCAACAAATCGGATTCCATAAACACCGTGCAGCGTTCGCCCAACCGGATCGGGGCGGCGCTGCTCAAGGCCAACTCGCCGAACTGCTGCCGAATGTCAATCCCCAGTCGCTCCGCCTGCTCCTCCAGAAAGCTCCCGGTGCCGGCGGCGCAGGCATGATTCATCTCGAAATCGACGACCACGCCCCGGTCCAGGCCGATGTACTTGCTGTCCTGCCCGCCGATCTCGAAGATCGTGTCGACTTGGGGATCGATCGCCGCCGCGGCCGTGGCCTGGGCGGTGATTTCGTTGATCACCAGGTCGGCGCCGATAAAGTCGCCCGTGAGATACCGGCCCGAACCCGTCGTCGCCGCGCCCCGGATGCACACATAGTCGGCCACTTGCTCGGCAATCGCCGCCAGCGCCCGGCGGACGGCATCCAAGGGCCGGCCGGCAGTCATCAGGTAGATCTTCGCCAAAATCCGGCCGCCGGCGTCGAGCACGGCCGCTTTGGTGCTGATCGATCCCACGTCGACCCCCAGATAGGCGTCGATCGGCTGGTGGCGAGTCCGGGCCGCCAACTGTTCGCGACTCGGCAGCCCCCCACCGTCCCCGACACCGGGAGGCGACACGAGCGGCTGCAAATAGCGCCCGTTCCCGTTACTCTGGGGATGGCCGCGGCTCAGCAGCGAGAGATCCAGCCGGAAGCCATCGCGCCGATGGCTCGCTTCCGCGTTGCTGGCTCGTTCCTGCATCGTCGCCAACACCGCGCCCAGGGCCCCCGTACAGGCATGACAGTCGGGCACGAACAGTTCGCCCGGGCTCAAACCAAAAACGGTCTCCAAAGCGCGGACTACCCCCTGATTTGCGGCCACGCCGCCACAGAAGGCGATGGGGCGGGCCAACTCCGCGCCCCGGCCCAAGTTGGCCTTCAAGTTCCTCGCCAACCCCAGGCACAGCCCGGCCACCACGTCGGCGACCGTAGCCCCCTGCTGCTGCAGATGGATCATGTCGCTCTTGGCGAACACGCTGCAGCGACCGGCCACGTGGGGTGGCGAGGCACAGGATAAGGCCAGCCGCCCAAACTCTTCTTCGATGCGAATCCCCAGCCGCGAGGCCTGTTGATCGAGAAAGCTGCCGGTCCCCGCCGCACAGCTGGTGTTCATGGCCACGTCGACCAGCGGCCGGTGATCCGCCGGGTCGGCCGGCAGCAGGATCAACTTGCTGTCCTCGCCGCCCATCTCGATGATCGTGCGAAGGTCGGGGCGAAGGTGGCGGAGCGCTAAGGCCTGACAGATCACTTCATTCACGAAGGGCATGCCCAGCAACTGGCAGATCAGCCGGGCGCCGGAACCCGTCCCAGCCACGAGTGCCCAAACGTCATCGCCGTGGCGAGCGAGCGTCTCGGCGAGAACGGCGGCGGCGGTCTCTGCCGGCTTGCCAAACGTCCGCCGGTACGACGTGTCGATGACTCGGCCTTCCAGGTCGGTGACCACCGTCTTCACGGAAACCGATCCGACGTCGAACCCGAGTGCTAATCGCCCCTCGTCGAGTAAACTCATACACTTCCTCCCAATTCGACGATCTGACTCTGGTCGAATCGCTCTGCAACGTAGCGTACGATGGGCGTTAGGTCACCGGCTCGCCGCAGATCCTGCCCGCTGGTGACGCGGGAGCCGGCCGCCGAAGTCAGACCGTTGAAGTAGTCGCGTATTCTAATGCCAGCTGGGGTAAGGCCGCAAGGATCAAAACGGCCAGTGGCGCCGAACCGGCAACGAGGATCTCCCATGTGTTGGACGTCGAGAAACAAATGGGCGATGGGGCAAACCGCTGGCCGCGGAACTTGCGAGAAGTGAAGCGGTCGAACAGAATACGCGTGGTTCTTCGTTCGCACGGATTCCGAATCGTTGCCGACCACAAGACCCCTTTACCAAGAGGGGCAATTGCGTCCCGGCCGGAGGGCAGACTTCGGGAGGAAACACCAACCATGCTGCACGGCTTGTCAAGATGGGCCCGCTGGCTCGGCTTGCTCTTGCTCCTCTCCGCCATCGCCGCGTGTTTTCTGTGGCAAGGGCCGGAGCGAACGCCCCAGGCCGGTCCGATGTGGCGTTACAGCCTGCGCGGAGCCGTGGTGGTCTTCAGCCTGTTGGCTTGGTATCTGACACAATCGCTGATCGGCGACCGCCGTCCGCCGTCCAACGGCTTGCGCGACCTGTTGCACGTGTGGACAGCGCCCTGGAATCGCTACCTGCACGCCCATCCCCGTTCGGCCAACGCCACGTTGGTAATCAGTTCGGCGGTGATCGACCTGATGGGCGTGGGGCTGATCGCGGCGAGCGTTTTCGGCCCGAGCATACGGCCCTTCGTCGCGCTGATCATCCTCATGCTGATGCGTCAGGCCTGTCAGGCGGTCTGCGTCTTGCCCCCGCCGCCCGGGATCATCTGGCGTCATCCCGGCGTTCCCTCTCTGCTGGTGACCTACCACGTTGGCGGAGACTTCTTCTTCTCGGCCCACACCGGCATCGCCGTGTTGTGTGCGATCGAAGTAGCCGGCACGTGCGTCTGGTGGCAGGCCCTGGCCGTCGGCCTGCTGGCCGTGTTTCAATCGGGCGTCGTCATCGTGCTGCGAGCCCACTATACGATGGATGTGTTCGCGGCAGTGGCGGCAGCCTTCTGCGCGGCGAAGCTGTCCGAGTGGCTGGTTTCGATGCCATAGTGCGTCGTCAAGGTCAAAAACTGGGGGTTCGCCAAGTTTTCGCGATTCATCCATCGTTCAGCCTGATTGCCACGTTGGGTGCGTCCGGCTAATATTGGGGGGGCTGGGTGCTTCGGTTCTTTGCTGCGTCTGTTCAAGATGGAGATTAAGATCGTGGCTCAGGAATCACAGATTGCGGATGGATATTCGATCCACCGGGAAATACATCAAGCGGAAACGCGGGGCCCGATCGTGGTCGGCATCGGCGCGTCCGCGGGAGGCGTGGAGGTCGCGGAAAGCCTTTTTGCACAGATGCCATCCGACACAGGGATGTCGTTTGTGCTGTGCCAGCACCTCGCTCCCCAACGCCCCAGCCTGCTGGCGGAACTGCTGGCACGACAATCTCAGATGCCCGTGCGAGAGGCTCAAGATGGAATGAGGCTTGAGCCGAACGAGGTCTATGTCGTCAAGCCCGGAACCCATGCGCGACGGTGATTGGCTCAGACTCCGGGTCGAGGACTGGGGCCTCGGGTTCGACGCCGTAGCCACCGGCAAGAACCGGTTCGGGCTGCGCGGGATCAAGGAACGCGCTCGCTTGCATGACGGCCGCTGCCACATCGATACGGCACCCGGCCGAGGCACTCGCATCGTGGTCGAACTGCCGTTCGTGGCAGCGGTGACGGCCGAAGCGGAAGCCGACGGACGGGAACGAGTTCCGGCGGCAAGCCCAGACGGGCATGCTGCGAGTCGGGGTGCCTCCTATTGATTCTCTTCCAGGACCCACGCGGTCGCATCGTGCGTGAGTTCGCCCCCTGTGCCCAGGTTCAACTTGAGTTTGAGACGCTCCCGGTAGGCGTTCACCGTGTTGGTGCTCAAACGGAGCTTGCTGGCGATCTCGCGGATACTGGCCCCTTGGCCGATCAAGCGAAACACATCCAGTTCCCGGTCCGAAAGCGACTCGATGGGCGAATGCCGCAAATCTTCGCCTTCTTGCGTGCGGTGCAGAACGCGTCCGACGAGTTCTTCGCTGAAATACATCTTCCGGTCCCGCACCCGCAGGATCGCCTCCAGGATCGTGGGGGCCGGATCTTGCTTGTTGACGTACCCGTTGGCTCCCGCGCGCAGCACGCGCTCGCCGTACAGCCGCTCGTCATGCATCGAGTAGACGACAATCCGCACCGCTGGGTCGTAGGCTTTGATCTGCTTGATCAGGCTGATTTCGTCGCCGGACTTGAGGCTGATATCGACTACCACCAGGTCGGGGTGCAGTCTACGGATTTCCCGCATCGCCTCGCCCGGCGGTAGGCCAGAGCAGGGAGTTGTCACAGAATCCGCGACACGGTGTTCGCAGAATTCGCGACCTACGGGGGATCCGTCCGTTGGCAAACTTGACGAATGCTGCGACGGATGTCTGGCAGGGATCTTTTCAAGTTCTCGCAAGGGAGACGGAGCATGTTGCAGCAGCGGGAGCGGACGACTCGAGGCGAGTCCGCTGGGGGCAGCAGTCAGTCCTCGGAAGAACTGCTCGAAGCGCAGGTCCAAGCCGACTTGGTTGGGAAGAGACACCGCGGCACAATCGGCGCAGCCTGCCGTTTGGGAGACGGGCTGGGGTCGCCATGGAATTGTCGGCCAGGACGCCCAACGGGTCTTCCATTTGGCGGCGTTCGCCGATGGCAGCCAGAATCAGGCTGGCAATCTTTGAAACCGTCCTGATTCCCGCCCGGCCCAGGACAAGCTCGATGGCCTGAGCAAAGCGGAACACTCCACCCGCGATCCCGACATTGGCGATCAGCAACTGCAGATGGATCTGATGGACGAGTTGGTTCGCGCTAGCGACAAGACCGCCTAACGGACGGATGCCTAACAGACGGATGAGTCCCGTTTTCATGCGGAGAATCGACGATGCCTCAGACGCCGCACACGGAACATTTCACTTCCCTTGAAAGAACAACTGTCGAAGGCTTATCCTAACGTGTTGAGATTCAGCGCCGCTGGAAGTCAGTCTCCAGTGGCCGCGGAGCGACGGTTCACCGGTCGGCAGCGATTGGGGAAGGACACGTGATGAACGACAAGCGGAAGGTCGCCTATTTCTCGATGGAAATCGGGCTGGATCCAGAAATCCCGACTTACTCGGGTGGTCTGGGGATGCTGGCCGGTGACACGATCCGCTCGGCGGCCGACATGCGGCTGCCGCTGCTGGCGGTCACGCTGCTGCATCGCCACGGATACTTCTACCAGCAACTGGACGCGTCCGGGTGGCAGACGGAAGAGCCGGTCCGCTGGGTCGTCGAAGATTTCCTCACCGAAACCGAAGCCCGGACTGCCGTGACCATCGAAGGCAGGACCGTCCAGATTCGGGCTTGGCGGCTGGACGTGACCGGCGACGGTGGCTTCGTGGTCCCCGTGTACTTCCTGGATACTGACGTTCCCGACAACAGCCCTTGGGACAGGACGATCACGAACGACCTGTATGGCGGCGACGCGCACTACCGGCTCTGCCAGGAGGTCGTGCTGGGGATCGGCGGCGTCCGCGTGCTGCGGGCGCTGGGCTATCGCGGCCTGGACCGGTTTCACATGAACGAAGGCCACGCCGCCTTGTTGACGCTGGAACTGTTGCGCGAGCAGCGCGAAGCGGCCGGACGGTCCACGGTCGACCGGGCGGACCGGGAAGCGGTCCATCGGCAGTGTGTGTTTACCACGCACACCCCCGTTCCCGCCGGTCACGACCGGTTTTCGCTGGAGTTGGTGGACCAGGTTCTCGGTCACCGCGAGGCGTCCGCAATCGATGACCCCATCTGCCACGAAGGGCGGCTCAACATGACCTATCTGGCGCTGGCGCTCAGCCATTACGTCAACGGGGTGGCCAAGAAGCACGGCGAAGTCTCGCAGCACATGTTCTCCGGATACAAGATCGATGCCATCACCAACGGCGTTCACGCGGCCACCTGGACCTCGCCGCCGTTTGCGGGCTTGTTTGACCGCTACGTAGCCGGCTGGCGTCAGGACAATTTCAGCCTGCGATACGCGCTCAGCATTCCCGCCAGGGAGATTTGGGACGCCCATCAGCGGGCGAAGCGTGAATTCTTGGAACTGGTGAATCGTGAGACCAATGCGGGACTGGATACCAAGGTTCTGACGATCGGCTTTGCCCGCCGTGCGGCGGCCTACAAGCGGGCGGACCTGGTGTTTGATGATGCCCAGCGGCTCCGCCACATCGCCCGCGACGTGGGTCCACTGCAACTGGTTTTCGCGGGCAAGGCCCATCCCCAAGATCAGCGCGGCAAGCAATTGATCCAGCGCATCGTCCAGTTGGGCCGCTCGCTGCAGCCCGAGATCCGCGTGGTCTACCTGCCGCACTACGACATGGAACTGGCCCAGCGGATGGTAGCCGGTGTGGACGTCTGGTTAAACACCCCCGAGCCGCCGATGGAGGCCTCCGGCACCAGCGGCATGAAGGCGGCCCTGAACGGCGTGCCGTCGTTGAGCGTCCTGGACGGCTGGTGGATCGAAGGCTGCATCGAAGGCGTCACGGGGTGGGCGGTCGGCGCGGCGGACCAGCCGGACGACCGTTCTCAGGATGCCCGCTCGCTGTACGAGAAGCTGAAAACCCAGGTCGTTCCGATGTTCTACGGCGACAGCAACCGGTTCATCGAGATCATGCGGCACGCAATCGCCCTGAACGGTTCGTTCTTCAATACGCAGCGGATGCTTCAGCAGTACGTCGTCAAGGCGTATTTTGAGTGAGCCGCTGGGCGACTGGCACCCAACGGCCTTGGTTCCCCTTTTGCCGGATAAGCACTATTCCCGGATGCTCCTGCCATGGGACGCTCGCGTCGATGGCGTTCAACAGTACGTTGAGAAGCACTTGACGCAATTGCGCCGGGTCGGCCTCGAGCACGACCGGCTGGGCGGGTTCCACGCAGTGGATCGCCACCTCGCGCTGGCGTGCCCGACTGCCTGCCAATTGCAGGGCTTGCTGAACCAGCCCATGGGCGTCCATGGCGGTCTTTTCCGGTCGCGGCGGACGGGCAAAATCGAGAAACGAGTCCACGGGCCTCTCCAACCTCGCGATTTCTTCGTCCAAGACCTGCAAGTCGCGCTGATCGAGCCCGCTACCATCCGCCTGCTCGCGGCCGGCTTCGACCAGCGCCCGCATGGCGGTCAACGGGTTCCGCAATTCGTGCGCAAGGCCCGCTGCCAGTTGTCCGACGGCGGCCAATTTCAGGGCCTTCTCGACGTGCCCGGCATCGAGCAGGCTGCCGACCTTCTCCAGCGTCGAGCCGCGCGCCGTTGCGGGCCGCGCATCGCGCGACGGTGGTAAAATCGTGGCCTGCGGATAGAGCGGCCGGTGATGGATCGCCGCGTTCATGTCAGGAGTTCCTTGTTCGCTAATTCCTGGATACGAGCCGAAGCAATTCCCGTACCAACCGGGCCGCACCGGTTGCGCAGCGGCGGACAGAGTCTTGGCTAGGCTTCCTGCGTCGTCCCCAGACGCCTGTGCGGAGATTGGCCATCCTGATCAGGACTGCGACAGCCAGCTGACCAAGCTTGGCCCAGAAACGCGCTTCGTTTCCCGATCGCCGCGGATTGGTCACCAGACGTGACCCCGAAAGGCGAAACCGCGTCTTCCAAACGCAATCATCGCGATTGGTATGATGACTGCACGCGGAAGCGTCGTTCCTCGCGCTCGCCGGTTCTTCCCGAGTACGCAAGCGGGAGGCCCCCCGCGTGTCACAAGATTTGCGACGCAGCGCTCGCACAACTCGTGACGTGTAGAAGAACGGCAGGTCTGGGAGGTTGTTTTGTTGGTGAACGGATGGTGCGTTTGGATCCTTTCTCATGTTCGCAAGGGAGAGGGAGGTTACTGATCCGAGACGTGGGATCGACCAACGGCACGTTCGTCAATGGACAAGTGTGTCTGCCCACTGAAACGGCGGGCCTCGACGAATCCTCTCACGCGGCACGCTTCCAAGTCGCCGTGGACAGGCGCTCCCCGCCGACTGGAGATGGAGGCGAGACATCGAGTCTGTCATCTCCCGTTTCGCGCTGGCGCTCCGTTCGCCACTCCTGAATCCACCAGCGAAGCTGGCAGCCGCCATCTTTGAACCCGGATTTGACGTTGTGCCATGCCACCTGACAGGCGCCATCGTCAGCAACCATAAACACGCCGTGCAGTCCCCTGGATTTCTTGAGGGCCTGCAATGCTTGTTCCGGCGTTTGCGCGATCGGAGAACCGACATTCAGCGACGTATTGACCGATACCTCGACGCCAACCCGCCGGCCCATGGCTTTCAGGTAGGCGTGCATCAAGGGATCGACTTCTGCGCGTACAATCTGAACTCGGGCGGTCCCGTCACGATGAACTACGGCCGGCACGCGGTGATAGGCCTCCACGCGGGCGGTGGCCGTCAGAACCATGTAGTTGTACGCGTTGTGGTCATCGTCCGAGGCGCCCGCTGCCAATTCGAATAGCCGTTCCGCCGCCTCGCGCGTCGCCATTGGAGCCAGGGGCCGGATGATCTCGCGGAACTTGACCCTCTCGTTCAGCGTTTGCAGCGTGTCTGGATTCGTCGGATTGGCAAGAATGGAACGGTGGCCGAGCGCACGAGGCCCGGTCTCCGCGGCACCCTGGAAGATCCCAATGACTCCATCTTGGGACACGATGTAAGCCATCAAGTCCGCAAGCTCTGCCGTCTGATCGCCGGCGCAGATGCTGCCGACACGCAAAAAATCGATCTCCGGATCGTTTCCGATCGCGGCGTCGATCTCCGCTTGCGTCGGTGCGTGTCCGCAAAGGAAAGGATGTCGTAGCGTCGTTCCGGGGGCACCCATCTTCGCACCGGCCAAGCAGGCGAAGTGGTAGGCAGCACCGACGGGAGCGCCGGCGTCGCCGGGGATGGGCGGCACCCAAATGTGCAGTTGCGTATCCTCCTTGCCAAGATAACGCTGGTACCATTCCTTTCCAAAATGCTCCAGAATCCGCATGCTGGCAACGCAGTTCAGCGCCGCGCCTCCAGCGAATACGGCTTGACTGGCTTGCGTACAGCGAATGCCGTAATCGAAGATGTGCAGAACAGCGTCCTCAAACAGCATCTGCGTTGCGGCCGCCTTGTCGACACGGTCTTGCGTGATCGGGGCATGTTGAATGTCTTCCACGCGAAGCACGTGATCCGGATTCCACATCTGATCCGGCAGGATCGGCGGCCCGATGATTTCCGTGAGTTGGCCGCAGTAGGGATGAAGGGAACCGCGACGGTGCCAATTCGCCAGCTTTCGATTCAGCTGCAGCTTTCCGTTCGGTCCGAAGTGGAACAGTTCGCGGAGGGCTCGATAGTACGGGTTCGTCATCCGGTCGGAATTGCCCCAAGCTGCCGCTCCCATGTAGCGGCCTTCGCTGCTCAAAGGCGGCCAGCCGCCCTGGCTGCTGCTGATGTACAGGTACATCTGCCCAATCGAGTCGAAGATGCTGTCGGTCGTATAGAACCTTTCCAGCTTGCCGGCATCGGACCGATACAAAGAAATCGAGCTGTCGTCGCCAAGCCCATCAATCACGGCGACCAGAACAGGGGATGTGCTCCCGGCGAACGGCGAGAGGCCCAGCGCCAAATAGGCGTGATTGTCGTGGTGACGCAGATTGATGACGGGATGCGGCTTGCCTGTACCGAGTTGCCTACCGAGCAGCGTTGACGCGCGAAACGCATGGCACACGTCGCGAAAACAAAACGTCGGCGATGCGGCGCTGCGAAGCATCGTCAGGCTGCCTGGCAGCTCTCCAGCGATGTGCCCGGCGAGTTGGGAGCCGAGTTCGATGTAGTCCCAAGTCGTCACCACTGCGTCCAGATCGTCGACACCCAGGCCGCGTTTCCGCAGGTCGGCGCAGGCCGCCTCGATGCTGTGACTCGGGAACTGCTTGAAGTGCTTGATGCCGCGAAAGCGTTCTTCTTCGTGATTGGCGATAACCTGAATGCCGCCCTCTTTCGATGCCTCCACCAAGCCGGCCCCCGCGTTGTGTCCCGCACAACCAATGCCTAGCACGTGCAGGGATCCCCCCCGTTTCAATTTCGCCCGAGCAGCCATCAGTGTGTCTTGGGCGAATCGGGCGCCGAGTTGAAACAACTTCCGATTCCTGCCGAAGACAGCCAGAAGAGGTCTCGTTCCGCTACGCACGAAACTCCGCAACAGCGGGAACCGTTCGCCGATTCGCTTTGTTACCGTTGACACGTGTCACCCACTTCCCGAGAACGGTGCCGGCGTCTTTTCGGAGCGGACTTTCTGAAGTCCGAAATCTCCGCGGAGAAGGTAACGAAATGGTATGGCTCTCAGGTCCATCGCGATCCACAAAGCGTTACCAACCGCGATCATGGTTCCATAGAGGGGAAACTCTCCTCGCATCGCCAGAGGTGCGAATACGAGCAGGAACCACAACGACTTGTATACCAGCTGTATCAGGAACACAGGCAAGAACTGAAGAGGCGATCTGAGCCCCAGCAAAGAGATGAGGGCCACGGCCAGCCAGAAAGCACCCAGTAGACCGAATACAATCGGGTCTTGCTCAGGCAGCCGGGACGGGGCGCCAAGCAGCCACATCGCTGTACGGGGCGCAACCAGAATCATCAACCCCGTGCCCGTGCCCACAACCGCAGTGCAGACGTAAAGATTCCTGATCCGCCGGTATCGGATGCCGTAATCCGCTGGTTTGTGTGGCATCGCGTTCACCCTGACGAGTGCGTCCTGCACTTCCTTGACGATAGCAACGCATGCAATGTCCGAAGAACGGCCAGTCAAATGTCACCTGCTTCCGAAAACCTCTTCGCCATACGATGAACTCGATATCGGCACTTTGACGGACGATCTGAAACTAACGATGAGGCAACCTATCGGAGGCCAGCACGTTTGCTCAGGCCCGATGCTGGAACGCACGCACGCTAGCATCGTTGGGTCGTCTTGCGGTCGCCAGAAAAGATCTGCTATTCTCTTTCGTCCTTGATCTGCTTCCTGACTTCCGCGGAATCGCCTCGGAGCCCAGCGAACGGCGGGTGTCAGCCTGCCGGTCTTCCCCACGCCTCGAGGGATGGGAGAAACCAAGGTGCCACGACCAATTAGACTGGCCATTTTTACCATTGATCTTCCAGAGGCGAATGCGATCACCCACAGGGTGCTCGCCGTGTTCCATCCTCAGGTCGCGGGCATGATCAGGTCCCGGTCACTGCGGCGAGGCCAGAGGACATGGGACGCGTTGAAGCACCTTTACCGGCGGTCGGGTCCGCTATTAGTCGCAAAGGGCCTGGAATCGGCTCTTTGCCACATCGTTTCCCGGCTGCCGCGATTGATCGGGCGGGTTCCTCGTACGGCGCCGCTACGCCGCATCGCCAAGTGTTACAGTCTTTCCGTTCATTCCACGTCGAACATCAATGCGCCGCATTGGCGCCAACTCGTAGCCGATTGGAAGCCAGATCTGCTCGTTTCGATCTACATGAACCAACTTTTTCAGCCGGAGTTGTTGGGTCTTGCGCCGTTGGGCGCCATCAACGTGCATCCGTCGTTGCTGCCAAATCATCGGGGGTTATGGCCGTATATTTGGGCCATGGCGGATGGCGATCGTCAGACAGGTGTGACCGTTCACTGGATCGACGAGACCTTGGATACGGGCGGGATCATTCAGCAACGGTCAACGCCGATTTACCCTGGGGAGAGTGCGATTTCGCTCGCCCACCGCTGCGCTGATATCGCCGCCGAAATGATGGTGGAAGCCATCCACAGCGTCGAACAGGGCCTGGCGGCCGACGTGCGACAAGAACTTGGCCAGGGAAGTTATCACAGTTGGCCCGACCGTGAGTGCTTGCTCAAGTGCAAGGAGAACGGGCACCGCTGCTTTTCCGTTACCGATATGTGGCGCGAACTTTTGCGTGCAGCCTAGACGGCATCGATGTTGGAAATCCCGGCGTCATCGCGATCGAATTGCTGGTTTTCAGATGGATTCTGTTCCATGAGAGGCTGGTTCCTATCGCGGGTCTCAAGGCGGACGGAAGTCGGCGCCGGCAACGGTGGCTGAACTGAGTTCGCAATTGGGCATCTGCCCCAGGGGCGGTAGCGGCGAACCGAAAATGAGCCGTTCACCGCACGACTTCGGTCCGGGCCAGGATTTCGCGAGCGGCGTCGAGGGTGGTGTCTCGCAGCACCAGATACGTCCGCGGGCCAAGGGACACTTCCGATGCTTCGCCTTGGGATGAGAACGGCTGCGGCGTGGCCAAGGGCCGCATCACGGCAAGACGCTTGGCCGGGATACTCAGTCGCAGCCGCAACTGCCCGGCGGCGGCCCAGGCCAGAAGGTAAGCGTCCTGCGGTGCGGCGGCTCGGCGGAAGACGTAGACTCGCACGCCGTCGGGTGCCACAGCGGATAGATCTTCGATCTCGACCAGTTCGTAGCGGCCCTGCTCGTTCCGCAACAGGTGGTGCTCGCGGCGGTCGGCCAGGATCCGCCGCTGGGCGTTCGTCAAGTCGCGGTTCTCGACGATCCGCTGGAAGATCTCGCGCTGCTCGAAACAGGGGACGTACCGCGCCTCTTCGGGCGCGACGTTCTTCAGCCGCTGGCGATCCTCGCCGGACAAGTGGTTGCCGACACGAGCATCTTCCCAGATTTTGATGGCTGCCAGGCAATCCTCGGCGCGCGGATTGGATTCCAGTTCCTCCAGGCTGGCGTGCAGCGAGATGGGGCAATCCCAGGCCGCCGCGCGGCTGGCGACGTACTCGTACACGTCCGGTTCGGCGGCGCCGGCGGCGCTGCGGCCAAAGCGGCCGAGCCAGCCGAATTGGATCCGCGAAAAATCCCACGCTCGCGCCGCCGCCGTCGGACACGGCATCAGGCGGCAGAAGTCCTTCATGCGGTCGGGCGGGGCGATCACGTCGTAGGCGTTGCTGCGGCTGATCATGTGCCAGCTGAAGTGCGTGTAGTGAGCCGATTCGCACACCGGGGGCGGCGGATCGAGCAGGCGAAACACGCGATACTGGGCCCCCGCGACGTGATGCCAGAACGGCTCGTGAACGTCTTCGGCCCCATCGAAGTAGACCATTTCATACGGGCCGGTTTCGCGGTAGATCTCGGCGATTCTACGGGCCGCTTCGTCCTGGATGTCGGTGTTCTGATCGTAGCGGACAAACGCCGGCCAGGTGTCGACGTCCAGCAAGTCCAGGCGGTTCCCCTCGGCGTGCGCGGCGGGCGTCGTGCCGAGATGACCTCGCCTGCAGCCGGTGAACCGATACGGCGGCTGGGCATCATAGCCCTCGTATTCAATCAACTCCCGTTGAAGCTTGAGCAGCCGGCGGTCCTTGTCCAGGGTACAGCCGGCGGGAGTTTCCTTCACAGGGAGGACGGCGGCGTCGGACGAAACGGGCGCGGCCAGCGTGAACGTGCGGACCTTGTGAAACCGGTCGTCGGGCACCGGCGTGACGTAGGGATCGTTCTTGCCGGCCTTGCTGTAGTGGAGGTGCAGCCCGGCTTTCAGGCCGGCCCCGCGAATCGCATCCGTGACTTGACGCAAGTCCGCCATGCCGCGAGGATAGGCGTCGTTCCAAAGCAGGTGCCCCGGCCCTTTGGCAAACGCAGTGTACGAGAGCAACAGGACGCGGAATCCGCCCAGTTTGGCCCAGTGGATGTACTGGTCAATGGTCTCCGGAGTAGGACGAGTGGCCCACAGATAGGAGAACTTCTGAGATGGCGAGCGACGGAAGGCCGCGCCCGACGGCAAGTCGAAATCGCGCTCGACCACGGCCATGGCGTCCAGGAATCGCGTCTTCGGTTCCGGGCATCCGAACAGCACCGCCGTCGCTCCGCGGAAACCGACCGCCGCCTCGGCCGTGGCCGTCATCAGGACGTTCTGGTCTTGCGGCCACATCTCGGCGTTGGTCTGCAGATTGCCGGCGCACAAGCAGACGCCGAAGTCGTCGTCCCAGGCGGCGTTGACCCACTGGCCCAGGAACGGCGGACGGCGGAGGTTCAGACGCAGCAGGTCGATTCGATCGATGCCGTCCCCCTCCACGGACAAGAGCTTGAAGGCGAGATAGTCTTCGGTGCTGTGGACTTGAAGCGTGGCCCGGACGTTGGCAGAGCCGAAGTCGATCGTCAACTGGTCTTCTTGCCGCGACACACGCGTGGCGGCCAATGGCGATCCACCTTGGTAGATCCAGCGTCCGACGACCGCAGCGTACGGACCCTCGGCGTTCGACACAGCGCGACCGCCGCGGTAGGCCATGGCCAGCGGGCACGGCGCGCCGGCTGCGTACTCGACGCCAGCGGGCTGGGACGTCAGGCTCCGGAGCGTGCCATCGTCACGGATCGCCAACCGCAGATGTTGCGTTTGGAACACGATTTCGCCGCGTGTCGGCGCGCAGGTCGCCGCTGCCAACACCGTCAGGCAGAGGAAACCAGAAAGCGATGGATGGGGCATGGCGATGCGTCTTGGGCCGTGTCGGAAAGCGCGCATCAGAAATTGCTGACCGCGACTTCCGCGTTGTAGTCGTCGAATTCCTGCAGCCGCTCGGGGGCCAGATTCTGGAAGCGGGTGTATTTCTTCTCCCAGCGCAGCTCGACTTCGCCCACCGGGCCGTTCCGCTGTTTGGCGATGATGATCTCGGCCAGGCCTTCGTGCTCCTTCTGCTCTTCGCCGCGCAAGTAGTACTCTTCGCGGTGCACGAACATCACGACATCGGCGTCTTGCTCGATGGCGCCCGACTCGCGGAGGTGGCTCAGTCGCGGGCGATGGTCGCGCGTGTCCTCCGCCTGACGATTCAACTGGGCCAGGCACAGGACCGGGACCTCGGCCTCGCGAGCCAACCCCTTCAGACGCCGCGCGATGCGAGCCACTTGTTCCTGGCGGGAATCGTCCGGGTTGTCGGGCTCGATCAGCTGCAGGTAGTCGATGGCAATCAACCCCAACCCGCCCTCTCGGCGTTTGATGCGGCGTGCCGCGGCGGCGATCTCGCTGACGGTCCGCGAGGGGGAATCGTCCACGAACAGCGGCGCCTGGCTGATTTCGCCCGCCTTCTCCACCAACCGCAGTTTGTCGGCATTGGACAGCGTCCCGTTGCGGAGCCGATGGCCGTCCACTTGGGCCGCCGAGCACAGCAAGCGGTCGGCCAATTCGACGGAAGCCATTTCCAGACTCACGAACAGGGTCGGCCGGCGGAGTTCGACGGCCACGTATTCGGCGATGTTCATGGCCAGCGCCGTTTTACCCATGCTCGGCCGGGCCGCCAGGATCACCAGTTCCGAGTTGTGCAGCCCGCCGGTCAGCCGGTCCAGTTCGGTGAATCCGGAATCGACGGCATCTTGCGTCTGCTCGCCGCGCATGCGGGCGTCCAGGCGGTCCATGGCCTGGTGCAGGATGTCCCGGATGGAGTTGACGGACGAGGCAGAGCGCTGGTCCAGGATGGAGAAGATCTTCTGCTCCGCCTCGCTCACCAGGTGCCGGGCCTCGTGCTGCTCTTCGTAAGCTTGCCGCAGGATCTCGGTGCTGGCGTTGATCAGCGACCGGAGCGTGGATTTTTCGCGGACGATGCCGGCGTAGTAGCGGGCATGGGCGGCGTTCGGCACCGCCTGGCTGATCTTGTACAAGTAGGCCGCGCCGCCGATAGTTTCGTAATGGCCGGACTTTTTCAGCCGGTCGACCAGCAGCGTCACGTCGATCTTGCCGCCCGCGTCGTGCATCGACTGCACGTGCGTGAACAGGCAGCGGTTCGCTTCGTCGAAGAAGTCGTCGGGCCGCAAGACCAGCGACACCTCGTCGCACGTCTCGGGCAGCAACAAGATGCTGCCCAGCACGCCCTGTTCGGCGTCCAGATCGTAAGGCAGCCGTCGATCGAGAACCGCCGAGGCGTTTTCGCGGCTCACCATCAGCGCCCCCTCCGTGAAAGAACAAGACCTACAACACGGCGTCGTCTGCAGGTCTCCGATGGTTCCAGCGTGCCGCCGGCCCGGCCCTACTTCTTGACCTGCGCGTCCTCGACGGCCGTGGGCACCACCCACACCTTGAGTTCGGTTTCGATATCCTGGTGCAGGTGCACCTTGACCGTGTACAGGCCGAGTTCTTTGAGAGGGCCTTCCAGCCGGATCTGGTTGGTGGCCAGCGTGATTTCATTCTGCTTCAGCGCGGCGACGATCTCCGGTGCGCCCACGCTGCCGTACAGATGGCCTTCATCGTTCGCATTGGCTTCGATGGTCACGCTTTGTTTGCTCAGCAACTCGGCCAAGCCGCGCAGGTCCGCCAGACGCGAACGCTCAATTTCCAGCAGCCGGGCCTTGTGCTTGTCCACCATCCGCTTGTGATGGTCCGTGGCAATGGTGGCCAAGCCCTGCGGCAACAGGTAGTTGTTGGCGTAGCCGGGCTTCACTTCGACCACCTCGCCCTGCCGGCCCAGATCCTGGACCGACTGGATGAGCAGCAACCGAATCCCGTTGCTCTTTCCCTTGGGCAACCGCTTGTATTCCGCCCGGCGTGCCTGTTTGCGAACCTGCGTTTTCGACATGCATCCACCTACAGTTCCAATGATCTCGAAACTCAAAACGGCAAGTTATCCTCCGACGGCGGAGCCGCCGCACTCGGCGTTGGGGTTCCACCGTTGCTGCGGGGCGGCGTCGTTTCGGCATAAGACGCCCGGCTGCTGTACTCCGACTCGTCGTAGGTAGTCGGATCTCGCCGGCTGTCCGGGGCCTGGTGCGAGGAACCGGACCGGCTCCCCAGCATCTGCATCCGCTCTCCGACGACCCGCAACCTGGAATACTTCTGCCCCTCCTTCTCCCAAGTGTCCAGCTTCAGACGGCCTTCGATGAAGATCGGCGAACCTTTGCTCAAGTACTCGCTGGCAACCTCAGCCGTCCGTCCCCATAAGGTTACGTCGACGAAGGTCGTCTCTTCAACCCACTCGCCAGCTTGGTTCTTTCGACGATCGTTAATCGCCATCCCAACTTCGGTCACCGCCAATCCACTTTGCGTGTACTTCAATTCGATGTCGCGCGTCAAGTTGCCAAGCAGGACTACACGATTGTAACTGGCCATGCTTTCGCCCTCATGTTGCAAGTGAACTGAAACCGAGCCTGCTCCTCACTTCCAGCCGTCTAGCGATCTTCCGCCTCGACGTCCTCTTCCTCCGCCCCTTCCTCGGGTACCCATTCGCCACCTACCGCCTCGGCCCCCGCGTCTTCCTCTTCCGCAGGTTTGACCGTCACCGTTTCTTCGACCGGCCGCGGCAGGAGCCGCTCGCCCTTGGCGTGCGCCACGAGCGTGTCCACCAACCGCGGGTCGACGCGCAGGGTGAGACTGCGGACGATGTCATCTTCCAGGCGGCAAGCGCGATTGAACTCCGTCAATTTCGTGCTTTCCAGCCGGAAGTAAGACAGCCAGTACGTGCCCTTGCGGTGGCCTTTGATCGGGAAGGCCAACTTCTGCTCGTTCCACAAACGGCTGACGAGCATTTCTCCGCCGCAATTGCTGACCATCTTGGTGATCTTGCTGCCCACTCCAGCCGGATCGCGCGCGTAGCTGTTGGAGTCATAGATCAACATGCATTCGTAAACGTTCTGAGCCAAAGGCGTGTCTCCCTGTCACTGTCCGATGCCGTTGTACTGATTCATACAGAATTCCGTGCCGTGCAGGACCCAGTCCTGCAACGCTTGAACCGCCGTCGCAATCGCTGCGTCGACCGCTTTTCGTTCTTCCGCCGTGAACTTGCTCAACACAAAGTCCGCCGGGTCCCACTGCGGTGGAGGCGTTCCGATGCCAATCCTCAGTCTTGGAAACTCCTCGGTGCCCAACCGCTGAATAATGTCCTGTAAGCCTTTTTGGCCGCCGGCCGAGCCCCGCGCTCGAAAGCGCAATCTCGCCAACGGCAGATTAAAGTCGTCACAGGCGACGATCAAGTCCTCGTTGTCGATCTTGTGAAAATCCCGCGCCGGCTGGACGCTGGCGCCACTGCAGTTCATGTAAGTCAGCGGACACAACAGAAGGACTTTCTGGCCTCCGATGTCCACATCCAGCATTTCCCCCTGAAACCGCTCTCGCGGAGTTCCCCCGCCGCAACGGCGAGCCAACGCGGCCAACACATCCCAACCGACGTTGTGCCGCGTAAAAGCGTACTTTCGGCCGGGATTGCCGAGACCGACGATCAATTTCATCCATTCGTCCTTCGCCAGGCAAACCGCGTCAGGACTCTTCCTCTTCCTCCTCCGCCTTGCCCTTGCGGCCAATCACTTCGGGCTCCGCGGCTTCCGCCGCGGCTTCCGCCGCGACTTCCTCTTCTTCCAGAACGCGACCCACGCAGTGAACCACGATGATGTCTGGGTCCGCGAGCAAACGCGATCCTTCCGGCAAGGGAATCTCACCAGCCTTCAGCGAATTTCCCACGTGCATCTCATGGACGCGAACCTCGATCTTGTCCGGAATCGAACCGGCGGGGCACTCGATCTCGATCTCGTGCATCACCAACTCGACGATTCCCCCCTCGTGCGCCCCGATGGCTGTGCCGCGTGTCTCCAGGGGCACGCTGACATGCACCCGTTCCTCGGCGCTAACCCGCGCCAGATCGACGTGCAAAACGTCGGTCCCGTACGTGTTCCATTGGAGATCACGAACCAGGGCTGTATCGGTCACGTCGCCCTTCAGATCCACCAATCTGGCACCGTGACGGAGGACGGAATGCAACTCCTCGGCACACAGCGACAGATTCACGTTCTGCTCGCCATGACCATACAGCACAGCCGGGACCCGCCCCGCCTTGCGGACCTTTTTCACTCCATTGGAGCCAACCTCGGTCCGAACTGATGCGTTCAGCACCGCTCTCATGCCTGTACCTCTGTATTTCACTCAGTGGAAAGCCCATGATTTTGGCAGAATCGGGACCGAATTCAAGCCCAAATCTGAAAATCCCTTCCATGGAAAAACCCAAGGAAGTGGGGCTGGAATGAGGTTGATTAGATCCCAGAAACCCGACCTTTTAGGAAGAGCCGGGGTTCTCCCGATCACGAGTCAGCGGGCGGTCACGGGTTGCCGTCACCCGATCTCCAGTCTCGAAGTGTCTGAAATAGGCTGTTCCGCTGATCGGTCCACATCAACTTCCGGTCCGGCGGTGCCCGTTTGGCTTGTTGGAGGGCTTCGGTTTCCAGCGTTTGGGGGTTTCGGGACAGCAGCATCCAGATGGCGTGTCGCGTTTGCCGCTGGTCATCGCCCGCGGATTCCACTTTGGCCATTGCCAAGCGGAAGTAATCGGAATGCCCTGCGACGACAGGACTTAGGTCGAGATGCACGTTGGAAATATGGACTGCCAAGATTGCGTCTTTCTGCATGTGCCGCAGGTAAACGGTAAACGCTTCCCGGGTCAACAGATGCACGGGAATCGAGTCACTGGAAAATGCGTCCAGAACCAGCAGGTCAAACGCCTGAGGTGATTCTCGTTCCAAGACAATCCGCGCGTCGCCCTCCACAACCTCCGTTGTGCCCCGACATTCGGACAGGTATTCAAAGAACCGCTGAGCCAAATCAATCACGGCCGGATTGATCTCGTAGAAGCGGAAATGGTCGCCGGGGCGCGCGTAGGCGGCGAGGGTGCCGACGCCCAGTCCCACGACGCCGACGCGTCGAGGATGCCTCGGACGATCCTCTCGCAGCACCAAGCCGATGCCCGACTGCGGGCCGTAGTAGGCCGTCGGCCAGCGACGCTTGTCCGCATCCGTCAGTTGCATCCCGTGCATCGTGCGGCCGTGAATCAGTTGGCACACGTACCCGTTCTCGGCGACCGCCGCCGGCTGCAGCTTGACCTGCAAAACTCCGAAGAAGTTCCGGTGAACTTCCTGGACCCCCGCCAGAGAACGCCGGAACAAGCCGACCTGTGCCGCCGCCAAAACCGCTACCGCCAGCAACAGGCAGTTCCAGGCCCAGCGCGGCCGTCCGCGCCGCAAGCGGCTGGCCGGATCACGATAGAACACGATCAGCACCAGTGCCGTGCAGGCCAGCATGGCAATGGACACTTCGACGTTGATCGGGAACACGTGCGGTGCGACGAGACCGACAAAGACGCCCCCCGCCGCACCGCCCGCCGCCATCGTCAAATAGAACGTGGTCAGGTGGGCAGGATCCGGCTTGGTGCGAGCCAACTCGCCGTGGCACAACATCGCACAGCAAAACAGCAAGCCGAACAGAACCGCAACCTGGACGGGAATGGGATCGCTGGTCACCACACCCACTCCCCGGTACAGGACGCGCACCGCGGCTGCCGCCATCACCGCCCAGGCAATCGCCCAGAATCCGCGCGGGCACCAGCGGAGGTCGTGGAAGCAGAGAATGAAAGACACCAGGTACAGCATCAGCGGCAGCACCCACAGAAAGGGCACCACGGCGACGTCCGTACACACCAGGTTCGTCGAGGCCAGCAACATCACGGACGGGACCATCGCCAGGCAGAACCACAGCGACAGTTGGCCGCCCGACGGCCGCGCAAACGCGGTCGGACCGCCCGCCTTCCGCGCCGCCAGGTCAACCCGGACGTCAGCCCTCGTTCGCCAGACAACGACTCCGCACGCGCCGCAACCGACGACGAATGCCAGAAAGCACCACGACCACATGCGGGTCTGTTGGTCGGAGGCCAACGCCGGTTCGACGACGAAGGGATACGAGATCAGACCCAGCAGCGATCCCAAGTTCGACAGCGCGTACAGCGGGTAGGGAGAAAGGCGGGGCCGCACCAGGGCAAACCAGGCCTGCAACAAGGGCCCGGTGGCCGACAACAAGAAGTACGGCAAGCCGACGGAGACGGCCAACAGTTGGATGATCCGCCAAGTGGGATCGCTGCCCGCAACCGGCTTCCAGCGGACGTCCGGCGTGATCGGCAGCAGCGCCAAGGCCGCCATGAGCAGTCCGATATGAACAGCCGCTTGCCATCCTGGCGGCACGTACCGCGTGGTCAGCATCGCGTAGGCATAGCCGAAGAACAGCCCGATCTGGAAGAACAGCAGGCACACCGTCCACACCGCCGGCGTCCCGCCAAACCACGGCAGGACGTACTTGGCGATCAACGGCTGGACCTGAAACACCAGCGCCGCGCTCAGAAAAATTGTCGCGGCAAACAGCACTACGGTTGTGGTCGGTCGACTGGGCATGTCGAATCTGACAGAGACGAGGACGGAATCGGTACTTGGCACCGCATCAGATTATCCCGCCAGCCGTGAACGAGCAAGCGTGCGGCCGGCGCGTGTGGCTTGGGGCAACCGCACGCAGCCGTCATCTCTCGGACCGCAGGAGCGACAATCTGACCGATCGTCGATTCCCCTGGCCGCGATGCGTGCTGCCACCAAGAAATTTGTCACAAAATTTTGCGCCGCGCGTGGAAGCCGCCAACGGCGTCAATATAATCTCCCGACACCTGCATTCGGCTCGATCGAGCGTAGCGCCTTTTCGCGGCGGGTGCCTTGATTTCGCGTCTCAGTGTTTCACCCAAGCTTCTCTTTTTAGGAGCATCTCTGATGTCTTCGCGGTCCAGTTCGCGCCGAAGGTATTTTTTTGAACCTCTGGAAGCGAGATGCCTGTTAGCTGCCGATTTTATCGGCTCCGCAGGGGCGGCGGCGGCGTTGGATGCCTTTCTGGAGATCTACGGCTTGCCGGGCCGACCGACAGGCGTTAGACCCGACCATACGATCGAGGTCCAATCGTTCAGTTGGGGAGCGACTCAAACCGGCGCCCTGCGTCCGACTCCGGCGACGGCCGATGATTTCGATTTTGTCGCCGCCGTGAACAAGGCATCGCCTCTCCTGTTCCAGGCCGCCTCCAAGGGCGAGCACTTCTCGAAGGCCGTTCTCCACGTTCGCAAGGCTGGGGGCGACCAACAGGATTTCCTCAAGGTCACGTTGCAGGACGTTTTGGTGAGTTCCGTGCAGACCCGCAGCATCAACGAGAGCTTGCCCCTGGAAGAAGTGAGCCTCACGTTCTCAAGGATCCAGGAGGTGTATGTGCCAACTTTGGATGATGGCAGGCCCGGAACTCCAGTCATCGCCCAATGGAACTTGACTCCCAACCGCTCTAGTCCGTCGTCGGGCCCCAGCCTGCTCACTCAGCACCCCGCAGGGGCTTCCGGCCGGGTCGAAGCGTTCCTGCAGATTGCGGGAATCCAAGGTGAATCCAACGACTCGAAACACAAAGGCTCCATCGATATTGAGTCATTCAGTTGGGGCATGAGCAACGCCGGCAGTCATGCAGGCGGCGGGGGCGGTGGGGCAGGCAAAGTTTCGATGCAGGACTTCCATTTCGTGATGCCTTCGAACAAGGCTTCACCGCAACTACTGGCAAGTGTGGCGACGGGCAGAATGCTCCCGGAAGCGACGTTGTTGGTGAGGCACAACTCGCCCGGCCAGGACGCCGACTACTTGAAGTACAAGCTGGAGAATGTCTTGGTCTCATCGATCCAAACCCAGAGCCATGATTCGTCCGTCCCGATGGAGGAGGTGTCGTTCAACTTCACGAAGCTGACTCAGTGGCACGTTGTTCAGAATCCGACGACCGGGAGACCTGAAACCGCGGTTTCGGGCGTTTGGGACAATCGAAAGCTCCCCGCCGCGTACAGCTTGGGAGACAGCATTCTGGACGAGACTCAGCCCTCACCAGGAACCGTCGACATGTTCCTGGAAGTGAACGGCATTCCGGGGGAATCGGCGGACTCGAAGCACAAGGGCACGATTGAGATCGAGTCCTTCAGTTGGGGAATGAGCCGGGCGATTACGGACCGCAACTTCGCAGGGGGAGCAAACGCCGGCAAGGTGAATGTCCAGGATTTCCACTTCGTGACCAACGTGGACAAGTCTTCGCCCGCATTGATGCTGGCCTGCGCCACCGGCCAACACATCAGCAAGGCCGTGCTGTTTGTCCGCAAGAGCGGCGGGCAGTCGGACCTGGACTATCTGAAGTACAAGTTCAGCGATTTGCTCGTCTCTTCCTATCAGATGCAGAGTGTGGACGAGTCCCAGCCCCTGGAGGAGTTCAGCCTCCAATTCCGCACACTCAACGAATCCTACACACAGACGGCGGTTGGCGGACGCGGATTGCCGGCCGTGCAGTTCAACTGGGCCGTGCCGCCCGCCGCAACGCGGTCGCTGGGCCCGTCGGCGCTCGACAACACCACGGCCCCGGCGGCTGCGGTGGACATGTTCTTGGAGATCGAGGGCATTCCGGGCGAATCCACGGACAGCAAGCATAAGGGCGAGATCGAGATCTTGTCGTTCAGTTGGGGGGCGACCCAGACTGGCTCGTTCGGCGGCGGTGGCGGCGGTGGGGCCGGACGGCTCGCTCTGGAGCCGTTCCAGGTTGTGACCCCCCTGAGCCAAGCTTCCCCATCCTTATTCTCGGCGGTGCTGTCCGGTCAGCACTTTCCTCAGGCGACCTTGCACGTGCGGAACGCGGGCACTGCCGGGGAAACGGATTATCTGAAGATCAAACTGTCCGACGTGTTGGTCTCGTCGTACCAGACGCGGAGCGTGGACCAATCGGTGCCCCTGGACGGAGCCACACTGAACTTCGCCCGCCTGGACGCGGTATTTCAGTCGCCGGACGCGAGCGGGACGCCGGAGTCCGGCGCCGGCGCGGGGTTCGACGTGGTTGCGTCTCCTCGGCGCGTGCTCGTGATTGACGACGATTTGCTCGATATCACCTCGCCGCCCGCCGGGAGGGCGGCTGCCTTCATCAAATTTGACGGCATCGACGGCGAATCCGCACTGGGAAGCGAGGTGCAATCATTCAGCTGGGGCGTGAGCAATCCCGGCAGCTTCCGCTCGGCAGGAGGTGGGGGCGCCGGCAAAGTCTCCATGCAGGACTTCCACTTCGTCACGACACCCAACCGCGCATCGCCGGAACTCGTGCTCGCCTGCGCCAACGGAACACATTTCCCGAAGGTCGAACTTGACCTTGTCGTCTCCCGGCCGGCCAGTGATGCACACCCGATCTACTTGAAGTTTGAAATGGAGGACACGCTGGTCTCCTCATACCAGATCAGCGCAAGTTCCGGCGCCTTGCCGTTGGAAGAAGTCACGCTGAACTTCACGGGACTGCAGCAGCAGTACGGAGTAGATGACCCGACGGGCGAAGGCCCGCCCCCCGTGATCGCCCAGTGGAGCAACGCCACGCAGCCCGCGGAATACGCTCGTGGCAAGAGCATTCTCGACGACACGAGGGCCCCGGCGGCGGATGTTCAGATGTTCCTTGCCGTCGAAGGCGTCCAGGGCGAATCCGCAGATCAGTTGCACAAGGGATCGATCGAGATCGAGTCTTTCAGTTGGGGCTTGAGCCAACAGATCACTTCGCGGACTGCCGGCGGCGGCGCGGGGAAGGTGTCGATGCAGGACTTCCATTTTGTGGCGGATTTCAGCAAGGCCTCCCCCCAGCTCTTCTCGGCGGTGGCCAAGGGCAAACACTTCCCGACCGCCGTCTTGACTCTGCGACACAACGGCACGGACCCGCTGAACTTCCTGAAGTACGAGCTGACGGACGTCCTGGTGTCGTCTTACCAAACGCACGGGCATGGCGACGCTGTGCCGACGGACCAGTTCAGCCTCAATTTTGAAAACGTCAAGGTGGACTCCCAGGCCCCGACGCCTCCCGGAGCGGCGAGCAGCGCCGTGGCGAACACGGACACCTTCTTTGCGACGCTCTAACCGGCCGTCCGCGTGTCCGACACGGAAAGGAAGCCCGGCTTACCAGACAGCCGGGCTTCTGAAGGGCTAGTCGATCAGCAGCGCCAAGGACGCCAGTTTCTCCAGCCCCTGCGCGACGGCGTGTTCCACCACCTGCTCGATGAGAGCCGGATCCTGCACCGGCTGCCCGCGATGTTGGAGGACCAGAGCCCCCCGCCGCACCTGATCCATGACTGCTTGCTGCAGCGCGACCCGGTCGCGGGTCCCATCCAAGTGAAAGAGCACAAACCGGTCCAAGTCGTTCACGTCGACGATCCGGTGACGCAGATTGCTCACGGGTTCCCCGTGCGACGCCTGCAACCGCGCCAAAGGGCGGGCCTGCGGCCGCTGGCTCGCCGGCACGACAAACACGGCGTCCTGCCCGTAGACGTCGATCAAATCGCACTGGTGACAGCGCAGCAGGGCAGCCGCCAAGACTTCGGTATCCTGCAGGCTCTGCACCGCATCCGGAGACTGCCCCAGCCTGGCGTGCGCCTGGTCCCGCAACTCGGCAAACGGCAGCGACCGCGGACGCTGCTCAGACAGACACACCAGCGCCGCCTTGAGCAGCGGAAGGGTCGTGGTAATCGTCTCTTTGTCGGCTCCGCGGAATTCCTCGGCGGCCTGGGATGTCATGTCCGGCGGGTTGCGGACCGGCTCGACGCGCGTCGCCAATCGCAGTTGCTGCAGGGCCAAAGGAGCGGGCCGAGCCGCGATCGGGACGTCGGCGTGGCACACCAACGACCGGCGAAAGGTTCCGTTGCACACCAGGTCGATCTGTTGTTCGTACTCCAGTCGATCTCGCGCCAGAGCGTCGAGCTGCGAAGTCAACTCGGCAGAGAAGCTCGCGGCCTGGGCGTGAAACTTCGCTTCGCAAAGGAATTGCAGTCGATGCGCGGCCAGACGCTCGGCGAATTGGTGGAAATACAGCGGTTGGTTCAGTTCCTCCAAGTGTTCGTGGAAGACATAGGTGTCGGGAGTCCGCCGCAGCAGATCGGCTTCTTGCCGCAGCAGCCGCGCGTAGACGCTGTCCTGTTCGGGCGTCGCCCGCACCAGGAAGTCAAGATAAGCCCGCGCTTTGAGAACCTTGGCCGCGGCGTCGCCGCGGCCGCGCACGTGGTAGCAGAGGATGTCACGAATCAACCCCCTCAGGTGCCATCCGGGAAGCGTGTTGTAGCTGACAAAGGCTACACCCCGCGGGCTCAAATGTTGCCGTACGATTTCCAGGATACGGTCCTGATCCTCTCGCGAGACCCAAGAAAAGACTCCGTGGCACAGGATGTAGTCGAAGGCTCCCAGACTCGTATCCACCTCCGCCAGGCTGAGGACGCGCAAGTCGATGTTTTCCAGTCCCAGCGTCTTGACGACGGCCTGACCCTGAGCAATTTGCCGGGCCGCGTTGTCCAAGCCGACAAAACGGCTGCCGGGCAGAAGCTGCGCCAGAGGAATCAAGTTGCCCCCTGTGCCGCAACCCAATTCCAAGACGCGGCAGGCCGCCACGTCCGGCGAACGCAGGCCGTGCAGAAGGGCTTTGCAGGCCAAATTGTCCGGATGCGTCGGGTGCACCGGGTGACAGGCGTAGGGTAATTCGTCATAGCTGGTGGGGGTTCGTTCGGTCATCGGTTCTCCTCGCGGCGGTGCGATCCGTTCACAGATGGTTCATTGCAGTATTCTAGGGTTCCGCCGGGATGCTGACAGTGCGCCGTCGATCACAAGTCGTCACGGGTCCTGACGCAAGTACTCGCAATCCGGCGAAATCACGGTTTGCCGACGAGGCTCAGACAGTCTAAGCTATGGCCGTCTCGAACATCCGAACTCGGAGTCCGTGGAGGTTCTACATGAAACGTCGTTCAATCGTCGGTTTGTCAATAGCTGTCGGTCTCGCGGTCGCCTCCTTGGGCCATGCGGGCGACTGGCCTCGCTTTCGCGGTCCCAACGGTTCGGGAATCAGTCCCGACGAGCAGCCCGCACCCGTGACGTGGAGCGAGACGGAGAATCTGAAGTGGAAGATCGACCTGCCGGGCCCCGGCTCGTCCAGTCCCATCGTGGTGGGCGAGAAGGTGTTCGTGACCTGCTGGACCGGGTACGCGACCCAACGCGGCAATCCAGGAGACCAGCAGGACCTGCAGCGGCATCTGATCTGCGTTGACCGCCAAACCGGCAAGGTGCTTTGGGATCAGGCGGTCGAGCCGGTGTTGCCGGAGGATCCGTACACCGGGATGTTCACCCAGCACGGCTACGCGTCGCACACGCCGGTGTCCGACGGCCAGCGGGTGTATGCCTATTTCGGCAAGACGGGCATGGTGGCGTTTGACCTGGACGGCAAACGGCTGTGGCAGAAGAGCCTGGGGACGGAGTCGGGGCCTCAAGGCTGGGGTTCCGCGTCCAGTCCGATCCTGTTCAACAACCTGGTCATCGCGACGGCCACGGCGGAAAGCGAAGCCTTGGTGGCGCTGAACAAGGAGACCGGTGAAGAAGTCTGGCGCAAGGAAGCCGCCGGATTCTCCGGCACTTGGGGCACACCGATCCTGGTGGACTGCGGTGGAGGGCGGATCGACCTCGTGCTGGCCGTGCCGTTCGAGATTTGGAGCTTCAATCCGGAGGACGGGAAACTGCGTTGGTACTGCGAGAGCTTCCCTTCCGATTCCATGTGCTCCAGTGCGGTCGCCCACGACGGAATGATCTACGCGATGGAGACCGGCCCGCGGGGCGGCGGAACCGCCGCCGTCCGCGCCGGCGGCGAGGGCGACGTCACGACGAGCCATGTAGTGTGGAAGGGAAAGGACCGGTCGCGGATCGGCACACCGGTCTTGCACGAAGGGCGCCTGTATTGGGTCAACAACCGCATCGCCAACTGCATCGACGCGAAAACCGGCCAGCGGATTTACGAACAGCGGCTGAGCGGCGAGAGTCCCGCGGCCAGCGGCGGCCAGGGACGGCCGGCCGGACGAGGCGCTGGACGTGGCGGTCCCGGCGGCGGCGCGGACTACTCGTCCCCCGTCCTTGCCGGCGGCAAAATCTATTACGTCACGCGCTCCGGCGACTGCTTCGTGCTGAAAGCGGGCGGCGAATTCGCCGAACTGGCGCGAAATCGTTTCGCAACCGACGACGGCGACTTCAGCGCCACTCCGGCCGTCAGCAACGGCGAGCTGTTCATCCGTTCCTCGAAACGACTGTACTGCGTGGCCGTTTCGGGCGGCGGAAATTGACGTGCTCCGCCGCCGCGTGTGGCACGGCCTACTTGTTGGCCGTGCGAGTTGTTGGCCGTGCGAGTTTCGAGCCGCGGGTATTGACGTGCGCCGCCGCCGGTTTAGATTGTTGGTTGAACTTCAGTAACCCCTCCCTTTCCCGCTTCCTGCCAAGGAGACATCCGATGCCCAAGCAACGCACCTCCAAGTCCCATCTCGTCAGTCGCCGACAATTCCTGCGCCGATCCGCCGCCGCCGCCGGCATCCTCGGTTTGCCTGCGATTATTCCCTCCTCGGCCTTGGGCTTAGCGGGTGCGGCGGCGCCGTCCAATCGCGTCGTCCTGGGCGTCATCGGGTTGGGAATCCAAGGCAAGGGCAACATGCGCACTTTCCGCGGAAATCCCGAAGTCCAAGTTGTGGCCGTGTGCGACGTGCATGAAACCCGGCGACTGGAAGGCAAGCAATCGAACGACGAGTATTACGACAACAAGGATTGCGCGGCCTACCGGGACTTCCGCGAACTGATGGCACGCGACGACATCGACGCCGTGCAAATTACCGCGCCCGACCACTGGCACCCACTCATGGCCCTCGAAGCAGCCCGCCGCCGCAAGCACATGTATTGCGAAAAGCCGATGGGCTGGAGCTTCCGCGCCGCGCAGGCGGTGCGCAAAGCGGTGAAGGACAGCGGAGTCATCTTCCAGTTCGGAACCCAGCAGCGGTCCGGCGGCAACTTCCGCTTCGCCTGCGAACTGGTGCGCAACGGCAAGATTGGCAAGCTGCAGACGATCCTGGTCGGAGTGCCCGGCAGCTGGACGTGTCCCAAGCAGCCCACCGAAGCGGTGCCCAAGGAACTGGATTACGACCTGTGGCTCGGTCCCGCGCCCGAAGCGCCCTACTGCTACCAGCGTTGCCGGCCGTGGACCCAGAAGGAAGGCTACAGCGTGTGGTACTCGATCTCCGACTATTGCATGGGCATGATCGGCAACTGGGGCGTTCATCATCTGGACATCGCCCAGTGGGGCAATGGCACGGATCTGAGCTGCCCGACGGAAATCGAAGGCAGCGGGACGTTTCCTCAAGATATGTTGACCGACGCTGCCACGAATTGGCAGGTCGAGAACCGCTACGCCAACGGCGTGACGTTGGTGCACATGGACAGCGGGACCGCCAAGAAGCACCCGTTGCAGGTCGGCGGCTATGGCCAAGGGGTCTTGTTCCTGGGCAGCGAAGGCTGGGTACACGTGGACCGCAGCAAGATCGACGCCAATCCCGCGTCGCTGCTGAAAGCGACGATCGGCCCCGACGAGATCCATCTGTTCGAGAGCAACAACCACCACGCTAATTTTATGGACGCCGTCCTGGGCCGCACTCAACCCGCGGCGCCCATCGACGTCGCCGTCCACTCTGATGCCATCTGCCACCTCCAGCAGATCGCCATCAAGCTGCGGCGGAGACTCCGCTGGGACCCGGCCCAAGAGACGTTTGTGAATGACGACGAGGCCAACCGCCTGCTGGATCGCCCCATGCGAGCGCCGTGGACCTCGTGACCCTGCCGGCGGACCGCGCAGATGTACACACAGATCTGCGAGTGCGTCTGCCCGGCGAGCGACGTCATCCGGCCTGGCAACGGCTCATGACCCAAGACTGATCGGGACGCGGAAACCCCAGATCTTTGTCGACGAGGTTCAGCAGCGTTCCGCCAGCCAGATAGCGGCGGAGGTTCTCGCAGAAGAAGTCCGTCACGTCGCTTTCGCGGCGCGCCGCCTGGGCGCCGACGTGGGGGCTGATGATCACGTTGGGCAGTTCCCACAACCGACTGGCCGGCGGCAAGGGCTCGATTTCGGTCACATCCAGGCCGGCACCGGCCAGATGGCCGGACTCCAAGGCCTCGACCAGGTCGGCCTCGACCACCACGGGGCCGCGAGCCACATTGACGAGGATCGCCCCAGATTTCATTCGGGCCAACTGGGAAGCGGCGATCATGCCTTTGGTCCAGCGGTTGAGGGGCACGCACAGGACCACAACGTCCGATTCCGTCAACAGTTGGTCCAAGCGGTCGGCAGGCCAGAGTTCGGCCACGTGCGGCGGCTGGTGGACGGGGAATGCGTCCGTAGCCAGAATCCGCGTCTTGAAGGGCGCCAGAATGTCCGCCAGACGCCGGCCGTTGCCGCCGAATCCAACGATGCCGATCGTGGCGTGGTGAAGATCGCGTGTCGGGCGGCGGATGAACTCTCGTCGCTGGGACGCGCGAAAGAAGACCGGGAGGCTGCGCAGCAGGCCCAACAACAGGGCCAGCGTCTGCTCCGCAACTTGATCGGCAAACAGCCCCGACGCGCTGGTCACCGCGATGTCCGATCCAATGACAGAAGGCGTCAGGCAGTGATCCAGTCCGGCGGCGGAAGATTGAATCCAGCGCAGGCGACCGCCGGCGACGACCTCGTCCCAGGGCACAGGCCGTTCTTTGGCGTGCCCGCAGAAAACGTCGGCCTGCAGGATCTCCTCCGGGATTCGCTGCTGTCCCGCGTCGACGACCTCCGCGCCGGGCGCGGCGGCTGCGATCTGCTGCAAATGATGGGGCTTGACGGGGTAACCGATGACAATCCGCATGGAATTTGGTTCCGTTTCGTGTTGCATCCCTAAAACAGCTGGCTGACCAGCACGCCCAGACCGGCGACGAGCATGCCGACGGCCGAAAGCCACAAAAAGATGTCCCAAAGGCGACTGGGTGTCAATCGCGGGTCGTTGCGGCGATAGCGAAAATAGAGGGCCGCCGAGGCCAACATCGGCAGCATGATGGCCTGCATGGCCCCACTGAGCAGCACCAGTTTGGTCGGATGCGGGAAGAGCACGTACAGCAGGACGCAAACCAGCGGCAACAGGCCGCTGAAGATCTTGATCCGCCGGTTGCGTGCGGGCTCGTTGTCCGCCGCCAGGCCGACCACGCCCAAGGCATCGGAAAGGACGATGGAATGACCGGCACAGGAGACGAAATACGTCGAGTACAGCACGGCGAAGGCTCCTGCCAAGAACAGGGCGCTGGCCCACTCGGAGAACACCGGCTCGTACATGACCGCCAGCGTGCGGATCATTTCCTTGCCTGCCGGGTTCAGACGCGTGCGCCCCAGGACGGCGGCTCCCAGCAGGTAGAATGCGAGCGTTGCAAAGGTGTACAGAACCATCGAACACCACGCGTCACACCGCATGACGCGCATCCAGCCTTTCGCCCGCACCGCCCATTCCGTCGTCTGGTCGCGCGGTCCGGAGAAGCGGGCATAGCCTTTCTCCAGGCACCAGTACGGATAGAACAGCAATTCCGTCGCGCCGACGCCGATGATGCCGAACGTGGCCAACGCCGTGGCCAAGGCCGTGGGCGAATCGGGCGGCAGGCGGAAACTGAACCCTTGCACGAATTCCGCCGCGGTGACACGCCATGAGGGATTGGCTTGCAGAAAGCCCAGGTTCGCCAGCGTGACGAGCGTGAAACCGCAGACCATGGCCGTCGCGACGAGTTGCACCAAGCGGTACCGACCGACCACCAGCAGTACGCTCGTGCCGATGCCCATGATCGCCGCCCAGAGATACTCGTCGCAGGCGGGCGGTGGCTTGCCACCGAGTTGCTGGAAACGCTCCGCCCCCACCGCAGCGGTCCAGGCGTCGGTTTGCTGGCGCAGACTCGTTTCCAGTCTGGCGATCTCGCGGATCAGCCTTGCGGTCTGCGCGGCCGCCGCGCCGTCGCCGGCCGCCGCCCGTAGCTGAACGGCGCGCAGTTCCGCGCGGCAGACCTGCAACTGGGTTTGGCAGTCGACGAACTGGTTGACCGTTCGCCCCTCGTGCGTGATCGGCCAGCTGATCGCCAGCGCCTGTCCGACTCCGCCCGCGACCCCGCCCAACTGTCCTACGGCGGCCAACCACATCACAAACCAGTACCAGACCAGCCAGTTGCCCCGGCCGCGGATTCTCGGACCGGGGACTTCGGCCAGTCCGGACATCGTCGTCCGTCCGCTCACGAGGGAATACCGGCCGAACTCGACCTGGACAAACACCTTGATGACACAGCCGATGAGGATCAGCCACAACAGCCAAAACCCCGCCTCGGCGCCGGTTTTCGTCGTGCCGATCAGTTCGCCCGAACCGACAATGGATCCGGCGACGATCAGGCCGGGACCGATTTGGCGGAGAATGCCAAGGGGAGAACGAGGCGGTGCCTGGACGGCGACTGCGGCAGAAGGCTGGTGATCCGTGGCAGCCGAACAGTCACCCCCCACCTCGTTGGCAGCGATTTCAGCCATCGACTCATTCCGTTTCCAGTTCACCCTGGCGGTTGCCGTGCGTCGCAGCCCTGCCTATACTTATCAGCTCGTTGTTCGAGCCCAACCTGCGGTAATGCGCGCAACATGACATCGTCCGGCGCGTTAACAGTGTAACGCGGCGCAGGCGATTGCCAACGGGATCGAGCGGAGTTTCGCTCGGCGGCAGATAGGCTATTCAGGGCCGGTGCCGCACTCCGATAAGCCCGTCGGGGTCAAGGTGGGGCTTCTGAGACGCGGACATCTGGCTCACCGTTCGCTGCGCCGGATTGAATGGGGGGAGAAACATGTCGGTACGACGCATCTTTTATCTTCTGTCGGCGGCGATGATTTGCCTGCAACTGTTCGTCGGCGTGCCACCACCAGGCGCGACGTCGTGGGCTGCCGAGCCGACGGTCCAGCCCAGCCAAGCGCCGAAGGGTCCCGTCGAGCCGGGCCAGAAGGCGGTGGCCAAGGATGCGGCGGCGAAAGCCGCTCAAGAAAAAGAGCAGCTGGAAGAATTGAAATTGCTCGAATTGTTCGCCGACACGCTGGATCAGGTCGAACGCAATTACGTCAAGGACGTGACACACCGGCGGCTGATGGAAGCGGCAATTCGAGGCATGTTGCGGGAGTTGGATCCGTACTCCAATTTCATTCCTCCGCAACAGCTCGACCGATTCAAAGTCGAAGTGGAAAACGAGTTCGGCGGCGTGGGCATTCAGGTATCGGTCGAGGACGATCGCCTGCGGGTGATCAGTCCGCTGGTAGGCTCGCCCGCCTACCGCGCTGGCGTGATGGCCGGCGATCTGATCGTGGAAATCAACGGCGAGAGCACCAAGGAAATCACCGTGGACGACGCGGTGCAACGGATGAAGGGGCCGGTAGGCACACCGGTCACACTGAAAGTCCTGCACTTCAACGCCACGGAGCCGGAGACGATTACGTTGAAACGCGAGAATATCCGGATCGAGACGGTCTTGGGCGACGCGCGCCATTCCGACGACTCGTGGCGTTGGATGCTCGATCAGGAAAAGAAGATCGGCTATCTTCGCGTCACTGGTTTCGGCCGGCACACCGCGGCAGACCTGCAGAAAGTCCTCCAGCAGTTGGCGGATCAGAACCTGCGCGGCTTGATCCTGGATCTGCGCTTCAATCCCGGCGGACTGCTGTCGTCGGCCATCGAGGTCAGCGACCTGTTCATCGCCCAGGGACGGATCGTGAGCACCGAAGGCCGCAACGTCGAACCACGGGTATGGGATGCGGAGGAAAAGGGCACCTTCGAGGGCTTCCCCATGGCCGTGCTGGTCAACCGGTACAGCGCCAGTGCCAGCGAAATTGTGGCGGCCTGTCTGCAGGACCACCACCGCGCGGTCATCATCGGCGAGCGGACTTGGGGCAAGGGCAGCGTCCAGAACATCGTCGAATTGGAGGGCGGCGCCAGCGCGCTAAAGCTGACGACTGCCGGCTATCATCGCCCCAACGGCAAGAATATCCACCGCTTTCCGGACGCCAAGGACAGCGACGATTGGGGCATCATTCCCAACCGCGGTTTTGAGGTCAAGTTGAGCGCCAAGGACATGACCCAGTTGATCGCCCAATGGCGTCAGAAGGACATCGTGCGGAAGAACGGCGACGCCCCGCCGGAGCCGGCCGAAGGAGCAGACTTCGTCGACCCCCAACTGCAAAAAGCGCTCGAGTACATTCGCACGCAACTGGACGCGGAGAAACCGGCCCAGGAGCCAGCGGCCAAGGCGACGCCCAAGCACGAAGCCAAACCAGAGGCAAAGCCGGACGTCAAGGCCGAGGAGAAGAAGGAGCCGGAGAAGAAGGACGCGGGAAAGAAGGAGCCCAAGCCGCAGGAGGAATGACGAAGTTCGCATGACTCCATGAGGCATGGCAAGCCGAAGCCCGCACGATGGATCGCGAGACATGCAAATCCTGACGATCGAAACGACTTGCGACGAGACGGCGGCGGCCGTCGTCACCGACCGGCTGGAGGTGCTGGGCTCGGTTGTGGCTTCGCAAGACAAGCTGCACGAGCGGTTTCGGGGAGTGGTTCCGGAGATCGCAGCCCGCGCGCACGTCGAGCGCATTCTGCCGGTGATCGACGAGACGTTGCGTCGTGCCGGGCGAACGCTGCACGACATGGACGCCGTCGCGGTGGCCAATACGCCTGGCCTGGCCGGTTCGCTGCTGGTGGGCTTGGTGGCGGCCAAGACTCTGTGCCTGGCCTTGAACAAGCCGCTGGTGGCCGTGAACCACTTGTACGCCCACATCTATGCCTGTCAGGTCGCCAGCGGCAGGGACGTTTTTCCTTGCGTGGGACTGATCGTCAGCGGCGGGCACAGCAGCCTGTATCATTGCGTCAGTCCGTTCGAGTTCCGGCCGCTGGGCGGCACGATCGACGACGCGGCGGGCGAAGCGTTCGACAAGGTGGCCAGTATGCTGGGATTGCCCTATCCAGGCGGCCCGGCGATTTCTCGCGCCGCCGAGTCGGGCAATCCGCGGGCGTACCATTTTCCGCGTGCCTTGCTCAAGGACGACGATCGCCTGGACTTCAGCTTCAGCGGCCTGAAAACAGCGGTCCGTTACCAGATTGCAGGGCCTGGCCGGCCGGATTTTCGCTCGCTTGAGTTGGCCCCGCAGACGGTAGCCGATCTGGCGGCCAGCTTTCAAGAAGCGGTCGTCGACTGCCTGGTCGCCAAGACGATGCTGGCCGTCCGCAAGACAGGGTTGACGGCCGTCTGCGTCGGCGGCGGCGTGGCGGCCAACCGCCGACTGCGCGCCAGGCTGCAGGAGGAGTCGAACCGGGCGGGCGTGGAACTGTCGATCGCTCCACCGGGCCTGTGTACGGACAACGCGGTCATGGGCGCCATCGCCATGGATCGGCTCAAGGCGGGATTGATCGAGGATCTGGAGTTAGACGTGTATCCGGGGATGGTGAGACAGTGAAGCCGGGGCGGCGGGCGCGCACGAAAAAGCCGCGATCGGCGGTGCCGATCGCGGCCGGAACTCGATTCGTACTCGGCCTTGGGCGACGACTAGAACATGCCGCCGCCGCCAAAGCCGCCCATGCCGCCACCGCCGCCCATGCCGCCCATGCC
>CAYPGE010000003.1:0-25033 GCA_964409865.1 uncultured Pirellulaceae bacterium
GAAAACCCTTACGGCGCAAGCCGTTTTGGCGTTTTCGAGAACGGGCCGCACTGCCCAGCTTCGGGGAGAAACCCCGCTGCAAATCGGGAAGGGTCAAGGCGTTGCGGCTTCGCTTCGGGCCAAAACGGTATGTACCGTTTTGCGCTTCCGAAAACGGGCCGCACTGCCGACCATCGGCAGGATACTTAAATACAAGCTCAGGCGGGTTTTAGGAAAAGTCGGGGTGACTGGATTCGAACCAGCGACCTCTTGGTCCCGAACCAAGCGCTCTAGCCAGACTGAGCCACACCCCGAAACGTGACATGCGGATGAAAACGCCGCCAAAGCGGCAGGTTCCAGTGCAGGTCTTAATCCTAATCCCTGTGGCCACTTTCGCTCAATGGGGCCACGGCTCTTTTTTTGCCCCAAGGGCAGTTGTCGCGAACCGACCGTCTATAATCTACACGGTTTGACACAGGTCCGCAACGGAGTTCGTGTTGAGTTTCCAGGCGGGCTGGAGAATCAAGTCGAAGAATCGGCTATGATGACGCGCGTATCAACCTGAGCGCCGCAATGTCCACTTTGAAGGCGCAAGGAGCACCGACGCATGCCCATCTCAGTACCGATTCGCCGCTGTCGCTTGGCGATCGCATGGAGTCTCGCCGTGGTTCCATCGCTTGCCGAAGCCGCGGACGTGAAACAGGACGAACGGATCGTCTTCTTTCCGACGGCGGCACATCGGACTGAGGATGGCCGCGAGTGGATCGCTCCCGTCCATGGCTGGATTTACGAACCGGAGGCGGACAGCGTACGGCGCAAGGCCGCCATCGCGGGCTTGCGCAAGACGCTGGGGCTTGTGGAGGGGCGACCTTCCACCCAGCTTTTCGAACGGCGAACTCGACTGTTTTTGGTGGACAACGAACGCGGAAAGAGAATTGCCATCCGTGTCGGGGACAAGACGTTTGAATTGGAGCGGTCATTCGAGGATGGACATTTCTTTGGCACGGTGCGGCTGGACGCTCAGATGGCAGCCCAGGGGGCAGTTGACGGCCAGGTTCGCTTCTCGGCCATCACCGATCCGGATGACAAGCGGCTTTTCCAGGGGGCGATCCATTTGATTCCCCCGACCGGCATCTCGGTGATCAGCGATATCGACGACACGATCAAGGTGACGGGGGTCACCGACCGCAACAAGCTGGTGGAAAACACCTTCTTCCTGCCATTTCGGGCGGTGGACGGTATGGCGAAATTGTACCGTCGCTGGGCCGATGCCGGGGCCAAGTTCCACTTCGTGTCGGCTGGCCCGTGGCAACTGTACGAGCCGTTGGCCGAGTTCGCGAGCGAGGCTGGCTTTCCGTCGGCTACGTTCCACCTGAGGCGCGTCCGGCTGAAAGACTCCACCGCGCTGTCGTTGTTGGCCGATCCGCTGGAATACAAGCTGAGTGTGATCGAGCCGCTGATGGTGGACTTTCCGCAGCGGCGGTTCATCCTGGTCGGAGATTCCGGCGAGCGAGATCCGGAGGTGTATGCAGCGGTGGCGGCGAAGCATCCCGATCAGATGTTGCGAATCTATATCCGGGACGTGACGGGCGACGCCGCGGATGCGCCGCGATACAAGAAAGGGTTTGCCAGCCTGCCCCGCGACAAGTGGCGACTGTTTCGCGATGCGAACGAGATTCGGGAGGACCTGAAGCTTGACGCCGGAGCGAAATCGCCGTCACGAGGTCCGAGGAAGTTGCAGCCCTGATTTGCTGCTGACGGAGGCACGCATGTTGGAGGAACCGACGAACTCAACCGAGGGGCGCCCTGGGGCCAACAAGACCGTATTGCGCGTGGCTTGGTTCGTGATTGGAGCCGGCGTGCTGGTAGCCATGTCTGCGGCGGTCGCCGGGGGCATGAATCCAAACGCAAATGTCCTGCCGATCCGCAACCTGGCGGCGGTGATCATGCTGGTCGGCATGGTCACCGTGCTGGTCGCCTATCGGGCCGCGTGGCTGCAATCCGTGTGGGAGAAGTCCGAACAGGGGATCACACCAAGCCGTCCGAGTCGGCGACGCGACTTGACGCTGGTCCTGGTCATCGTCGCTTCGACCCTGCTCGGCTTCGCATTTCTGATCACCGCGCTGCTCTCGCTTGCATCGGGGGTCGTCTCCGGCTATGCGAACCTGACTCTGCGGACGATGATGATCGTGGTCGTAATCTCGCTGTTGGTCTACGGCAGGGGTTACGTGAGGACCTTCTGCATTGGGGCGATCATCCCGACGGGACTCCAGGCGTTCTCTACGTTGTATCTGATGATGCTCGTCCTGCAGCCATCCGTTTGGCCGCAAGCCGGCTGGTCCGCCCGGCAGGCCAATCTGGGTTCGCTCTTTGTTTCCGGAATCCTGTCTGTGGCGGCGGGGGTGGTCGCCGTGACCGTGCGATTCTTGGTCGAACATCTACAGGGCCCAGACCGGCGGCGGCGAGAGCGGTAACCGGTGAGCGGTGATCGGTGACGGGTCGTCGGTGACGGGTCGTCGGTGACCGGTGATTAGCGGTCCTGGTCGAGCGTCATGATGGCCGCCAGGGTGGCTTGCACCGTCATGGCCGCGTTGGCGACGTCGCAACGTTCGGGGATGTCGCCCTCGAGGTGGTAGTGGGGGTCACCGTAGGGCCACGAGCCGATGTTGACGACGGCGGCTCCGAAGCCGGCCTTGACGAACGAGCCGTCGTCGTCGCCGGGGCCGGAACGCTTGACGGACCGCTGCTGAAGGCCGATGGCAAAGCGTGCGTTTACGGCACTCATCAACTCCGCCAGACGCTCGCCGGCGGGTACGGTGTACGCGGTGACATTGGTCTTCTTGCCCGCCGCGGTGTCCTCCGCTGTCTTGACCCCGATGCCGTCCAGGTTGAAAACGGCCACGATGTTGTCTCCGCGAGCCTTGGCGTTCTGGGCAGCGGTAACGCTGGTCCACGGCGTGTGTTCTTCGTTGCAGAAGAGGAAGCGGATCGTACGCTGCGACGGATACTCCGCCAGCACGCGGGCCAACTCCAAGACGCCGGCCGTGCCAATTGCGTTGTCGTTGGCCCCCGGCGAATCAATCCAGCTTTGCGAGTCTTTGTGGGCCAGCGCAAGAATGATCTCTTCCGGGCGCGTCCGGCCTTTGTTCTCGGCGTACAGATTGTAGGCCGTGTACCACGGATCTTCGGGCATCGGCCGCGAGTACTGGTGGTGCTGCGGCTTGTTCGTATCCCGGCGATACGCCTGCACTTGGACCGCCTCACGCTGGACCTGGTACTTCCAAGATTCGAGCTTGCCGGCCAGGTAGTCGTCGGCTTCGTGCAGCGTGCTCTTTTTGTGCTCCGGCAAGGTAAAGTTCAGCTTGCGAAACGGCAGCGGGGCCTTCGACAAATAGAACAGGTCCTGCGACATCCGCTGGGCGTCAACCGCTGCGATCACACCGCGAATGTCCGCCACGACGGTTTCTTGGTTCCAGACCGTGTCCCAGTTCGGCTTGGGCGGCTCGCCCGAACCGGATTCGGCGGCGACGCAAGCGGCAAGCCGCGCGGCAACGAGGCCCAGCCAGATGCCTACGGCGAGGATGTTCACGCTTCTCATGGGATGCTCCTTGAGGTTCTTGATACGTGGAACGGCTCGGCGTTTGAGTTTCAACAGCCGGGACGCGGTGACTGATTGATTATGGCCGGGCGAGTCTTGAGAAGGAAGCCACCATGTCCAAGAGTTACGCCGGGGGCGTCATCGGCTGCTTGCCGCCAGTGGTGCTGGGCGCGGCGGCCGGTTTTCGACGAACGGCTCGGCCGAGTTGCTGCAGCGCGGTTTCGACAACGGCCGCCCGGTCGTCGGTCAGGCTGCCCGCGCCGAAGCGAACCTCGTAAAACGCCTGGACGATCTGCCTCGTCCAGTCGGTCACCTGACGGTTGCCGCAGGCGGTGGCGATTCGCTCCGCGGCTTTGCCCGTGAATTCTTGCGGGGTCTGGGAAGCGGCCCGCACGTGCCCGTAAAGGCCCAACAGCGTCTCCAAGCGGCGATAGAACACGACGGGAGGCCGGCTGGCGGCGGATCGCGAGTCGCGACGGCCCAAGCGCATCCGCATCGGCCCGGACCAGCGGGCAGGAAGCCTCCGGCGCAGCAGCCAGAGGACGGCGGCCAGGAGGCAGCCGGCCGCCCCCGCGCACCACACGAGCCAGGCGACCCAGCCGAGCAGCTTCTGGGTGCCGGTCCCATCCCACGCGGCGGGATTGCCGAAATCGGTCGCAGCCTGCCGGACCCGGACGACCAGAGGCTGGTACAGGGCTTCGCGCTGCCGAGTGCTGTTCATCGACAGCACGTGATCGCGCCAGAAGGAGTGCAGCAGGCTGAGCCAGTTCTCGACTTGACGCGACAAGCTCGCAACCCCCGTCGTCCGCGTGGAAGAGGAGGGAGTCGGATCGAGCCGCAGCCAAGCGCCGTAGGACCAATCGTGGAGCCCGTCCTGGTGGGGCGATTCACCGGGGGGCTCGCGCCCGCCCGTTCGCCGGGCCACGCCCGCCGGAAGGCGTTCCGCCGGCACGTAGGCTTCGACCCAGGCATGGGCGTGCGACTGACGCACGCGATAGGTCCCGCTGGACTCGCTGAACTCGTCCGCCCGGAAGCCGACGATCAGGCGCGTGGGGATGCCCTGGCTGCGGAGCATCAGCGCCAAGGCGCTGGCGAAGTACTCGCAATTGCCTTCCGGATGGCGGGTGACGAAGTCTTCGATCGGGTCGACGGCCGGATCCCGTGACGTTTCCCCCAGGCTGTAGCGAAAGCGGCCGGGGTCGAGAAGACGTCTCTCCAGCAAGCGTGCGCGGGCGGTCGGATCGTCCGCGGCAACCTGCGCCTCGTCGATCCAGCGTTGCGCCAAGCGGGCCAGCCCCGGCAGGGCTTCCGCGGGCCAGTCCAAGTGGCACCCTTCGTCGATCTGCCTGGCGGTCGGCATCCATGGTGACTGGACGCCGTCCCGCAGCGCCGTTGTGGCCACCTCAAAGGTGAAGCTCCGCTCGAGCATGTCCCGCCGGCGGCGGAGGCGCCCGCTCCGCGAGTCAATTCTCAGCGGCGGATCGTCGCCGACCATGAGGAAGGGCCAGATGACGAACAGGTCCGGTTCGGCGGACGGCTCGACTGTGATCCGCTGCCGCACTATCGCTTGCCGAGCGGCGGGACTTTCCAGGTCCAGCGAGAGGCGGCCGTCCAGCCCTCCGCATTCCGCGAACTCCCAACGTCCGGCACGGTACTTGTTCAGCATCGCCCCGCGCAGGTACAGGTTGCCGCGAGGCAGAAAGACGCTCTCGTCGGCGTTGTCGACCAGCCGAAATTCGAACACTCTCCGCTGGTCCTCCGACAGCGTCCCCATTTCGCCCAGACGCACGCGGTCCGTGAAGCCGACGACGCGCAGCGGGCGCGAAGAGCCAGGCCGCCAAGGCAGGTCGCCCAGAGGCGGCAACTCGAACTCGACGCGGCCGAACCGCGGGGCCACGCAGAACAAGACCGCTGCCACGGCGAAGGCGCTGAACGTCATCCGCCCCGTTCGCCACCAGAACTCCCGGCTGACGGCCGCCGTGTCCCCCGAGCCGGCGGAGCCAGGTTGCCAAGCGGCTTCCTCGCGCGGTCCTGCCCCTTGGCCTTCCTCCTTCGCCCCGCTCGAAACGTCGCTCGCCGCGACGCGTTCGGGAAACCGCAAGAACAAAGCCAGCGGTCCGACCATCGTCGTCGACACGGCGATGCCCAGCAACCGCCACCAACCGCCGCGCACGCGGTTAGCCGTCTCCAGAATGCGCCCTTCGGCGCCGGTTCCGAAGCTGCGCAGCCGAGCGCGTTCGAGACAGATCAGCCCCAACGTTGCCAGGACGCAGAAAGCGTACGTCAACAGCCCCAGCGCGTACAGGGGGCCTTGGACCAGAGCCGTCGAAAGGAGAACGTTCACCAAGCTCAGGCTGAACAGGTCCCAACGCGTGCGGGCCGTCTTCCGCTCGAACAACAACACCGCCTGCAGCGCGGTAAACGCTTCGCCCAGCAGGATCACTTCGCGCGTGCCATAGGCGGCCGCCAACCGCCAGGCACTAAAGGCCGCGATTGCGAAAATCGACACGTTCACCGCAGCCGGCGGCAGCGCAAAAGGCGGCCGGCCGTCCACCCGCCGCGTCGCCAGCAGCGCGGCGATCAGCAACCCGATCGGCAGGATCAGACTGGCGCCGCCCAGACTCAGCAGCACTCCGCCGATCACCGTCAGCACCGCGATGTGCAGTTCGATTCTGCGCCCGATGCTCATGGCGGGGCCTCCGCGAGCCGCCGGTCGTCCTCGAAGTAGTCGGCTAGCGTGGAATCGGACGCGGCGAGATGGACCAGGCGGCGCCGCGCGCCGGGCGCGGCGGAACCAGCCGCGGCCAGCAGGTCCTCGAGTTCCGCACCCGCGCGCTCACGCGTGCTGATCAAGACCATATCGAACTGCGGACGAGCGCGGCTGAACGCGGCGTTCCGCAGTGCCGACAACGGGGCGATGGACGACGCTTGGGCTAAGGCCAACGCCTCCAGGGCCTCGCGCGACATGGCCACGGAAGCCGGTTTCTCCAGGCAGACGGGCCGCGCCGAGGCCGTCGCCAGCAGCAACTGGCCTCGGTTGCTGCAGCAAAACTCCACCACCAGCGTGGCGGCGAAACTCACGGCAAGTTCGACGCGCTGCCGCTGGTCCGGCTGCGGCTCGTCCGGTTCCCACAAATCCAGCAAGACTCCCAGTTCGCGCTCGCCGGGCTGTTCGAACTGGCGGACCACCAACTCGCGGTGCCGGGCGGTGCTCCGCCAATGCACCCAGCGGACGCTGTCGCCGGCTTGCCATTCCCGCACCGCGAAGAAATCGCCCGGCACGTAACCCGGTCGCCGCGCGCCGCGCGTGCCGTGCGGCGCCGGCTGGTAATGCTGCAACCACGCCGGCCGCAGTCGTCCCAGTCGCGGCAGCACCAAGAGTTGGTCGTCGCCCGGATGCCAAAGCGCTCTCTGCACGAGTCCGAAGGGAAACCGCGTCGAGACGCGCAACGGACCCAACGCATAGCGGCCTCGTTGCGGCAGGCACACACGATAGGACTGACGCATGGACTGCCCGGCAGGGAGGTAGGGAAACATCACGCTCGGCCGCACCGGCTGCATGTCACGCTGGTCGTCCTGGCGTTTCACGGAGTCTTCCACCGACAGAGCCCAACTGCCCAATCGGCGGCGAGTGTTGGCGACTTCCAGTTCGATCGTCAGCCAACTTCCGGCGTGCGCGTTGGATACGGCGCAGCGGCGCACTTCCAACCGCCGCAGCGCGGCAACCGACAAACGCCAGTTGATCAGCAGCATTGCAGCCATCAGCCCGGCGACGAGCAGCAGGAGGTTGTTTTCCCGCAGCAAGGCCCACGTCAACACGACGGCCAGCAGCAGCAGCAAGTACCAGCCCTCGCGGCAAAGTGACGTTCGATGACGAGTGGGCATGGGACAAACAACGCTCGCTGGACCAGATGACGAGACGACACGGCAACGCCAAACGCCGCAACAGAAAGTATCCTACTCTCGCAGGCCGGCAGACGTCCAGATGGCGTCATGGGCGGTTTACAGGGCGTCCAGCCACGCGTCCTCGGCGAAGATCAAGTCCACCCGTGCTGCAGTTTCCGGATCGTCTCCAGTCTTGCGGGCCGGCGTTTCAGCAGAGACGGACGCGTGACAGAGTTGGGCCGCCGGTTGGGAGCCCTTGAGGGTACTTGAAGCACCGCGGTCAGCGGCTGCAGCGCGGTTGTCTTGCTGCGCATTCTGCGAGTGGCTGGACCCTTGCAGCCCGAGGAAGTCAATGATTTCCTCGCAGGCGGATTGCTCGCCAGTTTGGAAAGCGGCGGATTCCGCCGCTGGCTTGGTAGAAGCCGCAGACGGGATCGATCGGCGCACGTCCAAGGCCTCGCTGGCGGGGGGCGTCGCCGCGGGCCGCGAATCGGTGCGGAAAGCGACCGCAACGTTCGATCCGGAACTCACGGCCGGCGTTGGCGTGCCTTCCCCTTCGGCGGGCGGCGCCTTGGCGCTCGTATCGGCCGCCTCGGCGTTCGTCTGGGCCGCTTCGCCCTCTCCCGCCGTGTCGGCGGCGTGCGACTCCGGAGCGGTGACCTGGGCCGACGCGGCTGCGGCCGCCGTGGAACCCGCGCTGACATCCGAGGGAATGCTGGCGTCTCGAATGGCCTGAGCCCCGGCGGCGTCGCCGGCACGCTGCTTTGCCAAGGCGTTCAGTTCTCTCAGGTACACGTCGGTGGCCGGCGTGGAAGCCAGGAACTGGCGTTTGGAGACGAATTGCGGCTGCAGCGTGCGTTCGCCGAAGCTGTAATCGACGGCGTGCTGGCCGGGCGTCAGGACGATGTTGGAGTACGTGTCGTTGGCCGTGCTGGAGGCGAGCATCTCCTGGCCGTCGATCCAGGCCGCAGGGTGCTCTTCGCGGACGTCGTACGTGCCGGCCGGCAGATCGTAAAAGCGATAGGCTCCGTCGTCATCCGTCATAGCCTGCAAGGTCAGCGTGCTGCCGTCGCGGGCGGTTCCCGTCAGCCGCACGATCACGCCGGGAATTCCCGGCTCCAGCGGACTGCCGGAGGTGTTCTTCTGCTGCTGGCGGTCGTTGTTCGCATCGATCCACACAACGCCGGAAATCGACGCATTCCGCAGATCGTCCGCGGCGATCGTGACGGTGGCGGACGGACTGGACGTGCTGATCGAGACGCTGGCATGATTCGCGGAAGTCAGCGTAACCACAACCGTCTCCGCCGGTTCGTCCGCGGTAGTATCATCAATCACGTTCACGGGAATTGTCGCGGACGGCTGCCCGGCGAGAATCGTGACGGTGCCCGGCAGCGACGTATAGTCAGACCCGGCCGTGGCGGTGCCGGCGGTGGTGTAGTTGACCACGATGCCGCCCGTCGGCGCGACTTTGCCGTTGTCCAAGGTGACCGTGAACTGGCCGTTGTCACCCGGTTCGCCCGCGTTGGCGTCGCTGGCGCTGATCGACACCGTCGTCGGGTCGTTGTCTTCGATCGTGACGGTCGCGGAATTGTTGATCGCGGCGATTGTGGCCCCGGCATGGTTGGTGCCGGTCAGCGTGACGATTACCGTCTCGGCGGATTCGACGACGTTGTCGTCAAGAACACTCACCGCGATGGTCGCCGACGAGGCGCCGGCGGGAATGGTAACTGTTCCCGGCAGGGCCGTGTAATCGGAGCCTGCCGTGGCCGTGCCGCTGGTGTTGTAGTTGACAACGATGCCGCCGGTCGGCGCGACTTTGCTGTTGGCCAGCGTGACCGTCAACTGGGCGCCGTCGGTGCCCGGTTCGCGGCCAGTCGCATCGGGCGAGCTGATCGAGACCGTCGTATTGTCGTCGCTGCTGTCGATCGTCACGGTGGCCGTGTTGTTGGTCGCGTGGATCGTCGCGCCGGAGTGGTTCGTTCCCGTCAGCGTGACGATCACGGTCTCTGGAACCTCGACGACGTTGTCGTCGAGCACGTCGCCCAAGATCGTGGCCGAGGACTGACCGGCGGGGATCGTCACCGTGCCGGTCAGCGTGGTGTAGTCGGCGCCGGCAGTCGCGGTTCCGGCGACAGTATAGGTGACCGCGATTCCGCCCGTCGGTGCGATCTTGCCGCCCGCCAGCGTGACCGTGAACGCGCCGTCGTCGGTCCCCGGCTCGCTGGCGGTGGCATCGCTAGCTGCGATCGAGACCGTCGTGGGGTCGTCGTCGTTGATTGTCGCCGTCGCTGTGTTGTTGGCACTGTTCACCGTCACTGCGGCGTGGTCGGTGCTTGTCAAGGTGACGATGACCGTTTCCGCTGCCTCGACAATGTCGTCGTCCAGCACATCGACCAGGATCGTGGCCGAAGAGGCGCCCGCAGGAATCGTCACGGTGCCCGTCAGTGACGTATAGTCGCTCCCGGCCGTCGCGGAGCCGGAGACCGTGTAATTGACCGTGATGCCGCCGGTGGGTGCGAGCTTGCCGCCGGCCAGCGTGACGGTAAACAATCCGTTATCCGCTCCCGGTTCGCTGCCCACAGGGTCCGTCGCTGTGATCGATACCGTGGTGGCGTCGGAACCCGGCTCGATGTCGTCGCTGATCGTCACGATGGCCGAGTTCTCGGTCGCGGCGATCGTCACTCCCGGATGATCGGTGCCCGTCAAGGTAATGATGACCGTCTCCGGCAATTCGACGATGTCGTCGTTCAAAACCTCCACGAGAATGGTCGCCGAGGACTGGCCTGCGGGAATCGTGACCATGCCTGTCAGGGCCGTGTAGTCGCTGCCGGGCGTGGCGGTTCCGCTGACCTCATAAGTGACGGTGATTCCCTCGTCTGGAGCTATCTTATCTCCCGCCAGCGATACCGTGAACCCGCCGTCGTCCTCTCCGGGCTCGCTCCCGGTGGCGTCGCTGGCGGCAATCGAAACCGTCGTCGCGTCCGCATCCTCACCCGTGCCGTCGTGGATCGTGACCGTGGCGGTGTCGGCAGCAGCCTGGACGATAACCGCCGGATGGTTCGTGCCCGAAAGCGTCAGGATCACGGTCTCCGGCCGTTCCACGATGTTGTCGTCCAGCACGTCGATGGGGATCGTGATTGAGGACTGCCCCGCAGGAATCGTCACCGTACCCGTCAAGGCCGTATAATCCGCTTCGCCGGTGGCCGTGCCGCTGACCGTATAGCTGACGGTGACGCCGCCGGCCGGCGCGATTTTGCCGCCGTTCAGCGTGACGGTAAACTCGCCGTCATCCGTCCCCGGCTCGCTGCCGCTAGGATCGCTGTCAACAATCGAGACGGTCGTGGGATCGTCATCGTCGATCGTGACGATGGCTTGGTTGGCAGCGGTCTCGATCGCGATGTTCGGGTGATCGACGCCGTTGAGCGTTACGACCACGGTCTCCGGCAACTCGACGACGTTGTCGTCCAGAACCACGACGGGAATCGAGACCGAGGACTGACCGGACGGGATCGTCGCCACGCCGGACAAAGCGGCGTAGTCGGCTCCCGGCGTAGCGCTGCCGCTGACTGTGTAATTCACCTGGATTCCGCCCGGCGGGGCCTGCCGCCCGCCCGTCAAGGTCACCAGGAACTGCCCTTCGTCGGCGCCGGGCTCGCCGGCCGTGGCATCGCTGGCCTCGATCGAGACGGACGCGATCTCATCCAGAATTGACACCGTGGCCGTCTTGTTCGTCGGGTCGATGCTAACGTCCGGATCGCCGCTGGCGATGGCGGAAAGCGTCACGATCACCGTCTCGGTTTCCTCCACCAACAGATCGTTTAGGACGGGCAAGACAATCTCGGCCGAGGTCTGGCCGGCCGCGATCGTCAGCGTGCCGACCAGCGGTGTGTAGTCCTCGCCGGCACCGGGGGTCGCTGTTCCCGTGACGAGATAAGTCAACACGGTGTCCGTGTCGCTGGGCTTGGTTTGAGTTACGAGGAAGCGGCCATTGGTCGGCACGGCCCCCTCGGCCCCGTCATTGATCCGAGCAATCGACACGGCGGCCTCGTCGTCGTCGAGAATGTCCAGATAGGCGTAGGGGCTGGTAATGTCGATGGCGACTCCCGGCAAGACGCTCGTGATGCCGGTCAGCGTCACGATCACTGTCTCCGTGCCCTCGACCAGATCATCGTCGAGCACGGCGACGTCAATGTCGGCCGTCAGCGAACCGGCGGCGATGGTCACCGTCCCGCTGAGCGGCGTGTAGTCGTTCCCGTCGCCCGGAGTCGCCGTGCCGGACACCGTGTAGCTGAGCACGGTGTCCGCGGCGCTGGCCCGCGTCTGGACCACCCGAAACGTACCGTGCGCCGGCGTGGCAGCCTCGGCGCCGTCGGCCACCTTCTCGACGGACACTATCGCCGTGTCGTCGTCGCTGATCAGAAGCGTAGCCGAGTTGTCCACATCGTCGATGTCGACGTCCGGGTCGCCGCTGGTGACGGCGTTCAGCGTGACGATCACGGTCTCGCCGCCCTCCACCCAATCATCATTCAGCACGACGATATCGAGGTCGACGGTGGTCGCCCGCGCTGGGATGGTCACACTGCCGCTCAGCGGAGTGTAATCGTCGTCTGGCGTCGCGGTTCCGGACACCATGTAGCTTACTACCGTATCGGTCGCGCTCGGCAGCGTTTGCGTCACTCGGAACTTGCCGTTGGTGGGGACATGGTCCTCAACTCCGTCGTCAACCTTGGCAATCGACACCGTGGCCTTGTCGTCGTCGGCAATGATCAACGTGGCGGTCCTGCTGGTTTCGCCGATGGCGATTTGGGGATCGCCGCTGGTGATCCCGGCCAACGTCACGACGGCGGTCTCGTTGTCTTCGACCAGGCTGTCATCCAGCACGACGACTTCGATGTCGGCCGTCAAGCTGCCCGCGGCGATGGTGACAGTTCCGCTGAGCAGCGTGTAATCGTTTCCGACCCCCGGGCTCGCGCTTCCGGCCACGGTGTAACTGAGTACGGTATCGGTCGAACTGGGCTTCGTCTGCGTGACGCGGAACCTGCCGCTGGTGGTCACCGCGCCCTCGGCCCCATCCTCGATCCGGGCGATCGACAGCGTGGCCGCATCTTCGTCAGAGATCCCGATCTGGGCCGTCGCGTTTTGGCTGTCGATCGAGATGTCTTCGTCGCCGCTGGTGATGGCTTCCAGCGTGATCATCACCGTTTCGGTGTCCTCGACGACGTCGTCGTCCAGCACGGCGACTTCGATGTCGGCGGTCGCGTCTCCGGCCATGATGGTGACGGTTCCGCTGAGCGTCACGTAATCGTTTCCCGCGCCCGGCAGTGCCGTGCCGGTCACGGTGTAGCTGAGGACCGTATCGGTGGCGCTGAACTTCGTCAGCGTGACGCGGAACTTGCCGTGACCAGGAGTCGCGGTCTCGACCCCGTCATGCACCTTTTCAATCGATACCGTCGCCGTGTCCTCGTCGGCGATGGACACCGTTGCCGTATGGTTGGCCGGATCGATCGTGGCCCCCAAGTTGTTCGTCCCTGTCAAGGTGACGATCACGGTCTCCGTCAACTCCACCACGCTGTCGTCCAGCACGTCCACCGGGATCGTCGCGGACGACTGCCCGGCCGGGATCGTCACGGAACCGCCGAGCGCCACGTAATCGGATCCGGATGTGGCCGTGCCGTTGACCGAAAAGCTCACCTCCAGGCCGCCCGGCGGCGCCAGGCCGTGGTCCAAGGCCACGGTGAGCTGAGCGTCATCCGCGCTCGGTTCGCTGCCAGCGGGATCGCTGGCGGTGATCGAAACCGTGGCTGTGTCATTATCCGCGATGGTCAGGGTCGCCGCCTCGGGCTCGCCTGGCCGGGCTGCGGGGTCGCTCGTGTTCAGGATCTGGACGATCACCGTCTCGTCGCCTTCGATGATGTCGTCGGACAGCACCGTCACGGGAATCGAGAGGGTGTCTGCGTTGGCCGGAAACGTGACACTGGCGCCGAGGGCGACGTAGTCTGTGTCGGGCGCCGCGGTTCCCGAAACCGCCAGAAACACCGTCACCGGCTGCGACAACTGCTTGTTCGTCGTGATGGTGAAGACGCCGTGGGAGGCATCTTCCTCCGCGTGCTGGTTCACTTCGATGGTCAGCCGCGCCGCGTCGTCGTCTACGATCGTGCCGACGGCCTGAGCGAGGTCGAGCGTCACGTCGCGGACTGGCGTCCCCGCGATCACGTTGCTGAGCACGACCAGAAGCGTCTCGTCGGGCTCCACCACCGCGTCGCCGTACACGTCGACGGCGATCGTCTGCGTCAAGTCGCCCCCCGGCGAGAACTCCAAGATGCCGCTTGCCGATTGATAGTCTCCATCGGCTTGTTCGTCCTGGGCGGTTTCATCCTGGGTCTGGTAACTGACCGACACCGGGACGTCGACGGGCGCGGAAAGCGTGACGACGAACTGAAGAGTCCGGGTGCCGGAATCGCCCTCGTCGAGCGGCGCCGTGCCGCTGATCGAAATCGTGGCCGCGTCGTCACTGGAGATCATCACGGTAGCGGTCTGATTGGCAGTTCCGAGCGCAATCTGGGGATCGCCGCTGGTGATGCTGTCCAGGGTCACGACGACCGTCTCGGCTATCTCTACGAGGTTGTCGTCCCGAACCACTACGTCGATGTCGGCCGTCGTCTGGCCGGCGGGGACGGTCACCGAACCGGCCAGCGGCACGTAGTCGTTTCCGGGGCCCGGCGTCGCGGTGCCGCTGAGCGCGTAGCTGATCACGGTATCGGTCGAACTGGCCTTGGTCTGCGTCACGCGGAACTTGCCGTCTGTGGGCGTGGGAGATTCCGCCCCGTCGCTGATCGCGGCGACCGACACCGTGGCCGTGTCGTCGTCGGTAATCGCGACTATGGCCGTCTGGTTGCCGCCGTCCAAACTCACGCCGGGGGAGGAACTGGTGATACTGCCCAGCGTGACGATCACCGTCTCGGTGTCTTCGACGACGTCATCGTTCAGGACCGTCACGTCGATGTCAGCGGTAATCGCACCGGCCGGGATCGTCACGGTACCGCTGAGCGACACGTAATCATTGCCCGCACCCGGCGTCGCCGTGCCGTTGACCGTATAGCCGATCACGGTGTCCGTCGCACTGGCCTTGGTCTGCGTCAGCCGGAACTTGCCGCTGGTGGGCGTGGCCGCCTCAGCTCCTTCGCTGTCTTTGGCAATCGACACCGTGGCCGTATCGTCATCGGCGATCGAGACCGTGGCCGTCGGGGCGGCGTTGTCCACGCTGATGCCGGGGGCGGAACTGGTGACGCTGCCCAGCGTCACGATCACCGTCTCCGCGCCTTCCACCAGATCGTCGTTCAGGACCGGCACGTCGATATCCGCCGTGGTGGCGCCGGCCAGGATCGTGACACTGCCGCTGAGCGGCAGATAGTCGTTTCCAGCGCCCGGTGTGGCGGTTCCGTGGATCGTGTAGCCAACCACGGTGTTCGTCGCACTGGCCTTGGTTTGCGTCACCCGGAACTTGCCCGCCACTGGCACGGCGGCTTCGGCACCGTCGGTGACCCGTGCGATCGAAACCAGGGCGATATCATCGTCGGCGATCGACACGGTGTCGGTCTGGTTGGCGTTGTCGATCGTCACCTGGGGATCACCGCTGGTGATTTCCGTCAGCGTGACGATCACCGTCTCGGCGCCCTCCACCAGACTGTCGTCGAGGACCAACACGTCGATGTCGGCCGTCGTCGCCCCGGCGGGGATCGCGACCGTACCGCTCAACGCCGCGTAATCGTTTCCGGCCCCCGGTGTCGCGGTGCCGCCAATCGAGTAGTTCAGCACGGTGTCCGTCGAGCTGGGTTTGGTCTGCGTCAGCCGGAACTTGCCGGCGACCGGCGCGGCCGCCTCGGCGCCGTCGTTGACCTTGTCAATCGACACGGTGGCGGTATCGTCATCGCTGATGGACAAGGTGGTGGTCTGGTTGGCGGTGTTCAGGCTGACGCCCGGCGAGGAGCTGGGGACGCCACTCAACGTGACCATCACCGTCTCGGTGGCCTCCACAACGTTGTCGTTCAGCACCAGTACGTCAATGTCAGCCGTGGTGGCTCCAGCGGGAATCGTCACCGAGCCGCTTAGCGGCGTGTAGTCGTTGCCGGCGCCGGGCGTCGCCGTTCCGGTGACCGTATAGCTGAGCACGGTGGCCGCCGCACTGACCTTGGTCTGCGTCACGCGGAACTTGCCGTTGGTCGGCGTGGCCGCCTCGGCTCCGTCGTTGACCTTGATCAACGAGACCGTGGCCGTGTCGTCATCGGCAATGGTGACTGTGTCCGACGCCTTGGCGGCGTCAATGGTGATGTCCGGATCGCCGCCGGTCACGGCGGAAAGCGTCACGATCACCGTCTCGGGACCCTCGACGACGTTGTCGTTGAAGACCGACACGTTGATGTCGGCCGTGGTCGTCCCGGCGGCGATGGTCACGGTCCCGCTGAGCGCCGCGTAATCGTTTCCGGCGCCCGGCGTGGCGGTGCCGCCCACGGTGTAACTGAGCACGGTGGCCGTGGCGCTGGCCTTGGTCTGCGTGACCCGAAATCTGCCGTTGGTGGGCGTGGCCGCCTCGGCGCCGTCGTTGACCTTGGCAATCGAGACCAAGGCCGTATCGTCGTCGGCAATCCAGACCGTGGCGGTCTTGTTGCCGTTGTCGATCGCAATCTGGGGATCGCCGCTGGTGATGCCGGAGAGCGTCACGATGACCGTCTCGTTGCTCTCCACCAGGTCGTCGTCCAGAACCGGCACGTCGATATCGGCCGTCGTCACCCCGGCGGGAATCGTCACCGTGCCGCTGAGTGGCGAGTAGTCATTGCCGGCGCCCGGCGTCGCCGTGCCGCTGACCGTGTAGCTGAGCACGGTGTCGGTCGAACTGACTTTGGTCTGCGTCACGCGGAATTTGCCGGCGGTGGGCGTGGCGGCTTCGGCCCCGTCGTTCACCTTGCCGATCGATACCGTGGCCGTGTCGTCGTCGGTGATCGATACCGTGGCCGTCTTGTTGGATTCGTTGACGGTGACGCCGGGGGAAGAACTCGTGATGCCGCCCAACGTGACGATCACCGTCTCGGTGGCCTCGACCACGTCGTCGTTCAGCACGGAGACATCGATATCGGCAGTGGTTGTCCCGGCGGGGATGGTCACCGAACCGCTGAGCGGAGTGTAGTCGCTGCCGGCGCCCGCGGTCGCCGTTCCGCCGACCGTGTAGCTGAGCACGGTGTCGGCCGAACTGGCTTTCATCTGCGTCACGCGGAACTTGCCGTTGGTGGGCGCAGCGGTCTCGGCCCCGTCGTTGACCCTGGCGATGGAGACGGTGGCCGTATCGTCGTCGGTAATCGAGACCGCGGCCGTCTGGTTGGCCGTAGCGAGGCTGATGTCTGCGTTGCCGCTGGAGATGCCAGTCAGCGCCACGATCACCGTCTCGGTTCCTTCCACGATGTTGTCATTGAAGACCTGCACGTCGATGTCCGCTGTGGTGGCCCCGGCCGGAATCGTCACCGTGCCGCTGAGCGCCGCGTAGTCGTTCCCCGCCCCCGGCGTCGCGGTGCCGTTGACGGTGTAAGCGACCGCGGTCGCCGTCGAACTGGCCTTGGTCTGCGTTACGCGGAACTTGCCGCCGGCGGGCGTCGTCGCTTCAGCACCGTCGGCCACCCTGGCGATCGACACGGTGGCCGTGTCATCGTCGGTGATGTTCACGGACGCGGAGTTGGGCGTGCCGACGGTGACGCTCGCACGGTTGGCTCCCGTCAACGTCAGGGTCACGGTCTCGATGGGCTCCACCACCTCATCGCTCAGCACGTCGACGACGATCGTGGCCGACGAGGCGCCGGCGGGAATGGTCGCGCTGCCGCTGAAGGCCGTATAATCCGCACCCGGCGTGGCGTTGCCGGCGATCGTGTAGTTGACCACGATTCCCGCGGGGGGCGCCAGTTTGCCGCCGGCCAGGGTCACGGTGAACAGACCGTCATCCGTGCCGGGCTCGCTGCCGCTGGCGTCCGTGGCCACGATCGAGACGGTGGTCGCATCGTCATCCGTATTGGTGACGGAGACATCGTCCGGGTTCTTGCCGCTGTAATTCGCATCGGTGCTGACGGCGGGGGCCGTCACGATGGTGTAGCCGACGGGCCCGTCGATCACGTCGTCGTTGACGCCGGTGACCGTCACGTGCTGCGCGACGTTCCAGTTCGCCGTGGTGAAGGTCAGGCTGGCGGGCGAGACGGTGCCCTCCGTGAGATCGCTGGAGGCCAACCCGATCGTCACGCTGGCGGTGGGTAGCTTCGTGAGGACCACTTCGAAGGACGCCGTGCCTCCGGCTTCCGTCGTCGTCAGGCCGGAAGTGGGGGTGACACGGATTCCGCCGCTGAGGATTTCGATCGAGTTCTGGAAGTTGATCTCGCCGGCGGGCACGATCAAATGGTCGTCGAAGAACTCAACCCAGTGCAACGGACTGTCGGCGGCGGTGGCGGTGAACGTCAAGGTTCCGGGAGCCGCCGCGGTCCAGGGTTGATTGGACTGGAACAGCAGGCAGTCGCGGCCTCTCGGATCGGGCGCCACTTGGTCAAAGTCTAACCCTCCAACTTCGTCGATCAGCCCCGAGTCCAGCACGGTCCCCGACGAGAATGCGCGATATTCGCCGGGATCGAGCGTCTTGTCCGCGGGAAGCGTCACAAGACTCGGATCGAAATTGACGTCGAAGTAGGCTTGGAAAACCCCGGTGGGACTGCTGCGAGCGTCTCGCACGTACGCTTTCACCAGAAACGGGTCGCCCACTTGCAGCGAGGTGAGAGGCTGGCCGCCAAGATCGGTGAATGCGAATTTCACATCCAGGTCCCCGGCGAGGAGTCGGCGGTCCTCCAACGGCTCGAAGACGAGACTGCGTGCGCGCCGCGTTGATTTTCGCCGGACTCGCTCAATGGGCTGCTGCGACTGGAGCCCCACCGCGCGGGCCGATGAGCCACGGTCAGACCGACGCCTTTTTCCTCTTACCATGAACGAACCTCTGCACCATTACTGAAGACGAGAAGCGCACTGCGCTAATCTAGCACCCGTTGACCCGCCGAGTGCGGGTTCCGGGTTGGGAATCAACGCAACGGAAAGCTGATACGGCCGTCAAACTCGATGTTAGCCGTGATTTTCGGATGCGGCAAGAATTTGGCTCGTTTCGAGATGGTTCTCGATCGCCAGCTGGTAGCAGATGTGAGGATTTGAGGGGAGAGGAGAAGAGTAGCGATCATCGGGGCTACGAGGTGTTCGCTGCCGTGATCCAGACAGAAAAAGGGCCGCAGCCCCATGCGAGCTTGCGGCCCCTTTGCTCACGCCGTCTCGATCAAGACCGGCCGGTCAAACGGTACTTTCGCGCACAACGGCCGGTCAGTCAGACTCAAGGCCCGATTTCCCAGTTGATCAGTTGGACGGTTCCACCGCTGAAGATCACATCCACCGAGGCCTGCAGTTCGTCCTGGTCGGCCAGATTGAAGAACAAATCGAGGTCGAGGATCGCATCACCGAGGATTTCAACGTGCTCCATGACCAACAAGTCATTGAGGTCACCGAGCCAGATCTTGGGAAGCATGACCACCTGACGGTCGCTGGTCGAGCTTCCCTTGATGGTCACGACGTCCATTTGGTTTCCGGTGGAAATCAAGAGTCCTTGGATGGGCTCGTTCTGCTGCAGCAGCACCGAATTGTTGCCATTGAAGAGCTTGAATTCGACGTAGCCCGTAATATTGCTCTCGGTCACCTGCACGACATCACTTCCATCGTCGCCCCAGACGGTGAGCCCCATGCTCCCCGGCAGGCAGCAGCCGATCACGCTGGCGTAGATGGTCGTGGTGCTTCCGTAGAGGTTCGGGGCCTGCGGCATGTCTGTGTAATCGTGGTCGATCAGCACACCAAAGGTCGCTGTGGAATTCTGCATATCAAACAGATCGACACCTGCGCCGTTCTGCAGAAGCAGAGACGGCGCCGGGTTGCCAGCAGGGGGACTGATGTCGCTTCCCAGCAAGCTGTTGGCTGACACCAGAACACGGCTATCCCCTCCGTCGTTGTTGATCCAGACCTTGCCGCGGACATTCGTGTTGTTGAACGTCACCAGATCGTCCAACTGCTGCAAAGCGGGGACGTCAATCGGATTCTCGCCGTTGATGATCGTCAGTTTCCCGTACAACGTATTGCCCGTCGCGCCGGTCGACGTAAACGTGGTGCGGCTGCCGCCGCGACCGTTGGAGATGAACGTGCCCGCCGCGGTGGACTTGTCGATGGACGAATCCTGAATATCGATGACGTCCAGGTCGGGACCGTTGATGATGGTGAGCTGTCGTTCAATGTGGACGCGTTGGAGCACGGTCGAGGTCGAGCCGCCTCCTCCTTGGGCACTGGTATTGTTGACCGTGACGGCCCCCTCGATCGTGGAATCAAAAACCGCGAGTTCCCCGCGGGCGTAGTTGGGGGGAGTTAGCTGGGAAAGCTTGACATCCAGATTGCCCTTCACCAAGACGTTCGTCAAGACGTTCTTCTTCGTCCCACATTCGTCGTTCGTGATCACCACGTCTCCGCGAACCAACGCCGCACCAGCCTTGTGGCCTGCCGCAGACCCCGCCGGCGTTGCGCCCGTCAGTTCAAACGTGTCGTTCAACAGCCTCAATTGGACATCAATGCTCTGCACTCCGTTGACGGTCGTCGAGAGCTTGAGCGAACCGTCTTCGCGCAGCAACGTGTTGTTCTTGGCGGTGATGATGAACTGGCCGACGGCGGCACCTTGCTTCACCTCGACCCAGTTGTCCGATGGGTTGTCTGCACCACCATCGACCAGGGGTTGGTCTCCGGTCAACTGCAACGTGCCGCCGGAGAGTTCCACCAGGACGACACCGGAAAGGACTTCTCGCCTCTCCAGGGGTTCCAGCAGCAGACGCCGCGACGCTTTGCGGCGCAGCTTCGTTCCTCGACTACTTGACTTCTTGCTTCGCGGACTGAGCCAAAACATGGTGTTCACCTCGCATCGAATCGGTGGTGGGTATCTCATCCGTAAGTGGATAAAACCAAACCCCTTTCCGTGCGATTTGGGGACTTTTTGCCGAGAACGTGCAACCGGCCTGCAAGGGTAGCCAAAGACGACGGATCGGATCGGGAAAAATCTATGGCTTTTTCCGGCTGTAACACCGACAAATCTGGTTATAATTCGACCTATTGGCTCCGTCAATTGTCTGGATGTTTTTTTTCTGAACTCGAAATGCCTCAATTTGGCGGGGCGATAGGTCGGGGAGCGGACGGAACGCTCCAGAACAGCGGGGAAGGAGCCGGTCGGATGCCTGACTTTGTGCAGCACGCCGCAACAGGTGCAATTCTTCCAGCAGGCAACTATGTCCACGATGCATCGCCGTACCAGTTTCCGATCCGCGTCCCGGTATGATCGCAAGTCCCGACGGAGATCTCCGTTACCTGCCGTCCGCCCGATGCCATTCACCCGGCGACTCGGCCTGGAACATCTGGAAGAGCGGCGTCTGTTGAACGCGGATTCTGTCACGCCTTTATACGTCGCCATGGCGGACCCTTCCGCCAGCCCCACGAACCCCGGCTTGCTGATGCTGGTCGACGTCGATACGGGGCAGGTGGCTCCGTGGCACGCGCCGTTTTCCGACCTCCAGCAGCCGCAGCAAGGCTGGGATCTTGAACCCACCGAAGGCTACAGCGGCCTGGCGTTCGCTGCGGACGGCAAGCTGTACGGCGCTTCGACGGCCGGAGCCGGCTCCGCAAGTCAATTGGTACGCATCGACCCGCGCACGGGACAGCCGTTTGCGGCCCCGCGCTCGATCACTTCCGACGGCCAGCCGATCCGGGTCGGCGACTTGGCGACAGGACCCGCGACGAACTCGCCGCTGTACGGCCTCGGTGACAGCGGCGGCACTGCCGGCCAACCGGGCTGCCTGTACAGCATCAACCCCGACTCCGGGGAAGCGACGCGGATCGGGTTAGTTCCCAATGGACTCGCCGACGGCTTGGCCTGGGAACCGGACGGCACGGAGGACGGTACGTGGTATGCAACAGGAATCGATCAGACAGACAACCAGCCCAAACTGTACGTCTGGCCAATGGGCGGAATGGGGCATTTCGTCGGACTCTCGGAGCGCATCGTCGGGCTCGATTTCCTCTCCGCTGCTTCTGCGGCGGCCACGCTCGTCGGCTCGACATCCACGGGCGAGTTGGTCAAGATCGACCCGGTCACCGGGCAGTTGACCGAGATTCCCATTGATCCTCCGTTGCGCGGCGTAGCGGGTGACGTGGCTTTCCAGCCGGAATTGCAGGCCGGAACGCTCGACGTTTTCTATCAAGAGCATTTCGAGACGGGAGACGGCGGATACATCGCAGACAACACCGGTCGACAGTCGCCCGGCATGTGGCATTTTTCGGTCGGTCGCAGCAGCGATGGGCTCATCAACCATACCCCAATTCACAATTGGTACTACGGCGCTTTCGAGACATCCACCGGCGGCGGGCACTATTTCAATCACCTTGACCACCGGGGTGTGCTCCATTCGCCCTGGATCCCAATTCCCACCTGTAGCGAAACGACGGCCAGTTTCAGTTACCTGCTCGACACGCGTGAATCTGTCGAGGTCGATTGGGTTGAGGTCCAGATCGACGACGGCACTTCGATCACCACGGCCTTGAGCCGCCGGGACGGCACGCTGCCTGAAACCGGCAACCGCTGGCTGACCGCCACGATCGATCTTACCCAATACGCCGGAAAAGAGATCCAACTCAGGTTTGTCTTCGACACCGGCCCCGGACCGCCGATCGACCCCGAAGGCTGGTACGTGGACGACATCGTGGTGGCCGCCGTACGCCATGCCGTCTGCGGCTACAAGTGGCACGATGAGAACCACGATGGCATCTGGGACGCTGGTGAGCCAAGTCTGAACGGCTGGACGATCTACGCGGATTTGGACCGCGACGGCCAGTACGATACGGGCACGGGCCTGTCGGGCCCCGGCGAGCCGGCCTTCGTCACCGCCAACGACGGCCGGCACGACGGGGCGTTCTGGTTGAATCTGGACCCTGGCGACTACATTCTCCGTGAAGTACTGCCGGAGGGGTGGAAGCAGAGCTATCCGGGCGCACCAGATTTCGGACATCCCGTGACCGTGGTTTCCGGTGAACCCGTGGTGGGAGACTGGGAGCAGTCCGAGACGCCCAACTTCGGCAACTTCCAGCCGGACATCTGCGGCTACAAGTGGAACGACTTGGATCACGACCGCGTATGGGACTCCCACGAGACGGGGGCGAATGGATGGACGATCTACCTGGATTTGGACGACGACAACGAACGAGATAACGACGAACCGTCCTTCGTAACAACGTACGACGGAACGCATGACGGCGCGTTCTGGTTCACGGACTTGGCAGCGGGCACGTACACCATACGTGAAGAACTTCAGGATGGCTGGAAACAGAGTTTTCCCGGCAAGCCCGGCTTTGAACACACCGTCACGATCGATCCGCCCCAGGGCCAGCGAGCGGTCGGCCGCTGGGGTGTGACCGAACCGCCGAATTTTGGGAACTTCCAGCCGGACATCAGCGGTTACAAGTGGCACGACCTGAATCACGACGGCGTGTGGGACGCGGGCGAGCCGGGTTTGAACGGCTGGTCGATCTACCTGGACCTGAACGACGATAACCGGCTCAGTCCCGGCGAGCCGTCGTTTGGGACGCGATACGATGGCGAGCACAATGGGGCTTACTGGTTCACGGACTTGCCGGCCGGCACCTACACGGTGCGGGAAGTCTTGCCGGACTGCTGGAAACAGAGTTACCCCGGCGGGCCGTCGTGGGAGCACATTGTCACGATCGATCCGCCGGCCGGGCTGCGGTCCGTAGGCAGTTGGGGTGCAGCCGAGGCGCCAAACTTCGGCGACTTCCAGCCGGACATCAGCGGCTACAAGTGGCACGACCTGAACCACGACGGGGTATGGGACCAAAACGAGCCGGGTCTGAACGGTCTGACGGTCTATCTGGACTTGGACAGCGACAACCATTTGAGTCCTGGCGAGCCAACGTTTGTCACGCGTTTCGACGGCCAGCACGATGGAGCATACTGGTTTACAGATCTCAATCCGGCGCAGACGTACGTGGTGCGGCAGGTACTGCCCGAAGACTGGAAGCAGAGCTACCCCAATGCGATCAGTTACGAGCACATGGTGACGGTGGGCACGTGCGGGCGATTCGGTCACACGGAGCCGCCGAACTTTGGGGATTTCCAGCCGGACATCAGCGGCTACAAGTGGCACGACCTGAATCACGACGGCGTGTGGGACGCCAGCGAGCCGGGTTTGAACGGCTGGACGATCTACCTGGACCTGAACGACGATAACCAACTCAGTCCCGGCGAGCCGTCGTTTGCGACACGTTACGACGGCGAGCACGATGGGGCGTTCTGGTTCATGGATTTGCCGGCCGGCATCTACACGGTGCGAGAAGTGTTTCCGGACTGCTGGAAGCAGAGTTACCCCGACGAACTGGATCCGATCAAGCCGTCGTGGGAGCACGTGGTGACGATCGATCCGCCGGCCGGCCAGCGGTCGGTGGGCCGTTGGGGTGTGGCCGAGGCGCCGAACTTCGGCGACTTCCAGCCGGACATCAGCGGTTACAAGTGGCACGACCTCAATCACGACGGCGTATGGGACCAAAACGAGCCGGGCCTGAACGGTTTGACGGTCTATCTGGACTTGGACAACGACAACCGGTTGAGTGCCGGCGAGCCCTCATTTGTCACGCGTTTCGACGGCCAGCACGATGGGGCATTTTGGTTTACCGATTTGGACCGGGCGCAGACCTATGTGGTGCGTCAGGAGTTGCCGGAGGATTGGAAGCAAAGCTATCCCGATGCGATCAGTTACGAGCACGTGGTGACGGTAGGCACGTGCGGCCGGTTTGGCCACACGGAGCCGCCGAACTTTGGGGATTTCCAGCCGGACATCAGCGGCTACAAGTGGCACGACCTGAATCACGACGGCGTGTGGGACGCCAGCGAGCCAGGCCTGAACGGCTGGACGATCTACCTGGATCTGAACGACGATAACCAGCTCAGTCCCGGCGAGCCGTCGTTTGGGACGCGATACGATGGCGAGCATGACGGAGCCTTCTGGTTCACGGACCTGCCGGCCGGAACCTACACGGTTCGGGAAGTATTGCCGGACTGCTGGAAGCAGAGCTATCCCGATGAACTCGATCCGATCGGGCCGGCGTGGGAGCACGTGGTCACGGTCGATCCGCCGGCCGGGCTGCGGTCCGTAGGCAGTTGGGGCGTGCCCGAGGCGCCGAACTTCGGCGACTTCCAGCCGGACATCAGCGGCTACAAGTGGCACGACCTGAATCACGACGGCGTGTGGGATGCCGGCGAGCCGGGCCTGAACGGTTTGACGGTCTATCTGGACTTGGACAACGACAACCATTTGAGTCCTGGCGAGCCAACGATTGTCACGCGTTTCGACGGCCAGCACGATGGGGCATACTGGTTTACAGATCTCAATCCGGCGCAGACGTACGTGGTGCGGCAGGTAC
>CAYPGE010000003.1:25133-69539 GCA_964409865.1 uncultured Pirellulaceae bacterium
GCCGCCGAACTTTGGGGATTTCCAGCCGGACATCAGCGGCTACAAGTGGCACGACGTGGATCAAGACGGCGTGTGGGACGCCGACGAGTCGGGCCTGAACGGCTGGACGATCTACCTGGACCTGGACGACGATAACAAGCTGGGTCCCGGCGAGCCGTCGTTTGCGACGCGTTACGACGGCAAGCACGACGGGGCGTTCTGGTTCACGGACCTGCCGGCCGGCACCTACACGGTGCGGGAAGTCCTGCCGGAATGGTGGAAGCAAAGTTATCCCGGTTACCCGGTGTGGGCGCACGTGGTCACGATCGATCCGCCAGCGGGCCAGCGTTCCGTCGGCAGTTGGGGCGTGGCTGAGGAGCCAAACTTCGGCAACTACCGGCCGGCAACCGATTTGGGGATCGACAAACGGGATGATGGCTCGAATGCGGTCGCAGGGACGGAATTCACGTACACCTTGGAGGTCACGAATTACGGCCCGTCGGATTCGACCGGCGCCACGATTACCGATACGCTGCCGCGCCGCTGGAAGTTGGCGCCTTCTTACAATCCTACCTGCAACGGCGATGCGGAGGATCCGCAGACCGTGAGCTGCGCGATCGGTCCGCTCAAAGCGGGAGAAAAGGTCATCGTCAGACTCACGGTCGACGTGCCGGCCAACGCGCTACCTGGTGAGGTGGTCAATTGTGCCGAAATCAGGGCGAACGAAACCGATCCGAACAGCCTGAACGATCGAGACTGTGAACCGACCGACGTCATTCGGCGGACGGACCTGTCGATCGACAAGCGAGATGACGGCTCGAATGCCGTGGCGGGCAAGAACTACACGTATACGCTGAAGGTGGCGAACCTCGGTCCGTCGGATTCGAGCGGGGCGACGGTCACCGACACGCTGCCGGAAGGCTGGACGTTTGTATGGTCGTCAAATCTGAGCTGCAGCGGCGACGCGAACGATCCACAGACGGTGACGTGCACGCTGGGGCCGCTGCCGGCCGACTCGACGGCTGACTTTACGCTCACGGCTGCCGTTCCGGCCGATGCTGTGCCGGGAACGGTCACGAATCAAGCTGAGGTGATTCCGCGCGAACCTGATCCAAACCCCGGCAATAATCGGGACTGGGAGCCGACTACCGTCGACACGGGAGGGCTTATTTCCGGCTACCAGTGGAACGATCTGAATGGGGATGGCTTGTGGAATGCGGGCGAGCCGGGCCTGAACGGCTGGATCATCTACGTCGATACGGACAATGACGACCAGTTTGATCCCGGCGAAATGTGGGACCGCACGCACAATGAAGGGACTTACGACGGTTACTATTCGATTGGCGTCGAGGCGGGGACGCACGCCGTCCGTGTGGTTCCGCCACCGGGCTGGGTGCAAACGTATCCCCACGATCCTGACGAGCATCTGGTGACCGTCGTTGCGAATGAAGTCAAGCAGGGCCGGTACGGTGAGGCCGAACTGCCCAACTTCGGTAGCACTGCCTTAGGTTCCATCCACGGCTATGCGTTCGACGATCTTGACGGAGACGGCACGCATGATGCGGGCGAGCCGGGACTGGCCGGCGTGACGATTGCCCTGGTGGGCGACGTGAACGGCGACGGCAATCCGGATACGCTCACCGCCGCCACCGACGAACTTGGCGAGTACCGGTTCCAGGGACTGTATCCCGGCGAGTACACGGTCACCGAAACCGTGCCTGCAGGCTGGTTCGCTTCGACGTTGACGTCCTGCACCAGGACCCTCACCAGCGGTCAGGAACTGGTGGCGGTCCTCGGTCAAGCGGGACTGACACCCTGGGATCATCGCCAGGAAGTCGGGCCTGATCCTGGCTTGGTCTTTGGCAACTACCGCAAGGCGATCAAGGAAGGCATCAAGTACGAAGACGTAAACGGCAACGGTACATACGAACCCGGCACCGACAACGTGCTGGAAGGGTGGACGATTTACGCCTACGCGGACATCGGAACCGTGCCGGGAAAACTCGATTTGGGGGACACGTGGAAGGATCAACAGCTGACCGGAGCAGACGGCAAGTACCGCTTCGAGTTGGAGCCTGGCGCGTACATCATCGTGGAGGAGGCACGGAACAGCTGGTTCCAGTCGCAACCCATCGCGGACGTGGACGGCGGCACGAACGGCCACGCGGAGCATGGGTACGCCGTCGTACTCCAGTCGGGCGACCAGGACGCGGGCAACGATTTCGGGAACTACCGGAACGCCCGGATTGGCGGCAGCAAGTGGCACGACTTGAACGCCAACGGCACCTGGGACGAAGAGGAGCCGCCGTTGCCGGGATGGAATATCTGTATCGGCAACATCTGCCAGACCACCGATGCGAACGGCCAATACGCGTTCGACCTGCCGCCCGGCAACTACACCGTGCGCGAGGAGCACCAGGTCGATTGGCAGCAGAATTACCCAGCCGAGTTTGACCCGGTGTACGTCGTGACGGTAGCGTCCGGGCAACAAGACTTGGACAACCACTTCGGCAACTGGACTTGGGCCAGTGCGAGCGGAGTTAAGTTCGAGGACTCGGATCGTGACCGCAATCCGCGGGAGGCGGGCGAACCTGGGTTGGCGCGATGGACCATCTATGTCGACGACAACGACAACGGAGTCCTGGACGCGGGCGAACCCGCGGCGGAGACCGCAGCGGACGGCAGCTACAGCATCGCAAAGATCCGCCCCGGAACGTACCGAGTACGCGAGGTCGCCCAAGACGGCTGGACGAATACGTATCCCCCGTCAGGCAATTACCTGCGGACGTTCCTGTCTGGGCGCAACGAAACGGGCCTGGATTTCGGCAACTACCGGATCAGTGCGGTGCGGACGCGTATCACGGTGGTCAAGGACTCGGTTCCGAACGCCCCGCAAGGGTTCTGCTATACACTCGCCGGGGGCGAACTGACCGATCCGGTCCAGTTCTGCCTGGTCGACGACGGCGGCACTCCCGCGACAAATGAACGAGTTTTCGACGATCTGCCGCCAGGCACGTACGTTCTAACTGAACAGGCCGTTTCCGGCTGGGACTTGACGAGCCTCGTGATCGTAGACCCGGATCATGGCAGCAACTCGGTCAGCGGCACGGCTACGATCGATCTCGACGAAGGCGAACAGATCGCGGTCGTCTTTGTGAATACGAGGACGCCAGAACAGGTCGACTGGGGCGATGCCCCGGAATCTTACCGGACCACCTCTGCAAACGACGGTGCCCGGCACCGGATCGTACCTGGGTTTCACCTTGGCGCTGAAGAAACGGACGCCGAACTGGATGGGCAACCGACACCCGACGCGGATGGGGATGATAAGAACCGCCTTGACGACGAGGAAGGAGTCGAGTGGTTGACGCGGATCGTCCCGGGCGAGGAAGCGTGGGTCCGAGTGTCGGTCACCGACATCTCCGGCCAGGGCGGGGTACTGGATGCCTGGTTTGACTTCGACCGGAACGGCAACTGGGACGATCCGGGCGAGAAGATCATTCCCGGCAAGCCAGTGAGTCAAGGCCAGCATGAGTTCCATTTCACCGTGCCCACCGTGCCGGACAACGCCAAACTTGGTCTGAGCTACGCCCGCTTTCGGCTCAGCCGCGAGGGCGTCGATTCGTATTGGGGATCGGCTCCGGATGGGGAAGTGGAGGACTACGCGAGGCCGATTGAACCGCCGGCGTCTCTGGTGCAATTCATCACGCCCATGAGCGTGTACCGGCTCGACGGCCCCTTTGTCAGGCCACCCGATTTCCAGGTGGCGATTTCGGGCTTCGTTTGGTACGACCAAGACGGCGATGGCACCTGGGACAACGACGAAGGGGGGCTGGACGGGGTGGTCATGGAGTTGGTCGAACCAACCACGGGGATTGTCATTGAACGCCAAGTCACTCGGTCGGAAGACCTCGACGGCGACGGCATGATCGACCCCGAAGAACAGGGGCAATTCTGGTTCAGGTACTGGTTCGACACAACGGGCTGGAACGGCAATCCCACATACACCTGCCTGATCCGTCAGGTCTCGCCGAGCGGGATGCAACCGAATTTCCCTGGAGGTGGCCACAGTCCGCCGTATCAGTACTTGCTGACGCTGGACAACAATAATCTCTCGTATCACGGTCACGCTTTGGCGACCGAGGCACCCAACTTTGGCAATCCCGACGATTTCGTCAACAATCCACCTGCCGAAACCACCACCATCAGGGGCTACAAGTGGCACGACTTGAACCAGAACGGTGAGTGGGATGAGGGCGAACCGGGGCGTGCCGGGTGGCGATTTTTCGTCGACCTGAACGGCGACAACGTGTTGGATCCTGGCGAGGACTTGAACGGAGACAACGTGCTGAATCCCGGAGAACCTTTCGCTTTCACGGGGGCGGATGGCGGGTACGTGTTCGCCGCTCTGCCGGCGGTGGACGGCAGCGGTAATCCTATTGCTTACACGATTCGAGAGGACAGAACGACCGTGTCGGATGGCACTTTCGAAGTGCAGCAGTTCCCCGGCGTCGATCCGCTCGGCATACGTGACGACGATGAGCAACTTGTCGAGGCGAAAGCTGGCCAAGTGGTGGCAGGCCGTTTTGGCTACACCGAGTCGCCGAACTTTGGCGGCTTTGACTACTCGCCCCTCGTTCGCCCGGCGGACGATGAGTACGGCCACCTACTGGCCGACTCGGCGCGTCGCGCGACCCTCGAGACAGCGTTGAAGCCCTGGCAAACGTTCCACGTGACCAACACCACCGGCGAGGCTTTCACGATCACCGAGGTCGATACCAGCGGCATCCGCTCACCGGGCGACAAACTGGTGACCGTCACGCCGTCGCTGCCCGTGACTGTTCCCAGCGGCGGAAGTGTTGAATTCTTCGCCTTCTACGATCCGGCTATCCGCGTCGATGACGGAAGCCGAGTCGTTCGGCAGTGGCCGGATTGGATGGCGCAGACACTCACGAGCGAATTCGGCGGCACGTGGCAAATTGGCGACAAGGTCAACGTGACGGTCGGGGGAGTATCGTTTGAGTACACGGTTCAGAATCCAACGATTCCCACGTTCCTCGGCGATCTGGCTGACCAACTGAACGCCTCCTGCAAGCTTCCTGGAATCGGCTGGGGCCATGACGACATGAGTTTGACCGCCACCGGCCCCTTTAGGCACGACCCGACTAATGAAGGCGCCAATTCATGTGGCTACATCCCCAATCATGGCGCACCTTTCAGCTTCTCCGTGAGGGCCGACAGCGACGCGGGGACCGTAGCGCATCGTCCATCTGGCGAGGCGCTGGAAAGTCCGTTCGGCGGGACGTGGCAAGTAGGGGACATCATCACCGTGGCGATGAGCGGCAAGTCGGTGAGCTACACGGCGCAAAGCGAATCCATTCCGGAGATCCTGACCGGACTTGTGCGAGCACTCCGCGAGTCGCTGGAATCAGCGTTTCAGGAGATTGACTGGGCCCAAGACGGTGCCCGCCTGATCGCGACGACGAAAACGCCCGGCACGATGTTCACGTTTGCCATCGCAACGGACAGCGTGGCAGGCGAGGTCACGGATCCGCCAACCAGCGAGACGAGAGCGGCTCACACCTTTGCGCCGGATGATCACCTGGAGATGGTCACTGACGTGGGACTCCGCTTCCGCGTGGACCTGGTGGGCGGATCCACGTACGACAGCGACATTCGATACGACGGCGACGTTAGGTTCGAGGACTATGGACAACTAGACAACATCCTCACCGTCCGGTGGCCGACGGTGGCCACGACCGTTCAGGAAGTCCGCCTCGAGGGGACGAACCTGGGCGGGACCTTTAGGCTCACCTTCGCCGGTCAGACCACCGATCCAATCGCTTGGAATGACACCAATTCGTTTGTGGAAAGCAAGCTGGAAGCACTTTCTAACGTGACTGACGTCGAAGTGCGCCATCCACTCTTCGGCAACGGTGATAGTGATTGGGAGGTCCTTTTCGTCAACCCCGCCGCGCCGAACCTCCCGCTGATGTCAATTGACACGTCGGGGATGAGTGGGACGATCACCATGGCGGAGGTCAAGACGGTCGATTCACGTTTTGACCCCACCTCGGACGTCAATGCTCGCTGTGTCGACGACGCCCTAACGACGGAGTGCTCGTGGGCGATAACGGGGATCCCGCCGCGGGAGATCGGACTTGGCGACTATGGCCCTCTAAACGTCGAACGGGGCCTTCAACGCGCCCCGTTCCTTGATTTGGACGCCGACAACAACTCAACAGAGCGCGGTGTGGACTACACCACGTCATACACGGGGGGCGAAGTAACGATCGCGGACTCGGACGCTTCCTTTGCCAACAGCCGAGGACTGTTGTTCAGCTCGCTCAGAATCACGATCACCAATCCCTTGGACGGAGCAGACGAACGGCTCGAGTGGAAAGACGAGTCCGAAAAAGGCAATCTCGAAGACACGTGCGCTGCGGAGGGGATCTTGTGTCTCAGACCACTCGCAGGAAGCGTGGCTACTGTTCGGGACTTCCTCCGCACGCTCAAGACCGTAACGTATACGAACGACAGTCTCACGCCATCTCCGGGGGCGCGGATCATCGAGGTGGTCGCCACGGGCGCCAGTGAAGATTTCGCGATCATCGGGGAACCATCGGAACGAGTTGGCAACGTCGCGTTTAGTCGCATCGTGGTGCTGCCTCCCACGCTTGCGGGCTCACCCGTCAGCGCGATGCTTGGACACGAAAAGCTGCCGGACACGATCGAGCCCACGGACATGCCATTCGCGGAGGCCGAAGCGGATCCGTTGCAGCCTGGTGCAGCGTTCAGTTCCGCCAATGCATGGCGCAGCTCTACGAATCCGTACGACGTGAACGGAAGCGGCGACGTGACGCCGCTGGACGCACTGATCATCGTCAACTATCTCAACGAACATCCCGGCGACCCCTTGCTGCCCAACGCCGCTACCGTTTCTCCTCCTTTCTACGATGTATCGGGCGACAACCTGTGTACTCCTCAGGATGCTCTGCTGGTGATCAATTGGCTGAGACACCAGCGGGAGGGATCGTCCGAAGGCGAAAGCGACGCGCCGAGCCTGCAAGCGGCTGCCGAGGCAACGACGGAAAAGACAGACGGTTCCCCCGCTGGCACCTTGTCCGCAAGAACCGCCAGGCTTAGCAAACCAGATCACGCCGCGGCGAAGGTCCAGTTGTCGAGCGATGGAGCAACTCGGCAAGCGGCCGGTGCAGAGCATACGTTCCAAAGGAGGAGCGCTGGGGGGGAACGTGCCAAGACATTGGATGCGACGACGGTTGAGGCCCTGTGGGACGATGCTTTCGTTGCGGACCTGGGCGGCCTCATGGAGTGCTTGCGATCGGCTCTCCCCATTCTGGCCGAGGACGTCGCATCGGCCTGTGCAACGGGACAAAGCGGATAGGTCAGAGACACCCGCTCGCCTCACGCGTCTTGCTGCTGCGATAGCATCGACTGCACCCTCGCACGAATTCTCACGGATGTTTCGCGTAGCGATGTGCAGCCAAAGATTTACGCTTCGGGCCAGGGGCAGCCCAAAGTCAGAGTCTTCGTCCGGAGGATGGGCGGGATGCGCGCATCTACGTACGTTGGGAGTCTGTCCCGACTGGGTCGGGTCGGAGACCCAACCTACTCTGGTTGCGGCCGCTGGCCATGTCTGGACAACTGCCCACGGGCTCAAGAGCTGCGGTTTCGCTGAACGTGTTCTTGAGTGAAATCTTCAAGAAAAGTCGAAATCGGTATGGACACCTTGGGGACTGTCTGCGACATTTTCGCTCCCGCTCGTCTAGGGACCCACAGCAGTTGGTTCTCATCGTCTGCACCGGAACGACACGGAGGTCCGAAATGACACGCCTGAAGAGGTCCCGTCAGCCACGTCGCATGCATCGAAACCGTCTGCGAATGGAGGCGTTGGAGGCCCGATTGCCGCTGGCATTGGCCGCATTCACCGTGGAGTTGTACGAAGACGCGGGCGGCGTCCCCGGCGACTTGATCGCGGACGACACGGTGGAAGTCGGGGAGACTTTCTTTGTCGAAATCAAGGCTCAGGAACTCGATCTAGGACGCTACGGTCTACGTGGTGTTGCCTTGGACATCGCGTGGGACCCCATCGTTATGGAAGAGATTGACAGCCCCTTTGATCCCAAGAAACTGGTGACGCCGCAGTTGCCGGTGTGGCAAAGCGGGACGCTTGACAACGAGACAGGTACCATCGACAACTTGGCTGGTACCTGCTTCTTGGCTGGACACGTCGGCTGGCCAATCGGGAATCTCGGACCTGAACGTTTTGCCCTGCTCCAGTTTCGTGCCCTGGATGAGGCACAGGGTTCCCTGTTTTCGATGCGTGAAGGACAGTCAGGCATCACCCAGGAGCCGGTTTCCAGCCTGAACGCTGAACACCTCTTTTTTGAGCCGCAAACCATTACCGTCGTTCCGGCTGCGACGCCCACCGAAAGCGAAACGCCCGTGACCGTGACGATGGACGATTCGTCCGACCAACCCATCTCGGAAGCAAGCGATGATAGCAGCCAGAGTTCTCTCGACGAGCACGTCACGGAGGATGAGAATGCCCCGCCGACGACAAACATCGAGCTGGACACAGACCAGACGTCCGAGCCCGCCGAAGTGCCGGAAACCAGCGACTCGACGCCTCCCCAGCAGCAGAGCGATGAAGGGACGGTCAGCGGCGAAACTCGATCTGTCATTTGGCAAAACCCCGACAACCCCTATGACGTGAACGGCATCGACGGGGTCACGCCGCTGGACGCCCTGCTGATCGTCAACTACATCAACCGGCACATCGGGGAACCAGTGCTGCCGGGTGTCGTCCAGGCTCCCCCGCCATTCTACGATGTCAACGGCGACAACCTGTGTACGGCCCACGACATGCTGCTGGTCATCAACTTCTTGCTGCCGCAGGCAAACTCAGCCTTGTCCGACGAAGCCGCGGTTGGGAACACGCCGGTTGCCTCCGGCCAGATCAGCGATTGCGGGACGGCGGCAACCCTAGGCTTGGCTCCGGCCCAAACCACCTGCGGGTCCAACCAACAGCAGGCCAGCGACGTCGCCACTGCCGACACAGAGCCGAACGAAGCCGGCGACCAACTCGCCGATAGCGTTCTTGCCAGCATGGATCTGGCGATGTTCGGCAATCTGAACACGGCCATCGAGACGCTCAGTCGCGATAGATCCCAAGACGAACCAGCGAGCCAAGCTGAACTGCATGACCTGGCGCTGATCGACCTGTGATCCGTGCCTATCGGCTCGTCTGGAGCATCTTCAGAAGCCCGGCTTTTCCCCAACACTTGTCCAGAAACAACTTCGCAGGGCGGAATTCATTCCGCCCGAGCGGACGGAGGTCCGCTCTACGAGACAATCGCGGAGTCGATCTTGGACAGGTGCTAAGCCCCGATCTCCCGCTGTCGTAACCCCCGCCTCGTTCGCGACGCCTTCCTCTTCTCACCGAGACTTCCGATCGGGAAAAGATTAAGGGTGGGAGGGGTTATGCCGATAACGCAAACATTGGCGTTGTGAGTTACTTGCTGGGCGAAGGGGGGAAATCGCCATGGCGGGGGGGCGGGGGCTATCTGCGTTCGTGCGTTGCAGCCTGGCCAAGCGATGGCTGGTGCTGCTCTTGCTGGCATGCTTGCTGCCATCGACAGCAGCGGACGGCGGAAACGCGCTGAAGCCGGAAGTGGCGAAAGGCTCGCCCTGGGAGGAGGACGACGGCGATGCCGCTGTTCCTGTCGACCTCTCACAGCAAGCGTACTGTCCGCCGCCGATGTGGGCCAGCGCCGAGTTGCTGCTTTGGTGGATCGATGGCTTCCACGTCCCGCCCCTGGTGACGAGCGGACCCTGGAGCGACGGCCGCGACACGGTCGGCCAGCTCGGAGCGCCGCACACGGACATCCTGCTGGGCGACACCAGCCTGGACGCGGACGCGCACACCGGTGCCCGTTTCCGTCTCGGCTATTGGTTCGATGCCGAGGCGAAGTGCGGCGTGGAGGCGGTCTATTTTGGGCTATTGGAACGGTCCGCGAGTTTCCAGGCCGCCAGTCCCACGGTGCCGGTCATCACTCGACCGTTCTACAACCGCGAGCCGGGATCGGAGGGGCCGGATACGGAACTGCTGGCCTTCCCTGGCCTGTTCGACGGCAGCATCCACGTCCGCGGCGAGACCTCACTGCAAGGCGTCGAGGTGCTCTACCGCCAAGCTTTCTGCCAACAGTGCGCCCGCCGTGTGGACTTTCTGGTGGGCTGGCGGTACAACCAGTTGGATGACAGCCTGGTGATTTCCGATTTCAAGAGGTCCCTCAGCGCCAACTCGGGCCTTCAAATCGGAACGACGATCGAAGAAGAGGATCGTTTCACCACCTGCAATCAGTTCCAGGGGGCCGAGATCGGCGTGGTCGCGTTGCTGCAGAAGTGCGGGTGGACCTTGGACGTCGCCGCGAAGCTGGGCCTGGGCAATAACCATGCCCGCGTTGACATCCGCGGTTCGACGACCGTCACGGTCCCAGACCCAGACGTGGCGATGACGCCGACGGGCCTGCTCGCCGAACCGACCAATATCGGAACGTATGCCAAAGATGTGTTCGCCCTGGTTCCGGAAGTCGGAATCTCGGTCGGCTACGAAATCACGCCCTGCCTGCGGGCCACCGTCGGTTACACGTTTCTGTACTGGAGCCAGGTCGCGCGCCCGGGTGACCAGATCGACCTGGATCTGAACGTCTCGCAGTTGAAACCGGGCGGTTTGACAGGCGCTCCGCGACCCGCCTTCGACTGGAAACTCACGGACATGTGGGCTCAGGGATTGAGTCTGGGATTGGACTACCGATTCTAAAACCGCTCACGTAGGCCGGTATCTCCGAGACTGGAGCGGTGTTAGCGATTCTAGTTGGTACTCCAGTCGCCGAGCAATTCCAGTTCGAAATAGAGCGGCGTCGTCATACCGGCTTCGTCTGCGCCGCCTCGCGTCGAGATGGCGCGCACGTGCTCGAAGGCCAAGTGTTCCAGTTCCTGATCGCTCAAGTCGATCGTTGCGGTTCCGTCCGTGGCCGTCAGCACGTCTTTGGCGGTCGAATCACGAAGGATGGCCAAGTCACGGCCAGCTGAATCACCGGCGTTGGCCGTCACTCGCTCGAAGCTGATCGCCTCGATCGCCCAGTCCCAGTCACATGCCACGGTGCCGTCAGACGCCGCCTGGCAGGCTTCGTTGCGATAGACGAAATAGCCAGGTTGGAAGTAGGCCGATTCGTCCGCATCCGATCCCGTCACCGTGATCGTGTCCTCGCCATCCAGCCCGTTCAGCGACACAATCTGTACGTCCGCAAAGGGGAACGTTTGCGGAGGATCGCTGTTGACGGTCACGCTTATCGCCGTTGGCCCGACCGTCACACGAAACGTATCGTGCTCTTTCGTCCCCTTGACCTCTGCCGACTTGACGTGGCGAGGATCGTAGACCGTTGCTTGCCGCACATTGGACGAGCCAAGGACCATCGACTTGTTGACACAGGATGCTTTCAAGCCGAGTTCGCCGAAGTTGTAGTCGATACCGTGTTCGCCGGCATCGATCGTAATCCCCGTGAACCGGTCGTTGCCGGCGGTGCCTCGCGACTCGCCGCCGGGCAGAATGATTCCCAGGGTTTCCGTGCCGTCGATGAAACAGGCCGGCTGCGTCACCTGAGCGATGTCGTACATGCCCGGTTCCAGGTCCTCGAAGTGGTACCAGCCGTCAGGCCCGGTCCAGTCGGTCTTCACCACTTGACCGTCCCGCAACAGGGCGATTTCGACTTTCGGCACTCCCAGTTCAATCGGCGCACCTTGCTCGTCCAGATCGCGCTGAGCGTCTTTGTCCACATCAGCGTAAACGAAGCCGGAAAGGCTGCCGATGGCGATGCACGGGTTGTTCCCGAAGTCATTTTCGTCGTCCACCTCTCCGGAGACCAAGGTCACCGCGTACCCATTTTCGGCGTGTCCTTTGACGCCCCCATCCACGTCCGTGGTCGGCTGCGACTGGCACCAGTCGGAACGAGATTCCTCGACGATGATATACTTCCCAGGGTCGAGACTAAAACTGTACTGGCCATCATCGCCCGTCGTCTGACTGGGCGGGTCTGCCGGTTCATCGCTAGCATCCAACAGGCTGTTCTGGTTTGTGTCCTTGTATGCATAAACGATCCAGCCCGACAGCGGTTTGTCCGCGCCCGGCTCATAGACCCGACTGAAGTTCACGTCTTGGTATTTCACGCCCTCCTTCATCGCTTTTTGGTAGTTGCCGAAGTCGTTGTCGTCGTCCACCTGCCCAGAGGTCAACGTAACCGCATAGCCGCAGTCCGCGTAGCCCAGAGTGCCCCCATCCACTTCAGTGTTTGGCCATGACTGGTACCAGTCCGCATAGGATGCTTCAACGACGATGTACTTTCCGGGGTCGAGAAAGAAGCTGTACAAACCTCCGTCCGCCGAATGCCTGCAGTCGACCAGTTGATCGCCCGGGTCGAGTTCTTCGGGCACGTTTCCCGTGTCCGCGTAGACGCAGATCCACCAGTCGGACAGGGGCGGCTCTTCGCCTTTTTGCCAAATCCCGTCAGCATTCAAGTCGTGCCACTTATACCCGCTCTTGAGAGCTTTCTGGTAGTTGCCGAAGTCGTTGCCCACGCGCTGCTCACCCGAACTCAGCGCGATCGCGTATCCCCACTTTCCGTAGCCGCCGAGACCGTTCGGGTTGACCTCCGCAGCGTCGGCGTCGGGACTCTCAAACCAGCCATTTTGCGCCGTCTCCACGACAATGTATTTGCCCGGATCAAGCGTCAGGCTGTACAGGCCGCCGTTTGCGGTCAAGACACTGTCCGCCGCGCCGGCGTCGATCTCCGATTGCTGCAGCACATCGTCCGCGTTGGCGTCCGCGAACGCCGTGATCCGCCAGTTGTCTCGCCCCGGATCCATGCCCCCCTCGTCGTCGCCGTCGGCGTTCAGGTCTTCGTACTTGCGACCCTTCGCGGTCGCCTGCCTGTAGTTGCCGAAGTCGTTCCCCGTGACCGCCGCACGTGAACTCAGCGCGATCGCGTATCCCCACTTCCCGAAGTCGCCGAGACCGTTCGGGTTGACCTCCGTAGCGTCGGCGTCGGGACTCTCAAACCAGCTGCTTTGCAGTGTCTCCACGACAACGTATTTGCCCGGATCGAGCGTCAGGCTGTATAGGCCGCCGTTTGCGGTCAAGACACTGTTTGCCGCGCCGGCGTCGATCTCCGACTGCTGCAGCACACCGTCCGCGTTGGCGTCCGCGAACGCCGTGATCCGCCAGTTGTCCCGCCCCGGATCAACGCCGCTCTCGTCGTCGCCGTCGGCGTTCAGGTCTTCGTACTTCCTGCCCGCCGTCGTCGTCGTCGGCAGGGGACCGTTGCCAAAATTGAGGTTGCGCAAGTGGGTATTGGGGTCACAGGGAAAAACCGTTTCGGCGTAGCCATACTTGCCAAGCTCGTCGCTGTCAAAGTCTAGGACCTCCGTCAGGGGTTCTGTCTGGGGACGGTCCTTTTCCTGCAATACTTCGACGATGATGTAGCTTTGGGACGTCCCGGCGGGACACGATCCTTCGGGGCTGGGTTCGCCGGTATCAAGCAGCAGTTCATAACCCCCATCCGACAATCTTGTCACCGCGGTGGTAACGGCTCCTGCTTCGTATTCGTTCTGCTGAAGCTTGCGGTCACCGTCCTGGTCCAGGTAGGCGCGAATTTCCCAGGTCAAGGGCGGCTCGCCTTCGTCACGTCGTCCATTGCCATTCAAGTCCTCGTACTTCATTCCACTTGCTACGGCCTGCACCCGCACGTGCCGAGTGACGGTGTTGATCGCGTTTTCGTCGGCGTCGGCGAGGGCATCCAAGGGCGCCGCGTCGGCAAAGGACATCGAGCCCGCCAGCCGCATCTTGAACGGCATGGCCCAGCCCGCGCCGACGGCCTCGAAGTGAATCAGGCTGAATTCGTTGTAAGGAGGCTCACCAGGTTGCGTCGGCGCGGGATGGGCACCGATGGCTTGTCCTACGCCGAACGCCGGAAGGCTGGCGCCTCGCAGGCCGAGAATCTTCCCGGCAGATGAATCGAAGGCGTCGCCGACATCGAATTCGTTGACAAACCGTTGCAGCCGAAAATTGGGGGTGATCACGGCGTTGGGGATCGGTACCTCCGGCGTGGGCAAGGGGATCGAGTTAGGAAAGAGCGCTGGAGTGAGGTCTTCCGAGCGGTAGTTGATGATGTCCTTCCGCCACTGCAGATCCAAGGGAAGTGCAATGACGCCGGCCGAAGTATTCGAAGACCTTTCGTCATCGGCGGTCACGCTAACAAAGAACGTGTCGCCCACCCGGACGTACTCGATCGGATCGCCTCTCGAGCCGCTGTCATCGGCATACAACTGGAGATCCAGGTCCAACGTCGCCAGGAGGCGGCGATCCTCGAGCGGCTCGATCGCCGGCCGCCGGCGCAACAGGTGGGCGGGCCGCACGCGGCCCGCGGGACGACGGATGCCCGATACGGAGTGACGAAGCCAACGCATGGTTGCAGACCCTCTGGAGTGATTTCCGGCTTCTCTTCCGGTGAGCGCATCGACACGTCCTTTCCCCCACTAGACTAATCTCACCAGTCCCCGTTTTCCAACAAAAAATGCAGGGCAAATCAGGTCTGAAAGCCGTGCTGCCGAAGAGGATGCCCGCCGTCGGTTGCAGCGCGCCGGCATTCGGATAGAATGATGGGACGAGTGGCGCGCACGGTTCGCGGATCGACGTGACCGGTCCGGCGGCCGGGCCATATTCTCAACCCCGGCGAGGGAGGGTCTCATGTCCAAGGCGACGCATCAGATCTTCAAGCGGATTGTGCTCCACAACAAGCTGCTGACCGAGCCGGAGGTGGACGCACTGCTGGCCGAGATCGATGATCCGGAACACGCCATCCAGCGTCTGGTCGAGCGCCACACGCTGAGCGCCAAGGCGGCAGAGCAGTTCCTGTCGGTTTACAAGAAGCAGGTCGACAAGCTGTTCTTGGAGGAATTGGGGGCGCTGGACGAGCTGGCGCCGAAGCCCGCAGCGGCCACGCCGGGATCCGCACCTGCCTCGGAGCCAAAGAAGGAAGCGAAGAAGGAGCCGAAGAAAGAACCGCCACCCCAGGTGGAGTTCGAAGCGGAAGCGGAGGCCAAGGCGACAGCCGAAGCCCCGGCGGAAACCAGGCCGTTGCCCAAACCCGGCCCCGAACTCGTCCTCCAACTACTGCGGGAAGCCCGCGAACTGGGCGCCTCGGACTTGCACATCAAGGCCGGCATGCGCCCCACGGTCCGCGTCCACGGCGGTCTCCAGGAACTGCCACATCCCGAAGTGGCCCTGGCCGCTTGTGAGAAATCGTTGCTGCCGCTGCTCGACGACCAGCAGCGGGCGCAGTTCGACAAGAATCACGACTTGGATTTCTGCTACGACGGCGGACCCGGCATGGGACGCTTCCGCACCAACTACCTCCGCGAGCACCGCGGCGTCGACGCCATCTTCCGCCTGATTCCAGATCATGTGCCCAGCTTTGAAGAACTGCAGCTGCCCCCGCAGGTCAAACGCTTTACGGAATATCGCGTCGGCATCGTACTGGTGACCGGTCCCAAGGGCAGCGGCAAGACGACCACGCTGGCCGCCATGGTCGATATGATCAATTCCTCGCGCGCCGAGCACATCATTACGGTTGAGGACCCCATCGAGTTCGTCCAGCCGTGCAAGAAGGGGCACGTTAACCAGCGGCAGGTCGGCATCCACACGAAATCGTTCAGCAATGCACTGCGTTCGGCGTTGCGCGAAGCGCCGGACGTGATCATGGTCGGCGAGATGCGCGACTTGGAGACCACCTCGTTGGCCATCACCGCCGCCGAGACCGGACACCTGGTGCTGGCGACGTTGCACACGCCGGACGCCGTCCGCACGATCGGCCGCGTGCTGGACGTGTTCCCGCCCAAGGAACAGCCGCAGATCCGCGCCATGCTCTCCGAATCGCTCCGCGGCATCGTCTCGCAACTGCTGCTGCCCGGCGCCGACGGCCATTCGATGGTGCTGGCCACCGAGATCCTGGTCAACACCCAAGCCATCGGCCACCTGATCCGCGAAGAGAAAGTCCATCAAATCCGCGGCTTGATGCAAACCGGCAAGCAGTACGGCATGGTCTTGATGGAGGAATCGCTGATCCGCCTGGCCAAGGAAGGCAAGATCACCAAGGAGACCGCACTGGCCTGGGCCGAGGATGTCAAGATGGTTCAGCGCGGACTGCTGGAGTGAAATGAGCGGCTTCTTTGGACATGCGGTGTATGCGGCGCTGGCGGCGAACGAAGCCGAGCGGCGCAAGTTGGACTTCGCGCCGGTGATGCGGCGGCATTGGGCCAACTTCCTGGCCGGCTCCTACCTGGGCTGCGACATCCAGACCATGCCGGAGGCGGTTTGTGTTGACACGGGACGCGAGGTCGGCTATGGCACGGCGCCCTTGGAGCGCAGCCCGATCACCGGCGGCCCCGTGCGGCCGTACCAGTTCCGTTTCCGGGACCAGGCGTATCGGCCACGTCAAATTCACGAGGTATTCTATGGCCGCAGCCACCTTGTCTTCGGCTGGAGCGCCGCCGAGCGGCGGTGGACGCTGCCCTGGGATCATCTGCCCGAGTACTGCGCGCTGGTCGTCCAAGACGCCACGGAGCTGTTTGGTCCCGGCCAACGGCCGCTGGCCTACGCGCTGGGCTGGATAGCGCACGTCGTCGGTGACGCGCTGATCAAGTCCGTCCATCCCGGCGTGGAACTCCATCTGCTCGACGGCAAGTACACCCCGAAGAACCGCCCGATTCAAGACTTGGTCGCCTTCCACACAATCGGCCGCAAGGAATTGGGGCTCGATTGGTCAGCGCTGATCGACGCCATTGCCGACACGCCGGTCGAACCGGTTCAGTCGCACTACATGCGCGTCGCCCCGCCTCGCGGCAATCTGGCCGCAGTCTACTCCGACGCATGGCTTCCGCAACAGCAGGACTTGCTGCAGGCGGTGATGGCCGAAAACCGCCGCTACTTCCGCATCTGGACCCGCCTCGAGTACGACCTGCTGCAACTGCGCCAGACGTCCGCCGGTTGGGAATGCCACGAGGATCTGTCTCGCCTCACCGGCGGCTTGTCCTGCGCCGACATGATGCAAGCCGCCGAGCAAGCCGGTCTGCGGACGGCGATCGGACAAATCGCCAAGAGGATCGTCGACATCTGGGACGAGGTTGCTCGGCTGAATTCCTGGCACGTGAAAGCCGCTGGCGATGGAGACTGGCCGAAGGGTGCAGGCAATTCCGCTCTGTACAGACTGAGGAACTGAGGTAAGATGGTCCGGGACGCCGCCAGAGACACGTTCTTCGAGAAACAGCACAGGAGGGGTGACGAGCATGACCAGAACACCATCGGAAATGCTGGGTCCGCCAGCGGGCTTGCCGCAACTGGTGGCGGGGGGCCTGGTGGTCCTGCTGATCGGCTATGCCGTGATGACTTCGCTGTACACTGTGTCGGCCGAATCGCAGGCGGTGGTGCTGCGCTTCGGCAAGATCATCAAGACGGTGGACCCTGGGCTGCACTGGAAGCTGCCGTTGGGGATCGACCGGCAGTATCCGGTGCAGGTGCGGCGGCAACTGAAGCAGGAGTTCGGCTTTGGCAGCGCCGGGGCGACCAACCCCTGGCAAGCGACCGAGGCCGACGAGCAGGAAGCGGAGCGGAACATCGTGACGGGGGACTTGAATGCCGCGTTGGTCGAGTGGGTGGTCCAGTACCGGATCGATGATCCGGAGCAATACCTGTTTGCCGTGAGAAATCCGGATGCCACGCTGCGGCACCTGAGCGAGAGCGTGATGCGCGAGATGGTGGGCGACCGGACCGTCGACGAAGTCATCACGATCGGGCGGCAGGAAATCGAGGCCCAGGCGGTCGTCAAGCTGCAGGAGGTGACGCGGAGCTACGGCATGGGACTCAAGATCGATCAGGTGCAACTCAAAAACGTGAACCCGCCGCAGAAGGTGCAGGCCAGCTTCAACGAGGTGAACCAGGCGCAGCAAGAGAAGGAGAGCGCCATCAACGTCGCCACCGGCGAATACAACAAAGTCGTGCCGCGGGCCGAGGGGGAGGCGGATCAGAAGATCAGCGCCGCGCAGGGTTACGCGATCAAACGGACCAATGAGGCGGAGGGGGACGTGGCGGCGTTCGAGGCGCTGCTGGCGGAGTACCTCAAAGCACCGGAGGTGACCCGGCGGCGAATCTACCTCGAAACCATGGCGGAGATCCTGCCCAACCTCGGCAAAACGGTGATTCTGGACGAGAGTGCCAAGGGCCTGCTCCCGCTGTTGAACCTGGGGGACGCGACGTCCCCGATCGGAAGAGAGGACACGCGATGAATGCGAGATTTTCACTTTCGGCCGCGCTGCTCCTGGCCGTCGCGGTCATCGCCGCCGCAGTCCTGTGGGCCGGCGTCTATACGATCGATCCCACCGAGCAAGTCATCATCACCCAGTTCGGTGAGCCGCAGGGGGAACCCATCGAGCAAGCCGGGCTGCACTTCAAGGTCCCCTTCATCCAGCAGGTGAACCGCATTCCGAAGCTCATCCTGCCGTGGGACGGGCAGACGAACGAAATGCCCACCAAGGACAAGCTCTACATCCGGGTGGACACCTTCGGGCGGTGGCGCGTCACCGATCCCCTCGAGTACTTCCGCCGCATGCGGGACGAGCGCAGCGCGCTGTCGCGACTTGAAGACATCCTGGGCAGCGAGACCCGGAACGCGGTGGCCAAGCACGACCTGATCGAAATCGTCCGCACCGACCGCGAGCGGCAGCCGTTGACCGACGGGACGCTGGAGGATACGGCCGAAGCCGTGTCGGAGCGGATCGGCGTGCTGATGCCGATCCGCAAGGGGCGGAGTGCGATCGAGGCGGAAATCCAGAAAGCGGCCAAGGCCAAGCTGGCCGAGTTCGGTATCGAGTTGCTCGACCTGCGTTTCAAACGCATCAACTACAATCCCAGCGTCGTGGAAAAGATCTACGAGCGGATGGTCTCGGAACGCCAGCAAATCGCCGCGAAGTTCCGTGCCGAAGGCGAGGGAGAGGCGGCCCGCATCCTGGGAAACAAGGAACGCGATCTCGACAAGATCGAGTCGGAAGCCTACCGGGAAGTGCAAACGATCCGCGGGGCGGCCGACGCCAAGGCAACCGAAATCTACGCCCGTGCCTACAACCAGACGCCCGAAGCGGCGGAACTGTACGAGTTCGTCAAGTCGATGGAGACTTTCAAAACCGTGATCGGCCGGGACGCCACCCTGGTCCTCTCGACCGACAGCGATCTGTTCCGCTTTTTGAAGCGAGCCGGCAGCAACCGTGCTGACCCCGGCGTGTCCCCGCCGCCGTCCGGCCCGCAGGCGGGCCCGGTTACGGAAAGATAGGTTCCAGCAGGAGTGAAACGGTCTGCGTCCCCCAACGCAAGCCCGGTCATTACTCGGCGAAACGTCTCAGGAACCCGCGGGCGCGTTCGCGTTTCTTGGGAGGCAGCGCGGGGTCGGTCTTGTCGAGGGCTTGCTGGAAGCAGGCGGCCGCTTCGCGGTGGCGGCCCAGGTGGTGGAAAACCACGCCACGGTTGTAATGCAACCAGGCGTTGCCGGGGGCGTCTCGGAGCGAGCGGTCGAAGTCCCGCAGGGCCTCCTCCAACCGTCCCAAGCCTGCCAGCGCCAGAGCGCGGCCGTTGTACGCATAGGCCAGGCCGGTCTTGCTGCCGCGCTTCCGGCCCAAAGCGATGGCCCGTCCCAGGTCGGTCAGGGCCAGGTCGAATTCGCCCAGTTCGGCGTACACCTGGCCGCGCCCGGCGAGCGCGTGGAAATCGTCTTCGTTCTCCGCGATCAGCCGGGTGAAGTCGTCGATGGCTTCCACTGACTGTTCTGAATACCAGTACGCTCCGGCGCGGATCGCGTAGGCCGGCAGGCACTCTTCGTCCATCTCGATCGCCTCCGTGGCGCGGCTGACGGCCTCGTCGAACTCCTCGCGACGGCCATGGTAGGCCGCCTCCAGGAGCAGTCGCTCGATGGCAAACGCCTCGGCCATGCCCGGTTCACAGACGATGGCCTGCTGGAAATCGGCGTCCGCCTTGTCTTGCTCGCCTTTCTGAATCCAGACGCTGCCGCGGCTGCTGTAAGCGGCGGCCAGATCCGGAACCAGATCGATCAGGCGGTCGAAATCCCGCAGCGCTTCGTCATAGTTGCCCTGCTGCAAGTGCAGCCGCCCGCGGTGAAACCAGGCCGGCGCGAGGTCGGGCTGCAAGCGCAGCGCTTCGCTCAGATCGGCCAGCGCCGCATCGTACTCCTCCCGCCGCATCCGCAGCCAGGCGCGTTCCACGTAGGCCCCCGCAATCTCGGGGGCGATCCGCACCGCGGCCGCGAAATCCTCCAGCGCTTTCTCGTCCTCCTGCTGGTCCGCCCAGGCCAGAGCGCGATTCAGATGCGCGAAGACCAGTTGCGGATCCAACTGCAACGCCCGGCTGTACTCGCGCACCGCCCCCTCGTTGTCGCCGCGGGCGCGGCAGATGTTGCCCCGATTGGCATAGGGCAAGGCCCAGTCCGGCTGCATCTGGACCGCCGCCTCGAAGTCCTCCGCCGCCTCGTCCACGTCACCCAGTTTCAGGCGGATGGTCCCGCGCAGGTTGCAGGCCACTGCGTCCTGCGGGTCCAGTTCCAGTGCGGCGTCACAGTCGCTGAGCGCCTCGTCGGCGTTCCCGAGATCCTCGTGGGCAAAGGCTCGGGCCACGTACACGTCGTCCGACGCCGCGTCGTGCTCGATCGCCGCTGTACAGTCCTCGACCGCGCCGGCCGAGTCGCCCAGTCGCTGGCGGGCGATGCCCCGCAACGCGTGCGCTTCGCCGGATTCCGGTTCGCGGGCCAGCACGAAGCCGCAATCCGCCGCGGCGCCGGAGAAATCCCCCGCGCCCAGGCGGACCTCCGCCCGATAGAGGTGATAGCCGGCGTGGTCCGGCTGGATCTCGATCGCGTTGTCGAAATCGGCCAGCATGGCCCGAATCACCTCGTCGCTCGGCGTGGCAGACGCCCGCCGCCTGGCTAACGCCCGCCAGGCGTGAGCGGCATCGTGATTGGGGTCCAAGCGCAGCGCCTGCGTCAGCGCCTCGACGGCCCGCGGATAATCCCCCCGCGCAATCAATACCCGCCCGCGCTGGAGTTGCAGCGACGGATTGCGCCGATCGCGATCGATGGCCGCATCAAAGTCGGCCAAAGCCTGGTCCCAGGCGCCCAACTGCAGGTAGATCATGCCGCGGCCCGCCAGCGCGGCGACGTGGGCCGGGTCCAACTGCAAAGCGGCGGTCAGATCTTTCAAGCCCTGCTGCTGGTTGCCGGCCGCACAGCAGGCCATCGCGCGGCGAGAGTAGATCTCCGCCTGGGCGGGCCGCAAGGCAAGCCACGCCGTATAGTCCTCGATCGCGCGATCGTATTCTTCCCGCTGCTCGAACAGTTCCGCCCGCAGGCCGTACAGCGGGGCATACCGCGGGTACCGCGCGATCAAGGCGGTCAGCTCCTCCAGCGTGTAGCCGCGGGCCGGATCGGCCGGATCGGGAATCGGCGGCCGCGTTTCCGGCGGCGCGACGGCCGGATCCGGAGTCGCCACGCGGGGCTCCGCCGCCGGCCGCCTGCTCGTACCGCCCAGCCAGCGTGCCGCGCGCCGCAAGAAAGAAAGCAGGACGCCGGCCGCTTTCCCACGGCTGGCCGCAGCGCCCCCGCTGGAACCACGCCTGTCAGGCGCCAGTCCTGCCGCCTCCATCAGCAATTTGTCGAACGATCCGGCGCGTCGGGTGAACTGCCGAGAAAAGGGAAACAAGAACGGTGGATGCCGATCGTTAGCACCGCCCCAGAGCATCGTGCGGCAGCAAAAACTCACCGGCCCGCCCTCGACCGGCGGCTGGCGCAACTCCTCCAGCTCCATCCGCAATTCGGCCACGACGTGCGGCGGCAGCGTCTCTGGGTGAATCTGCAGATCGATCAGACGCCGGTCGCCGGGGAACATGGCATAGCCGATCTGGACGTCGACGCCCTGCTGGGCTTCGGTCTTGCGGACGAAGGACTTCAGCGTCCGATCGAAAGCCGCCACGAAGTGGACGAAGGCCTCCTGATGCACGCGCTGCGCGATGACATGGTCGGGCGCCAGGATCATGAAAAACTCGCGCGGCACGTCGTCGCCCGCCGCATCTGCGGTCGCCGCAGGTTGGCGGTATTCCTCGGCCAAACACATCTGGCCCGCGTCCGCCGCCTTGCGCAATTCCGACAGCGGCGGCACGGTGAGCGTCCGGCCGCACGAACAAGGCAGTTGCGTGCCGGCTCGTCCCGCCGGGACATCAAACGTCTGACCACACACACATCGGATGGAAAAAGCCATGCTCGCCTCAGTGCGGTGTACGATTCAGGGGCGTGAAGGCCAACCACATTTCGATGTTCCGCCTTTTCCCAACTTCCTGGCCTCCTGCGCGGCAGCCCCCACCGATCCGGGCCCGCGTCGATCGTGCACTCGCGCACCTCTAGGATTATACGCCTTCTGACCCCTCCGTTTCAATTGGCCGGCAAAATCAGTAACGACGCTAAACTGCGCTCCTCGCGTCTCGCGTTACGCAGTTTACGCCACTGGCAAAACTGGACGAGCACCTTCTATCGTTCAAGATTTCTAAGACCATCGCACGGTCCAGCGTCTTGGTTCGAATTGTTTGAGGAGACAATCATGAGAAAGTGGACATTCGCCTTGTTCGTGCTCGCCGGATTGAGCTGCTGTTGCCCGACCGCCACGGCTTTCGAGCCCGGTTGGTCTGGCAACATCATTGCGTTTGGACAGGAGCGTGCCCGGATCGAATCGACGCCGATCATCTACCGGAACTACCGGCCCTTGCACTTCTACGGGAACACGGTCCGGCGCCGCTATTACCACGGCACAACGCTGCCCCGCTCCGGCAACGTCCTCCGCAGTTCGGGTGCAGTCGTCAGGGCTCGCTAGAAATCGTCAAGCCCGGCCATCACACTTCAGCACGCACGAACGCAGCGGGCCACCCGCCCGCCGCTTGGACCGCTGCGTCGATTTCGATCATGATGCGCGTCGTGTCGCAGATGGCGGACACGATGCGGATGTACGTCGCCAGATCGGCGTCGGCCAGCGTCCGGCCACGTCGGTCCTTGAGCCACTTCTTGCACACCTGGTGGCCGCCGACGTGGAAGTTCCAGATTTCCTGGGGCACTGGTTCCAGCCAGACGCCTGGCGCGATGCCAATCCTCTCGCACTGATACGTGGGAAAGCCGTTTCGCACCAGCGGCATGCCGTGAATGGACCAGGAAGGGGCGATTTCGGCTCGCGGGGAGCCGCCTCCTCCGGATTCGTATCTGCCGCCGGTCAACCGGGTGTCCGCAATGCACAACAGATGCCGCTCGGCCAATCGCGCCCCCCAGCGGGCAAGGTCACGGAACAGTCCGGGCCGGCGCGGCAGCAAGACGCGCGGGAAATCGCTCCACAGTTGCTCCGCGTACCGCCGGCGATAGGTCGGCGAGAAGAACAGGGCGTAACAGTAGTGCATCACTTCCAGGGGCCCAAACGCATCTTCCTCGGCAGTGCCGTGCGGTTGCCAGCGGAGGCCAAGTTGGCCGGCCAGTCGTGCCACGGCGGACTCGTCGAGATTGACACGGTAGGGCGTTGAAGCGTCGGCGCCGACGGACTCCAGATACAGCGGAAATACGGACTCGCTGCCGCGATTATCGGAACGGATCAGGCCGTCCAACATCAGTTGATTGGTGATCCAGAAGTAGTTGCACGGCTGCGTCGGCAACATCTGGCGGCGGGCGACGAGCGCCACATTGCCGGCCCGCATCAGATAGGGGATGACCGCGCCCCGCGGCCAGTCGATCATCCCTTCCGACCAGTACACGAAACGTTCGTCGAAGGGCCGATACCAGCACGGCCGGATGTGCTCCTGCCATCTCGGATCGGCGGCCGTGCGACGGCGAGCCTCGGCAAGCTTCCAGCCGCGTGTGTCGCCCGGCGGATAGCGGGCCGACCGGGTGTTCGCAAAGTAGCGCCGCCGGATCTCGTCGTCGGGAACATCCAAATCCCGGAATTCGGCGAGCCGTTCCAGCAGTTCTTCCCGCGTGAATGCGACGACAAAACCATCGCGGGCGGTCACCGGCGCCGTCACGTTCACGGGCATCAAATCGGGCAGCCTGGGTGCGGCGCCGTACTCGCTCGCCGGCGTCCCGGCTCGCGGCACAAAGAAGTAATTCGGACCAGCGGGGTGCATGGACTGCAGGTTGAATTTTGCGCCGGCGTCACGCGCTCCAAGTTCCCGGGCCGCCTCCTCCAGCGTTCTTAATTTTTGCTCTGCGTCCCCCCACAACTCCCCATGCATCCGCTGGCTGGCGACCACCTCGCCGGGCGGTCGCCGCAGCAGCCCGATCGCGGTCCCCTGCTCGATCCTGAACACGTTCTCATCGAGTCGGCCGTCCGGTGACTGTTCTCGTTTCTTGCGGTTGCCGTGCAGGTCGATCACCGTGATGCGGGGAAAGGTGCCCAGCAGTTGCTGCCGGACACCACGAAACGTGGGGTTGTCGAGGTACCCGTGGTTGGTGACGAAGCCCACGATGCCGCAGCCCGCGCGTTCGATTTTCCAGTGGGCATAGCGCAGGAACTTGACGTAGTCGTCCTGCAGCCAGGTCTTTCGCTCACCCAGGGGCCGCGCGTCAACTTCAAAATAGTTGCACCACTCGTTCCGACCGCCTTCTTGGCCGCGGAGCAGATCTACGATCCAGCGGCCTTGCTGTTGCGAGATCCCGGAGAACGGCGGGTTGCCAACGATCACGGTGAACGGGGCCCGCGCGCTGAGGTGTCGGCCCACCGCCGCGGCCTGGAGAAGTGGATTTTGGTTTCCCTCGGCGGCTGGAAGCGAACGCTGCCTCGTCGCGGGTCCCGCCAGCGTATTGGCCAGGTGGATTTCGAGCCGCGAAGGACGCGTGAACGAAAATCCGGTCTCAGCCAGCGTGGCAACCAGCTTCAGGGTGGCGACGACACAGGCGGGCAGCATCAATTCCAGACCGGCCAATCGCGGCAGCAGGCTGCCGGCCACGTATTGGTCCCAGCGACACGAAACTCGACCGGGGGCGCCTCCGTCCGCGGTCCACTTCGCCGTCAAGCGGGCGTGGACCAGCTTGACGGCTTCGGCCAAGAAGACACCCGTCCCCAAGGCCGGATCGAGGATGCTGACAAAGCCGTCCCCAGGCCGAACCGCTGCGGGCGGCGACGGGGCTGAGAAACGTTGCGCCATTTCCTCCCAAGTGACCTCGTCAGCCAGGCCGTCCGTCAGATCAAACTCCTGGACCAGGTAACGGTCTACTTGGCTCAAGATGTAGCGAGCCATCGCTGGCGGCGTGTAAAAGACGCCGTGGCGCTTTCTGCGATGCCGGTCATAACGGGCCAAAAAAGCCTCGTAAAAGGCCAGCATCGGGTCCGGCTCCTGCGGGGCCCCAGTGGCTGCCGTTGGTATCGATCCGCCTGCTCGCGATACCGTGAATGCTTCCTCGACGATCGCCTTCCACAGCGGATTGGTATGTTCTACAGTCCACGCCCGCACGCGGTCATCCTGGAACAGAGGGCCGGCGAGAGCGATGGCGGCTGCGCCGCAAATCAAGGATTGGGCGTAAGAATCGGCAAACTCGTCATCCGGCAGGTCCGTGTCGGTGGCGGCGCTGATCGCCGCCGCCAGCGACCGCCAGTGATCTTGTTCGGCGGTGGAACGGAATCGCTGCAACACCAGCGGTTGCAACTCGGCCGCCCACTGGACCGCGCGTTCTACAGAGGAATGTCCGTTGCGAGTCACGTGGCAACATGCTGCTGCGAGGGACGGAAGGAAGCCCGCGGCGGACGCCGCGCAGGCCAAGCACCTGTCCAGGCGAACCCGAATCGAGGCGGATTATAGTCCGCTGCAGGCCGGCCGGAAAAGCGGTTCTCCGAGCGGGCTGTTGATTTTGGTCTGCGCGTGGTTTCCAATGGACGCAGCCATCGGGAACCTCCGCCCAGGGAATCGAGATCGAACCATCTCCCGGCGGTGCGTCCGGATGGGCTGTCCAGGAGACCTTGGCAATGAAAAGCAACACCCGCACTCATTCTGAAGTTGTCCGGCCGAAAGAAGCCGGGCATTCCGGCAACATGACCCGACGTGAAGCCTTGAGCGCCGTGGCGGGCGCGGCAGCGTTGGCCGCGGCCTCGCACGCCGCTTCCGGCGACACCGCGTGGATCGACGCCCACTCGCACATCTGGCCGCCGGAAACCGACCGGTTTCCGCTGGCTGCGGGGCTGACCAAGAAAGACCTGCGGCCCCCCAGTTTCACGGACGACGAACTGATGGCCGTCGCGCGGCCCGAAGGCGTCGGGCGGGTCGTGCTGATTCAACATTCCGGCTATCACTTGTTCGACAATGCGTACCTGATCGACGCCGTCCGGCGTCATCCGGCCCGGTTCCGCCTGGTGGGCATGGTCGATGACCGGCAACCTCGGCCCGGCGCCGCAATGAAGCAACTGCTTGCGCAGGGGGCGACCGGTTTTCGCATCACGCCGTTCATTCGCAAGGACGATCCCGAACAGTGGCTTGATTCGCCCGGCATGCACGAGATGTGGAAAACCGGTGCGGAAACGCGGCAGGCGATGTGCTGCCTGATCGATCCCCGGCAACTGCCGGGCGTCGACACGATGTGCCAGCGATATCCCAACACGCCGGTCGTCATCGACCATTTCGCCCGCATCGGTGCCGACGGTCAGATGCGGGACAATGACCTTCAGCTCCTCGTCCGGCTGGCACGGCACAAACACACGAGCGTCAAGATCTCGGCCTTCTACGCCCTGGGGCAGAAGAAGCCGCCGCACCTGGAACTCGTGCCGATGGTCAGACGCCTGTACGAGACCTTCGGCCCGCAGCGGCTGATGTGGGCCAGCGACTCGCCGTACCAGCTGCAAGGAGTCAACAGTTACCGGGCGTCCATCAGCCTGGTCCGAGACCGGCTGGATTTCGTCTCGGCCGCAGACCGGGCATGGCTGCTGTGCAAGACGGCAGAGAGCGTGTTCTTCTTCGCGTGATCCGAGCGTGGCAGCGCAACTGTCCCGTGTTTCTGGCCGATCATCACACGGAGCGTGATGGCTACTCTGACGAGGCGACCGTTGTTTCTCGAACGCTGTTTAGTGTTTGAAGTGTCGGCGGCCCGTAAAGATCATGGGCAGGCCGCGCTGGTTGCAGGCGGCGATGACTTCCTCGTCGCGAACCGAGCCGCCGGGTTGGATCAGCGCCGTCACGCCGGCGCCCGCGGCGCGATCGATGGAATCGGGGAAGGGAAAGAAGGCGTCGGAGGCGAGGATGGAGCCCTGCGCGCGGCCGCCCGCTTTGCCGATCGCGATTTCCACGGAATCCACGCGGCTCATCTGGCCCGCGCCCACGCCGACCAGCGCCTGGTCTTTGCAGAGCACGATGGCGTTGGATTTCACGTGGCGGCAGATGGCCCAGCCGAAACGGAGGTCGTCCATCAGCCCGGCGGGCGGCTGCGTTTGCGTAACCACCTTCCAGTCCGCCTCCGGGTCGGGATCGACGTCGGACTCCTGGACCAGCATACCACCGTCCAGGTACCGCAGGTGACGGCGCGACGGCGGGTCATCCAGTCGGCCCACCTGCATCAGCCGCACATTCTTTTTCCATTTGGGTTTGGTGGTCAGCACCCCCACGGCGGCGGCCTCGTAATCGGGGGCCACAATGGCTTCGACGAACAACCCCGGCGTGGAGAGCACTTCCGCGGTGGCGACGTCGACCGTGCGGTTGAAGCCCAGCACCGAGCCAAAAGCGCTCGCCGGGTCGCCGTCCAGCGCCCGCTGAGTGGCTGCCGCGAGCGTGTCCGCAACGGCGGCGCCGCAGGGATTGTTGTGCTTGATCACCACCGCCGCCGGTGGGACGAACGAACGCACGATGGCCAGGGCGCTGTCCAGGTCCAACAGATTATTGTACGACAGCTCTTTGCCGTTCAATTGTCGCGCAGTCACCAGGCTGGGCCCCCGAGCGCCGACGGTGCGATACACGGCCGCCGTCTGGTGCGGGTTCTCCCCGTAGCGTAGTTCCGCTTTGCGCCGCAAGGTCAGATTCAACGTCGCCGGGAACCGGCCTGCCGCCGCCGCCCCGGCGAAGTAATCCGCAATCGTCCGGTCGTAAGCGGCGGTATGCGCGAACGCCTCCGCGGCCAGTCGCTGGCGGAGCGAGTCCGACACGCTGCCCGAATTGCTGATCTCCTGCAGCACGGCGGAATACTGTTCCGGGTTGGTGACAATCGCGACGAACGCATGGTTCTTGGCCGCTGCGCGGACCAGGCTGGGACCGCCGATGTCGATCTGCTCGATGGCTTCCGCCATGCTCACTCCGGCACGGGAGACCGTGGCCTCGAAGGGATACAGATTCACGACGATCAACTCGAACGGCAAAATCCCGTGCTGTTGGAGCGCCTGCAGGTCCTCCTCGTGGTCCCGCCGGCAGAGAATGCCGCCGAACACCTTGGGATGCAGCGTCTTCAACCGGCCGTGCATCATTTCGGGAAATCCGGTGTAGGCGGAGATGTCCACGATTTGCATGCCGGAGCTTTCCAAATGGCGCCGCGTGCCGCCGGTGCTGTAGATTTCCACTCCGCAGTCCGACAGGCCCCGCGCGAAGTCTGCCAGGCCGAGTTTGTCGCTGACGCTGATGATGGCACGTTTCACAGGAATGGCGTTCATCGTTTGGGTCCGTCCTCATGCAAAGGGTCGCGGAGACAGCCGGAAGGGAAAGTGTAAGCGTAGGTTTACGCGCAGACGGGTCTGCGGTCAAGCGGTGGGTGGGCGGAGAGAGGGACGAAGAGCGGGAACCGCGGAGATAGAGAGGCGGCGGCTGGCGGCAGAAAAAAAGCCCGGCTCTCCCCAAGAAAGCCGGGGCCTCAAATGAATGTGCCTCGCGACGCGGCCGATCTCGCCTCTACCTGAACGGGTCCTCCTCGGCGCCGCCCGCAGCCGGTTTCGGCGCAGCTCCCCCGGCTCCGAACGGATCTGCGCCGCCTTGGCCGCCCGCAGCCGGCTTCGGCGCAGCTCCCCCGGCTCCAAACGGATCTACGCCGCCTTGGCCGCCCGCAGCCGGTTTCGGCGCGGCTCCCCCGGCTCCAAAGGGGTCCACGCCGCCTGCCCCCGGTTGAACTCCGCCGCCGAACGGATCGACATCCACGCCGGGCGCAGCCGGTTTCGCCGCCGGCTTGGCGGCCGGCTTCGCCTTGGTGTCCTCCAGTCCTTCCTGCTTGATCTCAGGCCGCCGCTTCTGCTCCGCTTCAACCAGATCCACGTGGACCAGCGGCCACTGGAGTTCGGTCTCGTGCAGGCACTGGATCACGCCCGTCGCCGTCCCGATGATGATCCGATCGGTTTTTGCGTTGGCGAAGAAGAAATCGGCGGGAGGGGCGCCCATCACAGCGGTCCGGCCGCCGGTTTTGGCATCCAGGATCGCGAGCCGCCCCGTCACGCTCAAACAGTACAACCGGTCCTTGCTCGCCGCCACCAAGCGCTGGACCTGGGGCACCGACCACTTCTCGGTGCCCGTCTCCAGATTCAGGCAGAACATGCTGCCCTTGTCGGTCACGACGTACGCCGAATCGCCGATGGGAACCGGGCTGTTGCTGATCGCCTCGCCGGTGGAAAACCGCCAGTACTCGTCGCCGCTGGTCTCGTGCAGGCAGTACACGTAACCGTCGATCGAGGCCACGAGTAGCTTGCCGGGACTGGCGTACGCCGCCTGCGAGACGATCGCTTTCCTGGCTTCCATGCGGTACCGCATCCCTTTTTGCGTGGTACGGGCCACGTACAAAAAGCCGCGGTCGGTGGGCCACACCACGCTTAACGGCGTGACGGTCGGCTGGATCAGCACGCGCCCATTGGAGCGGTAGATCTCCGGCAGCGTCCGCGTCTCTCTGATGTCATACAACTCGACGTCGCCGGCGAACGTGGGGACGATCACATACTCTTCGGTCAGGGCCGGCCCGGCGGACGCCACTCCCTGGATCGGGCGAATCCAAGCCATTTCCCCGGTATCGCGCTTGAGCAAGTGCAAGGTGGAGCCATTCAACACGGCCACATAGTTCTCGTTCACGCCCGGCCGTTCCAAGGGGTAAGTGCGGTTGCCCACGACTTTGCTCCAGCGTGTCTGGCCGGTCTCGGCATCGATGGCGTGTAGCACCGCGCGGTCCGTGACGACGTACAGCGTGATCTGGGGCACCTCGATCGTTTGGATCTTGCCCTCGATCTCCCGCAGCTTGAGTTCCTCGACGAACGCCTTGGCTTCCTTTTCGGCCGCTTCCTTGCCTAACACGTCGCCGAAGCGGTCCGTGTCCCGTTCCGAGAAGGTCCGTTTGCGGTCCTGGTAGTGGACCTCGTACACGGTGTGCTTCTGCAGCGCGCTGACGAAGTAGGTCCAGTCCGTCACGCGGCCCCGCGCCGAGTCGAGTGAGACCTGGGTGAACCAGGCCCGTTCCAGCCCGTACCGGCGCGCCTCCACCTCCGAAATCAGTCCAAACTTGCCGTAATCGGCTTGGACGGTGGCGGACAGTGCGGCCAACAAGACCCCGACGGAAGCAGCGAGTGTTCGGGACATGACAATTTTCCGGAAAATACCGACCGGGAAACGGGTGAAGGGATGCCCTTTACGTTAGTCTAAGCGGCCATCCGCTGCCTGTCAAAAATTGTATCGTCACGGAGAAGGGAGTTCTTCCAACAGCCCTTGCCAGATGACGAAAGCCGCGTCCCCCTCGTAGCCAGCCAGATTCTTGCCCGGATCGTCGACGATCGCCCCCAAGACCAGGAGCCTGCTGTCCGGCGAATACGCCTGCGAAGGCTCCAATTTGCGGTAGACGGCCACGCTCTGCTCGCCGCCGCTTATCGTCAGGTCGATCACCTCATAGCCGCCCTGCTGGCGGACTTGCTTGACGGTGCCCACCAGCAGCACGCCGTGGCTGTCGCGGCCGGTCGCCTTCAGCCAACCCCCGGCGACCCTGCCGAGCGTGTTCAATTTCGCGTCGTCGGCCTTCAGGGATTGGACGAGTTCGACTGCCGTCTGCAACTCGGCGCCGGCAGGTTCCTTGCGAAACGCGAGGGTTTCGCCCAACTTGGCAAGCGCCACGTAACTTTGCCTGATCAGTTCCCGCGAGTCCGCATCGGAGCCCGACCGCCAGGCGCGGACCACCGTCTCGGCGTCCTCGGCGGCCGAGGCCAATTCGGCCGCCGTCGTCTGTGGGGCGTTGGGCAGCGGTTCCACCACCGACTTCGGTGCTTCGTCCGGTTTGCCCTTCGCCTCCTCCTCAGGGCCCACCACCACCGGGTCTGCGACGGGCTTGTCGTCCAGGGGCATCTCGGTGTCCAGTTCCATGTCTGCCAAGGGATCGGTTTCCACTTCCGGCAGCGCCGTCAAATCGTGCTTTGGTTTGGCCGGAGCCGGCGCAACACCGAACGGATCCGCCTCGCGCGCGTCGGGCGCTAGCAGCTCCGCACCGCCGGTCTTCTGCGATTTGCCGGACCTCTTGGCCCTGCCTCCAGACGACTTCACCCCGTCAGGCGTCGCAGCCGATTCGTCGGGGGTGACAAAGGTGCGTTGCGGCAACTCCCCCGGCGGCGCGCCGCTGGCTGTCTTCGGCGCCGCGGCGGCGATCGTTCCCGACTCGCTGACGGCCTCGCTCGAGGGTTTCCGACCGCGATACCTTTCCGGCACGACCCAGGGGGCGAAGCGGGCGATTTTCGGCGCCAATCCCGAAATGTCGGCCCGCTTGCTCGGCCACTCCTTCGCCGACCCGATCCACCACAGAATGACCTGAGCGATGACCAGCCCCGCAACGCCACCCAAAACGATCTTGACGCCCTCCGCGACGGGGTTCTTGGGCTTGCGTTTCGCCGCCGCGGCGGGCCGGCGGCGGCGCGCCGCAGTCGTCGCCGGCGCACCCGGCGCGGCCGTCTCGATGCTCAGGGGAGCGAACCCTCCGCTGTTGCTTTCCGGCTCGACGAACAACGGGATTGCGCCGCTTGCCGCTGCAGTTGCTCCGGTCGAGGGCATGGCCGCAACGGCGTCCGGGTCGTCGACCACGATCAACTCCGGCGGCATCTTGTCCAGGACGGCCGCCAGCGGAAACTCTGCCTGGCACAGGGGACAACGAACCGTGGCCCGCTGGCTGGCCCGCAGGGGCAACACCACCGAATCGGCGCATTTGGGGCAGGCAACAATCGTCATAACAAGCTCCTGGACTTCTCGCTCCGGGAATTCTCACGTCCGCTCACTTAGCGACGCTGTCCAATCATTTTACTTAGCGGAAGCCACCTCCCGCTAGTCTGCCAGCCGACGAAGTCGCCGGATTCGGAGCGAATCGGGCCGGGATTCGTCCGGGCGGCGGCCGCGGTCGCATCACGGAGGAGAGTTGTACACCTCGATCGTCGACAACGTCGGGCAAGCCAGGCACTTGGTCAGCTTGACGCGCAGGCGGTCGGCCTGGACTCGCTCCGTGCGAAGAATCCGGCGAGGACCGATCGTTTGCCCCTCAGTCAGCGCTTGCCATCGACCGCCGACGCGGGCTTCGATCTCGAACGATTCCACGCGCTGGCCCAGCGGAATGGGCTCTTGGATCCGTACACGGTCGAACTCGACGGCCCCGCCGAAATCCACTTCCAACGACGCCTCGCGGACGTTGTCATCCGCCGCCCAGTAGGTGTCGCGATCACCATCCGTCAACCGCACCGCGGCAAAACACTCAGCCCCATCCCGCACGTTGCTGGCGGTGACCGGCTTGCCCCGCGCTAGATCCGTGCGGAAGGTCTCCTGCAGCACCCGGCCGAATTCCAACAGCCGTGCCACGTCGTTCTCGTGGAACAGCCCGCGGCGGTCCGGCGGAACGTTCAGCAGCAGGTTGCAGCCGCGGCCGACGCTGGCATAGTAAATCTCCAACAGCTGGTCCAGGGTCTTGACCTTGTCGTTCTGCGACTCGTGCCAAAACCAGCCGGGACGGATCGAGACGTCGCATTCGGCGGGCACCCAGTGCGTGCCGCCACGGTCGCCGTGCCAGAGGGATTCCTTCTCGGAAACGCCCGGCCAGCGGCCTTCGCGGTTGAACGTGGCCCAGTTCGGGTCGTAGCCCAAGCCGCTTTCGTTGCCGACCCAGCGGATGTCCGGGCCGCCGTCGCTGAAGCGAATGCAACCGGGCTGCAACTCGCGGACCAGCGCCCAGGCCTTGGGCCATTGATAGTACGTCTTGTTGTCGATCGTCCGTCTTTCGCGAGCCCCGCCGTAGTATCCGTCGCCGCCGTTGGCCCCGTCATACCAGCTCTCGAAGATCTCGCCGTAGTTGGTCATCAGTTCGCGGAGCTGATTGCGGTAGTACTCGACGTATGCATCGCGGGCGTATTCCGCGTGATTCCGGTCCCAAGGCGACAGATAGACGCCGAACTTCAAGCCGTGCTTGCGGCAGGCGTCGGCGCATAGTTTCACGACGTCGCCTTGGCCATTCTGCCACGGAGAATGCTTCACCGAGTGTTCCGTGTATTGGCTCGGCCACAGGCAGAAGCCATCGTGGTGCTTGGCGGTCAGTATCAGCCCCTTCATGCCAGCCTCTTTGGCGACTCGCGCCCACTGGTCGGCATCCAGTTGAGTCGGATTGAACAGCTGGGGCGATTCGTCGCCGTTGCCCCATTCGCGATCGGTGAACGTGTTCAACGTAAAGTGGATAAAGCCGTAGAACTCCAACGGGTGCCACGCCAGGTGGGCTTCGCTCGGCACCGCACCAAACGGCTGGGGCGGCGCGAACGGCTCGGCGGACAATGCGTCGCTGAAAAGGAACAACGGGACAGCAGCGGCAAAGCAACACACTCGCATCATGGTGGCACCGTCAGGTTTGAAAAAGGGCGGAAAAGGAAGCGGACCGGCGCCAGTAGTCTAGCGGCTGAGGGCTGGTTTGCACAGAACCAAGGCCGAGGGCAACCCGCTCATCGGCATCAATCCACGACCCAGACTCGACCTCGATGACTTTTTCCCAATCCCCCTTTCCCGCTCGGCCGACAACAATTAAACTCTGGGGTGTCCAAAACTCAAGAACTGCAGCTACCATCCGCGAAGGCTTGCACCGTTATGCCGAAGCAAAAGACGCACAAAGGGACGAAGAAGCGTTTCCGCCTGACCGCCAAAGGGCACGTAAAACACCGGCACGCCGGCACAAGCCATTTACAGACCCGGATATCAAAAAAGCGGCGCAGAAACCTTCGTGGCACCACGGTTGTCCACGAGACGATGGAGGCCAATGTGCGCCGCGCTCTGGCTGGGAACAGCAATTAAGCTGATCTGCCGCAGGGTCGAAGTGTCGCTTGCAGAAAGGAGCCACACCTTACCGCGCCGTGGGCAATAAACACTGCCTCCGTTTTTGGCGGGGCCTGACGGTGCCAACGCATGGGATGAATCGTTATGCGAACGAAGAATGGATGGTCCACGAATCGGGCCAAGAAGCGTTTATTTAAGCGTGCTAAAGGGTATCGAGGCGGTCGGCGAAAACTGCTGCGGACCGTCAAAGAGACGTTGATTCGCGCAGGCGCTTTCGCCTATCGCGACCGGCGAAACAAGAAGCGGAACATCCGCCGGTTGTGGATCATCCGCGTGAACGCGGCGGTCCGCCAGCGGGGCATGCGTTACAGCGAGTTCATCAACGGACTGAAGAAGGCCGGCATCGAGATGGACCGCAAGACGCTTTCCGAAATGGCGATTCACGACGCCCCTACGTTCGATCAGGTGGTGGACAAGGTTAAACAGGCTTTGGCAGCGGCCTAGGGCCTGCTTCGTTCGGACGGCTATGGCACTGGCGGATTTCACGAAACAGTTGGACGATTTGGCAGCGCAGGCGGTGCAAGCGTTCGCCTCGGCGGCTACGGCAGAGGCGGTCGAGGCGTCGCGCGTCGAGTTTCTGGGCGCGAAGCAGGGCCGACTCAAAGCGGCACAAAAGGGCATGGGCGCTATCGACAAGTCCGATCGCCCCGCTGTCGGCAAGCGTTTCAACGAGGTCAAGGAGCAGGTCGAGTCGGCTTTCAAAGCCGCGTCCGAGCGACTGGCGGCCTCGCCGGTGGTGGCCAAGAAGAAAGAGGGACCGCAGTTCGACCCGACGGTGCCCGGCACGCCGCTTCGCATCGGCCATCTTCACCCCATCACCCAGACGATGGAAGAGCTGAAAGACATCATGGGACGATTGGGCTTCTCGGTCGCCGACGGCCCGGAGGTCGAAGACGAGTGGCATAACTTCGAGGCGCTGAACATCCCTCGCGAGCACCCGGCCCGCGACCCGCTGGACAACTTCTACCTGGCTACGGCCGATACGGCGGCCGGCGCCAAGACGGCGCTGCTGCGCAGCCAGACGAGCACGGTCCAGATCCGGGTGATGGAAAAGACGCCGCCGCCGGTGCGGATCATCTGCCTGGGACGCGTCTACCGCCCCGACACCGCGGACGCCACGCACTACCCCATGTTCCACCAGATGGAAGGGCTGCTGATCGACACCCAGGTGACGATGGCCGACTTGAAGAGCGTATTGCGGTTGTTCGCCGCCAGCTATCTCGGCCGCGACGTCCACATTCGCTTCCGCCCGTCGTTCTTCCCGTTCACGGAGCCGAGCGTCGAGGCGGATTTCCACTGGGACGGACAATGGATCGAGTTTGGCGGCGCCGGAATGGTCGATCCCCAAGTACTGAACGCCGTGGGCTACGACCCGGAGAAATACATCGGCTTCGCCTTCGGGCTGGGCGTCGAGCGGCTGTGCATGCGCCGCCACGGGATCACCGACATCCGCGAGTTCTACAAGAACGACGTCCGCTTCCTTCACCAGTTCTAAACAGAAAAGGGGTCAGGACTCTTTTCTGGCCGGACTCAGGAAAAGAGTCCTGACCCCTTTTCTCGAGGTCATCATGTTAGTTTCCTGGAATTGGCTCCAAGACTACGTGTCGTTGAAGATGTCGCACGACGAATTCGTCGAGCGGCTGTCGATGGCCGGACTGAACCACGAAGACAGCCGGACGGTCGGAGACGATCTGCAGATCGACCTGGAGATCACCAGCAATCGCCCGGACTGCCTGGGGCATATCGGCGTGGCTCGGGAGGTTTCCGTCCTGTGGCAAACGGGGCTCCGCGTGCCGCCGCCTCAGCCCGCCGAGAGCGGCCCGCCCGTGGCCGAGTTGACGAAGGTCGCCATCGCGTGCCCGCAACTGTGCTTCCGCTACACGGCCCGCGTGCTGCAGGGCGTGCGGATCGCGCCCAGTCCGCAGTGGATGGTGGACCGGCTGGCGACGATCGGGATTCCGGCGATCAACAACGTGGTGGACGTCACCAACTATGTGATGCTGGAATGCGGACAGCCGCTGCACGCCTTCGATTTTGCCAAGTTGGCGGGGCCGGAGATCATCGTGCGCGAGGCGCAGAGCGGCGAGCTGTTCGAGGCCATCAACCACAAGACGTACCCGCTGGAGCCGGGCATGTGCGTGATCGCCGACGCCGAACGAGCGGTGGCCCTGGGCGGCGTCATGGGCGGGGCGCGGACCGAAGTGTCGGACGACACCACAGACGTGCTGATCGAGGCGGCGGATTTCGCGCCGCTGTCGATTCGGACCACGGCCCGCAAACTGATTCTGCACAGCCCCTCGTCCTACCGCTTCGAGCGCGGCGTGGATCCCCTCGGCGTCGATTGGGCCAGCCGCCGCTGTTGCGAGTTGATTCTGCAACTGGGCGGCGGACGTTTGGCCCAGGGCGTGATCTCGGTCGGGCAAGAAATCCCCGTCCGCGAGCCGATCGTGCTGCGGCTGTCGCAACTGCCGCGCGTGCTCGGGATCGAAATTCCGGCGGACGAAGTGCAGCGGATTCTGGCTGCCCTGGGGTGCCAGGGGGCGTCACACGACGCGGCGTCGGTGACCGTGGTTCCGCCCAACTGGCGGCGCGATCTGACGCGCGAGATCGACCTGGTCGAGGAAGTCGCCCGCGTGTACGGCTACGACCGCATTCCCGAGGACGTCGGCGTGCCGATGGCCCCCTCGCACCGCAGCGACGAAGACCGCGTGCTGGGCAAAGTGCGGCAGGTGCTGCTGTGCGCGGGCTTTGACGAGGCGATGACGGCCAGCGTGGTGTCCGAGGAGTCGGCCGCCGCCCTCAGCCCCTGGACGGCCGCCGCCGCCTTGCAGACCAGCACGCCGATGCTCAAGGGCGCCGACCGGTTGCGGCGGAGCTTGATCCCCAGTCTGCTGGAAGCGCGGCGCGTGAACGAATCGCTGGGCAATCCGGTCATCGAGTTGTTCGAGACCGCCCGCGTGTACCTGCCGGCCGCGGGCGGCCTGCCGGGCGAACAATGGACGCTGGGCATCGTTTCCGGAGGCGACTACTACCGGCTCAAGGGCGTCGTCGAAGCCGTGCTCGCCGCCCTGCGGCCGGGCACGCGACTGGAAGCCGTCGATACCCGGCAACCCTTGCTGGATTCCGTCAAGTCGTCCGAGTTCCGCGTGCAAGGCCAATGTTTGGGCTACATCGGCGAATTGTCCGCCGACGGCTTGCAGCAAGCCGGCTTGCGGTCGCCGGCCACGGTGGCCGAAATCCGCATGCCGGTGCTGGTCGAGCTGGCCGACTTGATTCCCAGGTATGCCGAGCAGAGCCCTTATCCGGCGATCGAGCGCGACTTGAACCTGATCGTCGACGAATCCGTGCGCTGGGCGAGCCTGGCGGAAACGGTCCAGCGAGCGGTGGGCGAGTGCCTGGAAAGCGTCCGCTACCAAGAGATCTATCGGGACCCGAAAAAAGACGGCGCCGGCAAGAAACGCCTGCTGTTTTCCATCACGCTGCGCTCCCGCCAGCGGACGCTGACGAACGAACAGGCCGACCAGATCCGGCAGCAGGTCGTCGATGCCTGCCACCAGTCCCACGGGGCGGTCTTGTTAGGGGCTTGACGGCGGCACGACGTGGGCCCGGATGCACTCGGCTAGGGCGACCGCGTCGGCGGTGGCCAGTCGCTTCAGCACGCACTCCCAGCGGAACGCGAAGCTGCCTCCCGGATCGCGCGGCCGATGTCGGAACAGCGTGTCGAAGGCTCTCGGCCGGAGCCGGTATTCTTCCTGAACGTGTTGAAAGCTGCGGATGAACGAGGAGAGATAGGTTTCCACAAAGGCCTTGTGATCGGGCAGGAACTTGGCTCGTTTGTTCACGGGATCCGCGTACTCGGCGGCGGAACGGGTCAGGTCCGCGCGAAAATCGGCAAACGAGCCCGTGTGGTGGGTGACGATCAGTTCGCTCGGAAACCCGTCCTTGTCCTCGACAATCACCTCGTCGCCGTCGTCGAAGAAGACATGACCGTCGTCCCCGCAGCGCCCGACGATCATGTTCGGGGCGGCGGCGCGCCCCAACAACTCCGCGAACCGCAGCGCGTATTCCTCTTGCCGAAGCCGCTCGACGGGCAACTTGTCCGTGGCGGTCCCGCGCGCATAGTCGCGTTCAAAGTAGGGTGTCCAGATGGGCCTGTCGCGCCCCTCCGAATTCTTGCCGCGATACGCTTCCCGGATCTTGCCGGTGACCAGGACGCCGGGAAGATTCATCGTCAGCCGGCGGCAGCCCAGTCGCCGATCCAGGACATAGTCCGTGTAATCTTCGGACCCGATCATCGCGTCCAGCAGCGATTGGCCGTGGTCCAGGCGATCGCAGACGTCCCACTTCTGGAGTCGGATGATCTTGATGATCTCTTGCTGGCTGCCCTCTTGTTTCAATTCCACGACATACACGCCGCGACGCCCTTGCAGGCGGCGTTCCAGCGACAGCGAGTCGGCAATTCGCCCCACGTTGATGTACTCCAGGTGCGCGTAGTCACGCACGAAGTTGTAGATCAAGCCGCGGGCCCTGTCGTCCAGCAACTGCTCGATTTCCTGATCGCCACAGGGTGTCGCTTCGTCGAAAAAGGAATCCAAGAAGAGTTCGCCGTGTTCGATCCGCCCGCCGGGCAGCCATTGGATGTGCCGGTGAAACTCGGGCGCCATGCCCAGCAGCTTTTCCTCCAACACGCGGCCCTCGTCTAGCGGCTGCAATTCGGTCAACATCAATTGCCGCCATTCGATCTTCGTTGGATCGTCCCGGCGCAGTTCGGGAGGCACAACGGTGGTGAACTGCTGACTCAGGGCGGCGTGAGCGTTGCGAAGTTCAGCGGCCTTGAGCAGGCTGAAATCCAGCTTGACGAGGTGCTCCCAGAATCTGCGGCCGGCAACGAAAAAGCTGACTTCCGGATTGCCGTGGCGGTTGAAGCATTTGCTGTAGTATTGAATTTCGATCAGGTGTTTCTGCAATTCCTTGTCGTCCAGGAGCGCCAAGTCCGCGAACTCCTGACACGTGACCATCCGCGTGCCCGTCACAGGGCTGTGATAGTAGATCTGGCGGCCGCCGATGCCCAGCCGGCAGCTCTGAATCAGCCGGACTGCGTCTTCGGTCGAGATGGGACGAGGAGTGATCCGCCAGCATTCCCCGGCCCGTTGAATTGCGTCATGGACTTGCGCGTTGCCGGCCGAGAGAAACGAGATCCGGTGTTTGGGAAGGAGTTCCTGCAACAGGTCGTCCGCCTGGAAAGCCAATTCCATCTGTTCCGGATCGGGCCGGATCTCGATGACATCACGCCGGAGGAAAAGGTCGACGGCAGAGGACCAGAGCGATTCTCGCTGTTCTTCGCTCAACGGCGGTTGCTGCGCCTGACGCCGCGCCTGGTCCACGCTGTCCACGTAGGCCGATCGTTGGCTGACATGGATTCCCGGCACCGACACCAAAGTCTCGCCCTCAGGAAAAATGGTAGCGACTTGGGGCTGCAGCTTTCTCGTTTCACCGGGAACTCGGGGGTCAGGGCCAAGGAATTTCAAGGTCATGGTTTTGTCTTTCGGTTTGAGCCGCACCGGCGCTGTGCAGGGCGACGCCGAGCAAAGGATTGGGGGGGGATGGGAGTCATGCGGAGGGCTTCATGTCTTCATCGAATTCTCCCAGTTGCAGCGGATAGGTGCCGTACTGGCGGACCAATTGGACGATGTAGTCGTACGTCGGCCCCGAGACGCTGCTGGTCACGGAGTGATCGGACTGAAAAATGAACCCGCCGCCCTTGGCGGCGTTCAATTTGCGCAGTACTTCGCGGCGGATCGCATCGCGGTCCCCGGTTTCCCAAATTTGGATGTCGCTGTTGCCGCAAAAGGCCATGCGGTGACCGTAGCGCCGGCGAAGGTCGACGGCGTCCATGCCGGCTTTCACTTCCAGCGGATTGAACGCCTCCAGGCCGACCTCGATGTAATCCGAAAAGATGGCCTGCACGTTGCCGCAGCCGTGGTAGATTACCGGCACGTCGTGCGCGTGTGCCAGTTCCACCATCCGCGCCACCCACGGTTTGAAGTACTCGCGCCAGTAGGCCGGCGACATGAAGGTGCTCTTCTTGTACGCCACGTCGCCCCAGATCACAAAGCCGTCCAGCAGACCCGCGCCGGCCTCCAGTTCGGCCCGGGCCATCTCCAGGTAGAACTCGCCGATCCGATGGATGACGGCGCCCATCCGCTGCGGATACTCGGCCATCCAGAGCATCGAGTTCTCCTGGCCGATCAGCCGCGTCAGGCACTCGCTGGCTTCGATCATGCTGCCGTACACGGGAAAATCGGGCCGCAACGACCGCACGCTTTCGATCCACGGCGGCGAATTGCGTTGGAACCCGTCGCCCACGCCGGCGATTTGATTGTCGCCCGCCTCGAAAAACCGGCGGCGGTCGCGAGGATCGTCGAACTGGACCCGCTCCAGTTTCTCGAAGGTGTCCGTCTCCCAGCTGCGCATCTCGGGCATGGGAAACTCGAACCGCTTGTGCATCACCGCGCCGAAGCCGGTCTTGACCACCACCACCTCGGACGTCTCCTGCAGCGTCTCGAAAGGCCGAATCCAGGGGTCCATGTTCGGCACGGTGGCGATCCAATCCAGGTCGTAGTAGTAGTACGGGTTCGCATCGGCGGGCAAGCCCAGTTCCTCGCGCCAACGCTTGACGAAACTGCCCCAGAAAAAATCGCTGATCGGCACCCGGTCCGGTTCGCCGTGCCGCAGCGCCGCGTTCATCCGTTCCAGTTTTCGCAGCGTGTTCTCCTTGCGCCCGCCCTCCGCCGCCGACGGGCCCACCGTATCGAACGTGCTCATGGTCTTGCTCCCCTTCCCCTTGGACGGCCGCCGCATTCTGTATGAGTCTAATCGTCGCTTGGATCGCGGAACAGCCGTTTTTCGGGATGCTGAATCGGTCGGCGTGTAGGTTCCCGGGCGGCCTCGAGCGTCCGATGAGAAGTGAAGCGGAGTCTCTCGCTTCTCGGGGCCTGCGGCCGTTCGCCCCCTTTCGCCCCACGCAGTCCAACTTTGTCAAAGTAGGCATTGTGGGCCAGGATTGCTTCCTTTCCGACACCGTCCGGGCGGTGCCGTTTGGCCTCCGAGGCGGTCTTTAGCCCGTCCGCAAGCAACTTCGAAACGTTTCCTAAAGTAAACTGACCTTTCGGTTCGAAACTTACAATCGGAAGGTTTGTTCCGAAACGTACATTGCGACTAGCCGGTACGGTTCGCAAGCCGAACAAGCTGAGCAGGGGGGGTCCTGCCTTAGGCTTCCTGGTTTGCCTTCGCTGAATCTGCGGAGCGACGCGCTCGTGCAGGTTCATGCGGGTCATCCCTCTGCAACGGTGCCAACACGCCAAGCGATAGAGCCAATTAGCTCTACTGTGTGTTTGGCGACGGCAGCAACAAGCTTCTCCACTTTGTGGATTTTAACCAATTTTAAGCACTCGCGCTGCCGATGATTTCTCTTGGCGGAGATCAGAGGGAGCTGAGTCAAAGCCGCGCAGAAGCGTAACGAGCGTCAATCCCCGACCCAGATGTCTGCGGCACTTTCGGTTGTCCCACCGACCGAAGGAACGCCACGGAACCAAGGCGACCAACGCGGACGAGGGGAAACGACCCCGTGCTCCGGTCCAACGGCCGGACGCGGATGAGGACGAGTCAACGAGAGAGTTATGGAGAACCTGCGATGAAGGTGTTCACAACTGGACAGGTCGCAAAGATCTGCAAAGTGGCCCCGCGCACGGTCAGCAAGTGGTTCGACTCCGGCCGGCTGAAGGGCTACCGGATTCCCGGATCGCAAGACCGACGCATCCCCAGAGAATACCTGATCAGATTTCTGAAAGAGCACGGCATGCCTTTGGGCGACCTCGAAGACGAGGCCATGGCCAAAGTCTTGATCGTGGCTCAGGATCAGGTGCTGATCGAGAACATGAAGCGCGAATTGCCGCCCGAACGCGCGTTTAAGGTCGCGGTAGCGGCCAGCGGATTCGAGGCGGGAATTCAGGCGGAAAGTTTCCACCCGGATTGCATCTGCGTGGATTTCTCGATCGGCAAGGTCGAGGCCCTGCAAATCTGCCAGAACCTGCGAAGAAACGCCGATTTCTCGGATACGATCCTGATCGCTCTGCTGCCGGATGACGGCCAGCCCATGAGCTTCGATCGTTCCAGTATCAACGAAACGTTCAAGAAGCCGTTCGACGCGCGACTCCTAGCGGAGCGCCTGCGGACGCTAATCGGTGCCAAGAAGGAACTGGTCTGACCCACCCGTTTTCCTGCTGAAGCCCGCGTTAAATCGCTCTCGCCGCATTGATTAATCCGTCGTGTACAGGCCCTCGCGACGGCTTGCATATTGCTGATGGGGCGGTCGAATGAATCGACCCGTGGAAGTACCGGGGTTCCCGGCTCCGGACTCCCTTCCCCGTCGCTCGGAAAAACGCCCACTTTGTTGGGCGTTTTTTTGTTGTTTCGGCTGCCGGATGCCGGTTAATAGCGGATGAGTTCTCCGCTCTCACACTTTGACGCCAGCGGTGCCAGTCGCATGGTCGACGTATCCGAGAAACCGCTGACGGTGCGGATCGCCAAGGCCAGTGGGCGGGTACGGATGTGTCCCGAAACGCTCCGCCTGATCCATGATCGGCAGGTGGCGAAGGGGGACGTTCTGGAAGTGGCCCGGTTGGCGGGGATGATGGCCGCCAAGCGAACAGCGGACTGGATTCCGCTGTGCCATCCGCTTGCCCTGGAGTCCATCCAGATCGACTTTGCCAGTCGCGACGACGCTTGCCTGGAAATCGTTGCCCAGGCGAGGATTACGGCCAGGACAGGCGTCGAGATGGAAGCTCTGGTGGCCGTCTCGGCCGCGGCGTTGACCGTCTATGACATGTGCAAGTCGGTCGATCGGGGCATGACGATCGAGGAAATCCGCCTGGAAGAGAAGTCGGGCGGCGCCAGCGGGCACTTTCAGCGAAGCGATCAAGCGGGCGGGCAACGCCCCGCGCGTGATTCAGCCGCAGACCCAACGGCGTGACCGGAATTGGAGGCGTCGAAATGAGTACTTCCGTGCTGCAGCAGGACGCGCCTGCCACGTCGTTGCCGACGTTGCTCGGCCCGGTAGAACGGGAACTGGCCCAATTCGAAGCGATGTTGGCCGCCGAACTTCGCAGCGAACACGCCTTCGTCGATGAATTGGTCCGGTACGGTTGCCTGATCGGCGGCAAGCGCCTGCGGCCAGCCCTGCTACTGTTGTGTGCCCGAGCCGTGGGCCAGGTGCATGACGAACACCTGACGCTGGCCACGGTCGTCGAAATGATTCACACGGCGACGTTGATCCACGATGATGTCCTGGACGAGGCATCCATGCGCAGGCATCTGGCTACCGTCAACTCGCGGTGGGACAACGAATCCAGCGTTCTGTTGGGGGATTTCCTGTTCACGCACGCGTTTCACCTCGCCAGTCTGCTGGAAACGACGTTCGCCTGCCGCCGCATCGGGCGGGCCACGAACCGGGTGTGCGAGGGCGAATTGCGTCAGAAAGGCAGCCGCGGGGACTTTCGTTTGAGCGAGACGGAGTATCTTTCGATCATCGAGGCCAAGACGGCTGAATTGACCGCCTGCAGCTGTGAATTAGGCGCGTACTACGCAGGCGGCGATGAAGCCTGCGTCGCTCGCTGTGCCGCCTACGGCCGCGATCTGGGAATCGCCTTCCAAATCGCCGACGATATCTTGGATTTGCTGGGGGAGGAGTCCCAAACCGGCAAGTCGCTGGGCACCGATCTGGCCAAGCAAAAACCGACGCTGCCCCTGATCCGGCTGATGACACTGCTGGACGAGCGCCAGCGCGAGCAGTTGACGCAGTTGCTGGAGAATGGATCGCAGCTTCGCCGCGAGTTGCTGCTGCCGCTGTTGGAGCGTTACAGTGCGATTCGCTACGCCGCCGACCAAGCTAG
>CAYPGE010000004.1:0-69056 GCA_964409865.1 uncultured Pirellulaceae bacterium
ACAACGAAGCGTTGGTGACGGCCACGTCTCCGGGCGGTCCCGACGTCACGGCCACAGCGACGGCCGATACGCCGCTGCCGGCGGCGCCGTCGATCGCTTTGGTCAAGGTGGGGACGTTCCAGGACGAGAACAGCGACGGCGATGCGGACGAAGGCGAGACGATCCGCTATACGTTCGCGGTGAAGAACACGGGCAGCGTGACGCTGCACAACGTGCGGGTCGTGGACCGAATGAGCGGGGTCACAATCAGCGGGAATCCGACGACGCTGGGCGCAGGTGAGACGGACGCGACGACGTTTCGCGGTGTGTACTTCATCAGGCAGGCGGATATTGACGCGGGCCACTTCTTTAACGAGGCACTGGCCCTGTCCGACGAATCGCAGCCTGCCAGCGCGGCGGAAGATGTGGATTTGCCGCAGAATCCGTCGCTGAAAATCGTCAAGGACGCCGCGGTTCCCGGCGGCACGGCCAATGTGCCGGACGAGGTGATCGACTATACGATCTCGGTCCAAAACACGGGCAACACGACGCTGACGGGCGTGACGGTGGTCGATCCGTTCGTTACGGATCTGACCCGCGTGGCGGACAACCCCGGCAACACTGACATGCGACTGGAGGTCGGCGAGACATGGGTGTACACGGCGACGCACACGGTGACGATGGCCGACATCGTCTCCAACGGCGGCGGCGACGGCTTCATCGAAAACACCGCCACCGCCGACTCGAACGAGACCGACCCCGCCATTGCCAGAGCGTCGGTGCCGGTGACGCAGGAGTACATCGTGATCGCCCCGGACAAGGCGAATTGCAGCCAACCTTATGTCCACATCGTGAACCAGGTTACGGGGGAACTGATCCGTTCGTTCCCGGCCTACGAGGAATCCTACCGGGGCGGCGTGCGGGTGGCGACGGGCAATGTGACGGGGGACGCGACTCCCGAAATCGTCACGGCGCCGGGACGCAACCATGATCCCTGGATTCGAGTGTTTGGAATTGACGGAGACGAGTTCGAGGAGCTTGCGTTTCTCGCCTTCGAATCATTCACGGGCGGCGTGGACGTCGCGGTGGGCGACGTCGTCGGTGATGCATTGAACGACATCGTCGTTGCCATGAGTTACATGGGCTCAAGGGTGGCGATTTTCGAGAACAAGGGCTCCTACTTCGAGAAGACCTATGCGTTCGATCCGTTTGGCGCTTCGTTCAAAGGCGGCGCCACGGTGGCATTGGCGGATCTGGGAACGTACTCCGATGGCCAACTGATCTTCGACGGCAAAACGGAGATCGTCGTGGCGAACGAGGCTGGTATGAGGAGTTCTGTCCGCGTCTTCGCGTACGACGGTACCACGGCCCACCTCGTTCGCAGTTACAGCCCTTTCCCCGCGACGTTCCGAGGCGGCGTCTCGCTGGATGTCGCGCGGGTCAACGACGACGAGATCCCCGACATGATCGTTGGGGCAGGGATCACCGGAGGCTCGCAAGTCCTGGTGCTCGATGGAAGTACGGGGGCGATTCATACCCAGTTCGCCGCGTACGACGGCATGGCGGAGAGCTATCACGCGCCGGTGCGCGTGGCAGCCGTCGACACGAATAATGACGGCTGGGCGGACGCCATCATGACCGCCCAGGGCTCCGATGGCACGACACGATTGATTCGTTCCTTCGACCCTTTGTCCGGGCAACGCAAGTTTGAGTTCATCGAGAGTACAGCGGATTTCTGCGGTGCCTACTTCTTGGCCGATCTGGTATTCGATGCAACCCGTTCCGGGCCGTACGAGCCTGCGGCCGTGGTCGCCGGCCCACCTCCCGTCGACGTCTGGACGAACCCCGTCAATCCGCTTGACGTCAACAGCGAAGGAATCGTCAGTCCGTTGGACGCGCTGGAAACGATCAACTACATCAACATTCGGGTGGGCCAAACGGAGATCCCGGCGCAGCAGTTCTATCCGCCGCGTTTCTTCGACGTCACTGAAGACGGTGCGATCACGCCCGCGGACGTGCTGCTGGTCGTCAACTATCTCAACGGTCCTCCGGGAGGTTTCGGTGAGGGGGAGTCAAGAACACTAATGGAAGGCATGGTCGAGAGATTGCGTTTCCTCCCCGCCGTGCTTGACGCTGCAGCACCCCGCAGCGAATCTCCAACGTTCGATCACCCGGCTCAGCCAACCGCCGCCTTCCAAGACACAGGTCTGGTGCCGAATGCCGAGCGGTCTTCGCCGGTCGTCGAGCGGGATTCTCCCAGAGTATTGGACCGGCCGGATCCGTGGCTTGAGGATCCCGACCTGTTTGGCCTGGAGGCGGTCTTGGAGGAAATCTCGCCGGAGATTGCCGCACCGTGGCTGGGAAAGTAGTGGGGGGCGAGCACGGCCTTGCCTTGTTCATCGCCAGCGGGTAGGCTCGGTCAATCCAGGCGAGCGGGGTGGCGTGAGCCCCCCGGTTCTGAACCGGACGACTAGCTGGGAACCGGGGGGCTCACGCCACCCCGCTCGCCACGCCAGGATGCGCGCACGGCGCGCGCATCGTACGGAGTGAGACTCGAAGGCATCTTGTGGACCAGGCTCCCGACCGCGGAGGGGCCGTTTTTGGGAGGCGACGATGAAACGATTTGCGTCATGGGTGGGGCTTGCGGCGTGGACTTGGGCCGCTCTGGCCGCGGCAGCCGAGGAAAGTAACGTTGCCAACGTGGAACCCGTGCGGGTCGCGGACGGCAAGTTGCAGATCGGGCTGGACCCGGCCAACGGAACGCTCCTGGAACTGGTCCAGTTGCCTGACGGCTGCAATCAACTCGCCGGCGGTCCGGAGCCCTTGGGGCTGTGGCAGATCACCGTCCGCGACGGCGAGACTGCGCACGAATTGAGCGCCGAGCGCGCTGGTCCTCCCAAAATCGAGCGACTGACGGCGGATCAATCTGGATTGCGGCTGGTGTGGGACCAGGTTGCAGCCGAAGGGACGCAACCGCTGCGCGTGGAGGTCCTGATCCGGCTCGGCCAACAGGGCGAATCGCTCAGCCGCTGGGATCTGTCGGTCGTGAAGCCGAAAGGCGTGCGGCTGACGCAAGTCCGGTTTCCCCGCGTCCCCAGCCTGCGGGAGCGTACCGAGGAAGTGCTCGCCATTCCGCGCGAGTTGGGCGCTCTGGCCCGCAACCCCCGCGCTCTGATCCAAGGCAAGAACAAGCAGGGCGCCCGCCTCGCCTGGCGCTATCCGTTTCCCCTGAACATGCCGTGCCTGGCCTTCTATCAGGACCATGGTCCCGGCTTCTACGCGGCTTGCGACGACCCGCAGAACTACCGCAAGGAGTTCGCGCTGTGGGGTGACGGGCAGGGACGAGTGCATTTCGAAATCCTGCACGAGCCGGAACAGGAGGCCGCCGAGCTGGCCGAGTTCCACCTTCCCTTTGCGGTCGTGCTGGGCGCGTTCCACGGCGATTGGACGACCGCGGCGCGATTGTATCGCCAGTCGCCGGCAGCCAAGACGATTGCCGGCCGCGGCCGGTTGCGCCGCCAGTTGACGCCGGCCTGGTTGCCCGAGACCGGACTCTGGGTGTGGAATCGCGGCCGGTCGCCGGGCGTGTTGGAGCCGGCGACGGTGATGCGGAAGCACCTGCAGACGCCGGTCAGCGTGCTGTGGCACTGGTGGCACAACTGCGCCTACGACGCCGGTTTTCCCGAATACCTGCCGCCTCGCGAAGGCAGCGAACGGTTCCAGGCCGCCTTGGCCGCGGCGCAGCAGCAGGACGTCCACGCGATCCTGTACATGAACCAACGTCTGTGGGGAATGCAGACCCAGAGTTGGATCGACGAGGGCGCCGAGGCGTACGCCGTCAAGGGACCGGACGGCCAGGTCCGGCCGGAGGTGTACAATGTGTTCATGAAGGCGCCCTGCGTGCCGATGTGCATCGGCACTCGATTCTGGCGCGACAAGTACGCCGGTCTGGCGCAAGAAGTCTTCTGCGGCCTGAAAGCCGACGGTGTCTACATGGATCAGACGGGCGTCTTAGCCAATTGCTACGATCCCAGTCACGGCCATATCTTGGGAACCGGCCGGTATTGGACGGACGGTTTGGCGATGCTCACCGCCGAGATCCGCGATCGCGGCTCCACGCGCGGCCGCGTGGCGTTGGGAGGCGAATTCTGCGGCGAGCCGTGGATCGGGAGCCTGGACTTGACGTTGGCCCTGAGCGTCAGCGCCGACCGCATCGGTTCGAGTCCCGTCTGGGAGCCGATCCCGTTTTTTCAAGCGGTGTACCACGGCAGCACGATCGTCTTCGGCAACTATGCCGGACTGGTTCATCCGCCCTATGACGAGAAATGGCCGCCGGAAAAGACCCTGCCGGGAACTCTGACGTTGCTGGATCGCAAGTTCAGCAAGCAATTCCTGCTGGAGCAGTCGCGGACCTTTGCCTGGGGCATGCAGCCCATGCTCGCGAATTTCCTGCCTTCGCAACTGCAGGAACGCCCCGAGGAAATCGACTTCGTGACGCGGTTGGTCCGCACGCGGATGCAGGCGCTCAAGTACCTGCTGCACGGCACATGGGTTCGCCCACCGGCGCTCGACGTACCGCAGCAGGAAATCGACGTCGCACAAATCGGAGTCTACACGCCCCTGCGAGCCTCCAAACGGACCCACCCCGTGGCGTTAGCCGGCGCGTGGCAAGCCGCGGACGGGGACGTGGCCATTGTTCTGGCCAGCATTCACGACCAGAAACTCAGACTGCGGCTGCCCATCGACGCCCAAGCGTACGGTCTACGTGCCCGCTGTGCCGTGTATCGCATCGACGAGGCTGGCCGGCAGCGTCTGGGCATGTTCGATTCGCGCGATCCGGTTTGGCAGCTTGATCTGCCTCCGCGCGGGCTCTGCCTGCTCGAGTTCTCCCGCGAGGAGAACTGCGATTTACCTTGAAAGACGACGGCGGATCAGTCGGGTCAGCCCCATCTCGACGATCCTACGCCAGCTTGGTGATCCCCGGAATCGGCACCGGATAGGTCCCGTCGGCGCCGGGCTTGGCAGGCGGGTCCATGTCCCAACTGACGTTGTCCGGGCCGGCGCGCCACGGCGAGTTGAGGGCCTGTTCCCACGTCATCTGCTGGCCCGTGTAGCAGACCATCTGGCCCAGCAGCGACAGCATCGTGCTGCGGACCATGCGGAGGCCGTCGTTCACGGTCTGGCCGCTGCGGACGGCGTCGAACAGCACCACGTGCTCGGCATCGTACATGTTGGCTTTCGGTCCGCTGTACTCCCAGTTCGTGGCGCCTTCGATGCGGCATTTGTTGGGCAAGTACGCGCGGCCCTTGGTGCCCAGAATCGTGTCCGAGACCTCGCTGTAGCAGCCGTCCTGGGCGCGGACGTTGGCATACAGCCGCACGCCGTTGGCGTACTCGTAGACGATCGCGTCGTGGTCGAACACGTCGCCGTGGACGGGCGAGAAGCAGGACGAACGGCCGCCGGAACCGAAGGCTTTGACCGGCGTTTCCTCGCGCAACGCCCAGGCGGCCTTGTCGATGCTGTGCAACAGCGACTGCGGACCGTCGTCGCCCGACAGCCAGCGGAAGTGGTACCAGTTGCGGAACTGGTACTCCAGTTCGCTCCACCCCGCCTGGCGTTCGATGTTGCGGTAGGTCGAACGCATGTAGGTTTCCTGGATCGCAACGATGTCGCCGATCGCGCCGTCCAGCACGCGCTGGATCGTTTCCTGCACCGCTTTGTCGTAGCGCCAGCACAGCCCGGAGACGATGCTCAGCTTCTTTTTCTGGGCCTCGTCGACCGCTTGCTGGACGACATGAATCCCCGGCGGATCGATGGCGTGGGGCTTCTCCACGAACACGTGCTTGCCGGCGTCGACGGCGGCCTTCAAGTAGAGGGGATGATATTTGGACGTGCAGGCGATCAGCACGACGTCGACTCCGCTGTCGATCACTTTCTGGTAGGCGTCAAAGCCGACGAAGCAGTGGTCGTCGTCCACCGCCACCTGGTCGGGCTTGTTGTTCTTAAGGTTCGCACGGCTGGTCTTCACCTTGTCGTCGAAGATGTCGGACATGGCGATCAGGCGAACGTCAGGCCCGGCGTTCATGGCATTGACCGCCGCGCCGCTGCCGCGGCCACCGCAGCCGATCAAGCCAACCTTGATCACATCGCTGCCGGCGGCATGGACGCTGCGAGCCAGGGGCAGCGTGCCTAATGCCGTTCCGGCTGCGGCCGAGGCGGCCAGGAACTGACGGCGGGAAAAACGTTGGCGGGAGGTTGGCTCGTGGCGTTCGTTCATCGGGAGACTCCTTGGGATGGGACTTGAGGGATCACGGTTGTGCATGGTAACGATCTGCGGGCCGCATGTCATCCAGGGGGGAGAAGTTCCAGCATCCATCGCCACCAAACGCGACGCATGCTATGCTGGTGAGCGATCGGTCAGCCCTTCCAAGACGCCCCAGGAGTGAAACCATGCACCGACGCGATCTGCTCAAAGCCGGCGCGGCAGCCGCTGGAATACTGGCTGTTCCCGCGAACCGTTCGACGGGCGCGGGCCACGCGATTTCTGCGATGCCGGCGGATACACCCGCCGTCTTGGCCGGCTACGGCGCCGCGGATCACCGGCGACGGCTGATGAACATCGGCTTCTGCCAGCGGGCCATTCGTACATGTTTGCGCAAGCATCTGGTCACCGGTTACCTGCCGGGCCAGTGCTGTTACAACTTGGGCGAGTACCCCTGCCGCAAGCCTTGGGATCCCGATGATTGGGACGAGCAGGAATTGGACCGCCTGCGGGACCACGGCATTCGCTTGCTCCAAGTCCACGAGGAATGGAACGATTCGCAACGTCTGTTCGGCGGCCACAAGCTCGCGCCGCTGAACCCCGCCGGCTTTCGCCGCTTCGTGGACATGGTACACCGGCGAGGCATGAAGCTGATCGTGTATGTGTCCAGCGGCTACTTCGAGAAAAACGATCCCGACTTCCGGCCGGAATGGACCGCGAAGGACGATCATCCGCTGGTCGAGATCTACTTCCGCTACGCCCACTGTTCGCCGGCCAGTCCAGGTTGGCGGGCGTACTTCTTCAAGCATCTGGTCCGCATCTTGGACGACTACGGCATCGACGGCGTCTACAACGACCTCGGCTATCGTCAGCCACCAGACGTCGCGGGCCAGCCGAGCGGCGATCAAGTGCTGGCCTTCGAGGAAAACGCCGGCCACGACGGAGCATTGTCGGATCTGCTGGCCCTGATCTACGCCGAAGTCCATCGTCGCGGGGGTGTGGTCAAAGTTCATCGGGGCAACGTCCTTGCTCCCAAGACCGATCTGACGGTGTACGACTACCTCTGGGTCGGCGAAGGAGCGAAGCAAGGCGACCGTTTTCGCGAGGCCGTCAAGGGGCATGTGCCGTACGTCGTCCCGTGCCTGGACATGAGCCGAGCCACGATTGCCAGCGAGGACGAATTGTACTTGCACGCGATCCCCTACCTGCAATTCCCGCTGCTGCTGGCGGGGCGGCCGTTCACAGGCGAACGGGCCGCGATTTCCGGCATCGAGTATCCGCCCGAAGAACGCTGTTTCTGGACGCGGCACTGCCGGGCGATCTGGAAACACTACCAAGCCCACCCGAACGGCCCCTTCAGCTACGGCTGGTGGGATTCCGTGCCGGGGCGGCCGGAAGCCCGCCCCACACACGCCCGCTGGCTGAAGCAGTACCTGCCGATGGTCGAAGAGGGCACCTGGGCCTGGCTGGAAATCGGCCAGTCGGAATTGTTCCGCCAGGCGTTGCCCACGGATGTGGTCGCGTCTGCGTTTGCCAACCGTGAACTCTATCTGGTGTTGGCGAACTACGGCCAGCAGCCGGCGCAAGTCGAGACGCGCGACCAATACGTGGCAGTGGCGGACGCTGCCGCCGCTCCCAAGACAACGTGGCGTTTGGAGGGACGATCGCTGGCCATCTTGCGACGCTGTGTCCCATCGTAGAGGCCCTCACCCCCAGCCCGTCTCCCATACGGCGCGGGGAGGTTTGTTAGGTCCCATGTCCCAAGTTGTATTCCTCGAACAACTGCGGCAGGAAGCGGTCCGACGCTATGGCGTGCGGCCGGGCGGCGTGCGCGTCGTGCGGTCGCCGTATCGCATCTGCCCGTTGGGCGCTCACATCGACCATCAGTTGGGGCCCGTGACGGCCATGGCCATCGATCAGGCCGTCCACGTGGCCTATGCTCCGTTGGCAGGCGAAGTGCGGCTGAGCAGCTTGGACTTCGCGGGAGACGTTCAGTTTTCCTTGGATCACGTCCCCGAGCGGCGCGGCGGCGATTGGGGGAACTTTGCCCGCGGGGCGGTCCGTTCGTTACAGCAGCACTATCCTCTGCCATGCGGGATCCAAGGAGTGACCGCCGGCCGTCTGGACGGCGGCGGGCTCAGTTCCTCCGCCGCGATCGGCGTAGCCCTGCTGCTGGCCCTGGAGGAGGCTAACGGCCTGACGGTTACCGCGCAGGAGAACATCGCCCTGGACCAGGCGATCGAAAACGAGTACCTGGGCCTGCGGAACGGCATCCTGGACCAGTCGGCGATCTTGCTGTCGCGGCGAGGCCATCTGACGTACCTTGATTGCCGAACACGCGAACACGAATTGATCCCGTCCACGGTACCTGCCGGATCCCCGGCGATCCTGTTGGCGTTCTCCGGACTCAAGCAGGCGCTGGTCGGTACGGACTACAACCGGCGGGTCGACGAGTGCCGCGCGGCGGCAGAAGTGCTGCTGCGGGCGCTGGGCCGGCCGGATGCGGTGCCCGTCTTGCGGAACATTGAACCCGACGAGTACGCGAAATATCGGCACCTGTTGAACGGTCCCCCCGCCCGCCGCGCGGCGCACTTTTTCTCCGAAGTCCAACGCGTCCGGGAAGGGGTCGAATGCTGGCGTCGCGGTGACTTGGCCGGCTTCGGCCGTCTGGTCTCCGCCTCCGGCGAGAGTTCCATTCAGAATTACGAATGCGGCTGCCCGCCGTTGGTCGATTTGTACGAGATTCTGATCGCCACCGAGGGCGTGTACGGTACACGCTTCAGTGGCGCGGGTTTCCGCGGTTGTTGTGTGGCTCTGGTGGAGCGTCAAGCGGCAGAGGCGGCTGTGGAATCCGTCCTGGACCGGTATCGCCAGCGTCAGCCGCAACTGGCCGGCGACGCCTTCGCCCTGGTGTGCGGCAGCGACGACGGGGCAAGGCACCTGCGAGAGTAGGCATCTCGCTCCGCGAGATGGAAGGCGATCCTCTCGCGGAGCGAGAGGGCTACGATGAGGAAGACGCCATGACAGACTTGCCGGATTCGATCGCGATTGCGGGAGCGTGGGGGTATATCGGCCGGAAGTTCCTGGACGTCGCCCTGCGGCAGCGGATTCGCACGTTTGTGTATGACCCTGGCCCCATGCCGGCGGACATCGATCCGGACGCCTTGACCCGTCTAAACGACGAGTCGGAATTCTATCGCCTGCCGGTCGACATGTTCCACTTGGCCGCGCATCCCGATCAGCGCCGGACGGGGCAGCAGATGCTGCTCGAACGTGCCAGGTTCGAGCCGCTGGCCATCCTGAACGAAAAGCCCATGGCCTCGCCGGAATCGCCTGAGGATTGTGACCAGTTGGTCGCCGGGGCGAGAGACAGCGGCGTCTGTATGCTGTACGATTTCCCCGAACTGTACGACCCCTTGACCGAGCGCATTATCGAACACCTCTCGTCCTATCGCGATGTGCAAATCACTGGCATCTCGATGTGCCGCTCCAAGGATCGCGAAGCCCCAGAGAATCCGCGGAACTACAAGCGGATGGTCCCGATCCAGTACCAGGAATCCGTGCATTGCCTGGCGTACGTGCTGTTCGTGCTGGCGCGTATTCGCGGCAGCCTGGACGAAGTGTTCGATGAAGGCGTTGGCATCCGCGCCGAGTCTGAGCCTTATTCGCCGCCGAACCCCGAAATCTACCCCTACGTCGTCGACGGAAAGTGCAGCTACCAGCTCACTCTGGGCAGCCTGGCGATCCAGGGCCTGACGAACTTCAAGGCCGGCGCGGAATTCACCAAACGGCGAGTTCTCTGCGGCCGCGGAGACGGCCAGCCGTTTCGCATCGAGGTGGAATACCTGGAAGGCCAGAAGCAGTTGAAGATCAATGGCGCGGACCAGCGAGTCGATCCCTGCGCGAATTCCTACGAGTCGGTCCTGAGAACGTTCACGCGCTGGCGGCGGCACGTGGGTCGCGACGAGTTGATGAGCGGCATCTATCCGAATCCGGCCTTTGCACGCATCACGTACCAGCTGTCCAGTGCGTTGTGGCGGGCCGGCCGCGCCCGCTCCGCGGTGCAACTGGCCGATGTGGATCAGCTGCTCAAGTTTGACGCCGGCTTTCGTGAATCACTCCGTATTGGCCGATGATGGGGACTGCCAAGGCGGAAACCCACTTTTTGTCCCGCCGGTCATCCCATCATGTTGACAAATCTGCAGCACCTACTCTACTCTAGGAACATGCCAATTCAGGTTGTCCGTCAAGGAGCCTCTGCTGGACGAGACCCGGCTGGCCGGCTGGCAAACCGTCAAGATCCCATTTTCGTTCCTAAGAACCACGCAAAGGAGGAGGCGATGAACCGATGGTCGCTCGTTGCTGTCGTCGCGGGGGTGCTATCCCTCGCTTTGGGTCCGCCCCTCGGCACGGCCGCGGACCAGAACGCCAGCCAGGACTTTGTTCTGACCGGTCCGGTGGTGGTGCCGCTGGAGGAAGTGCCGGCCTTTGGAAAGGAAGAGGCGGCCGGCCGAGTCCAGTTCCGCACTCCGCGGGGCCAGTCCGCGCAGTGTGTGCCGACGGCCAGTAGCGAGGTGAAGGCCTACCCGGCGCTGAAGTCCAAGCGTCCGCTGTACGGGTCGGTCAAGTTCGAGGGCGACCCCTCCGACCCCGCAATCGGCACGACCTTTCACTTCGTCTTGGACGAAGCGGGCGAAGCGGAAAAGAAGCCCGACGCCGGTGGGGGCACCGGCGACGCGAAGCCCCCGGCCGAAACGCCGAAGACGGCTGGCCAGACGCAAACCGGCAAGCCTTCACTGCTGAAAGAGCTGGCCAAGAACCTTGCAGTCCCGTCTCGCCCGGCGGATCCGTTTGCCCGACCGCCCCTCCAGGTCATCAAGCAGACGTACGACCTGCTGTACTTTGACCGCAATGGAGATTTGGACCTGACGAACGATGGCGTCGTCCGGCTGACCGACAAACCCGTCTTCGAGGCGATGCCGGCAGGCCAAGTGCGAGGACTTTCCGGGGAGATCGAGGTGGCTTTTGACTTCGGTCCACCCCTGGGCAAACAGCCTGTCCCCATCGCGGTCACGGTTCTCCCTTATCCGCAGGTCGACGGCCGTTTCCTTCTCCAAAACGTAAACGGGATCGGCTTTTCCTCCTATCGTGGCATGGGATATGTGAATTTCACGTCCAAGACCGTACGGCGTGGCGCGATCAAGCTCGGCGAGGAACGGTACGTGACGTGGCTAAGCCAGGCGATGATCATCACGGGCCGGTACGACCGGCCCTACACGCGGCTGGAATTGCTGCGTGTGGATCGTCCCGCGAGCCCGGGGCTCTTGCAGCCAGGCTTTTTGGGCGGGGTCCATTTTGTCGGCCAGCAACTCGCGTCCATCTCCACGACGCCGTTGGGCGACAAGCTGATCATTGAGCCGTACCGCGGCGATACCGGCTTTCTGGAAATCGGTCCGGGTGGCAGGGCCATCACGGAAATGGGCTTGGCCGGGACACTGGTTCCCCAGACGGGGACACCGTTGATGGCAGCCCGGCTCAGTTCGTATCCTTTTCCCGCAACTCTGCCCCGCCGCTACACGCTGCCGGTGGGCGACTATACCCTGCCGTCGCTGACCGCTCAGTATGGCCGCCTGCGATTCAGCGGCCGCATCCAGGCAGTGCCTGCCGCGGTTTCCGCATCGTCCGCCAAGCAGCCCACGTTCCCGGTGCAAATCCGCAAAGACGCTCGGTTTTTGTTGGAATTCACCGGAAAGCCTGAGGTCGTGTTCTCAGCCCCGACCAAGGACAAGTCATTCCGCCCCGGAGACAAGGTCGCTATCCGGGCGATGTTGACCGAGCCGTGGCAGAATTTCCAGATCACGGGATTGTGGGACCTGACGAAAAAGGAACGGGACGTCACGTACCGGAGGGAAGGCGGCGATATCGTCGTGCCTCAGTATGCCCGGCTCGATCCGACCATCGCGATCAAGAACGCCGCTGGAAAAACTGTGGCCGAGGGCACGATGCCCTTTGGCTGAGGCGGCACCTGCGGGTACTCGTGGCGAGTACCAACGGACCTCGAAGTCTCCGGCCAGCAAGAAACCTTTGTCGCGACGCTCAGCTACGACACGCTGGAACTCTACGGCAAGATGGAGGCGACGCTGCCGATCGTCATCCAGGGGAAATGACATCACGAACGAATCGCCGACGGCCGAGGAGGCACACCGGATCTCCGCCGAACTGGACGCACCTTCGCTCCAGGCCGAGTCCCCGCCGGCGCTGCTCCTCCTGCCCAAGCTAAAGACCGCCGAGCAGGCCGCCCAGGTGCAGAAGGGCGACTGGGACGTGATGCGGTTCCTACGCGGCTTTCGTGTCCCGCGGCTTTGCTCGGAACTGAATCTCGACGCCTAATTCGCGAAGGACGGACATGAGACTAGAAAGTCGAGGGTTGCCGCGTTCGGAGAGCATGCTGTACAGGTTTTCGCGATTGAGCAAGGTACCCTCTGCAAGCCGTCCTATACCGCCGTGAGCCTCGGCGACATCGCGGATGGCCAAGAGAAAGACGTCTTCCCCTTCCTCCAAGGCGGCCGTCAAGTACCCGGCGGCATAATCAGGATCAGTTAGGTCCTCCAACAAGTGTTCTCTGTAATCAAGCGTCGGCATGATCCCCTTCCTCACGATAATTCTGCTTCGCACGATTGTCCCGCAACGACGAAAACCATTCGAGGTATGGACAGCGACCTCGCCGGTCGCGATAGATCCTGATTGTTTTCTCCCGGACTTCTGCCATCTCCACAGTGTAGGCTATAACCCACACGGTGGTCAAGAGCCGAGACGTGGCGACGTGGCGTGCGGTTTTCGACCGCGCTCGGCGTTACGCCCGGGCGATCGTGTTCGCAGACGAGATCGAAGCCATCGGCCCGGCCTGTAGAAGCGGGGCCGGGGTGGGGCTGACTCCTGTCTTCGTAGGGCGCCCGATTTTTCATTCTTGCCCTGCGGACCGCAGGGTGAACACGGTGATTTCCGGCCGGACGTTGAAGCGGACTTGGAGTAAGTGTCCGAGTCCGCGGTTGATGTACAGGCGTCGGCCGTCGGCCAGCGGAATCTCGCCTGCGACGTAACGCCGATTCCGCACCGGCAGGATCGGGGGTGGCAGGAAGGGCGGTTTGCACTGGCCGCCGTGCGTGTGCCCAGCGAGAATCCAGCCGCGGAATGGGCCCCACCCCGGCTTGTCGGCTCCATCTGGATTGTGGCAGAGTGCAATGGCGGCCTGCGTGGGGCTGATCCCACTCAGTGCCCGCTCCGGCGCGAAAGCCCCGCTCCACAGGTCGTCGACTCCTGCAAAGGTCAATCCGTCCACCGCGGCGGACTCATTTCGTAGCACCTGCACTCCGACTCGTGTGAGTTCTCCAGCTACGTCATCCGCCACATCGGGCATGGACCAGCGGAATCCGTAGTCGTGGTTGCCGAGTACTGCCAAAGATGCCAGACGCGGTTTGGGAAGGTGAGTCAGGATCTCGCGAAGTTGCCGCAACTGCTTCGGCTCGTGATACGTGATCAAGTCGCCGGTGATCAGCAGAATGTCCGGCTTCAATTCGGCGACCGTCTGCAGACAGTGGACGATGTACGCATCGTCGACGCGCGGCCCCACGTGCAAATCGCTGATCTGAATCAGACGCCTACCGACCAGGGACGCCGGCAACGCCACCACCGGCAACGGGCGCTGCACCACTTCGACCCAATGCGGCTCGATGCCGAACGTGTAGCCCAGCACGCCAGCCGCCCCTGCGGCGGCGATGCCTCGAGTGTAACGCAAGAATCGGCGGCGATTCATAGAACGAAGTGTGAGAAAGGGCGGAACTCTCCCCAGGGCAAACAAGCCAGGTCACCTGATTAGCATACGGCCGGACTCCGGCGGCGACCAGCCCTCGAGGCTTTCCACCTGGAACTTGAGCAGCATCTTGAACGTGAACGTGGCCTGTGTTGCAGGGACATTGAATTCCGGTTATCGTGTTGATATTGTATCAGCAGTTGAAAATCGTCCTTGCTTAAGCGGCCAAGTCCGCGGGAGGAGTGACATCATGTGCGATCGTTCCCGACGAGAGTTCCTGATTGGTTCGGCCGCCGCCGGGTTGTTGGCGGCTCGGCCTGATTTGCTGTTGGGGCAAACGTCTGCCAAGTCGGCCGACATGGCCGTTACGCGGTGGAGCGGGACCAAGCCGGCAGCGGATGCGGCCATGAAGGACGTCGCCGTCAAGCTTACCGAACAAGCGATCAACGCCCTGGGCGGGATGAAGCGATTTGTGAGCCGGGGCGACGTGGTTTGGGTCAAGCCCAATATCGGCTGGGATCGTACTCCCGAAACCGCGGCGAACACGAACCCCGACGTGGTGGCCACCATTATCCGTCTGTGCTTCGATGCCGGCGCCAAGACCGTCAAGGTGGGCGACCACCCGTGCGACGTGGCCGAGAAGACATACGTGGCCAGCGGCATTGCTAACGCAGCCCGCGAAGCAGGAGCCAAGGTCGTGTTCCTGGACAAGACGCGATTCAAAGAAGCCAAGATTGGCGGCGAACTGGTGAAGACCATTCCCGTCTACCCGGAGATCATCGAGTCGGACTTGGTGATCAACGTCCCGATCGTCAAGCATCATCGCTTGGCCGGCCTGACGATGTGCATGAAGAACTACATGGGCGTGATCGACAAGCGGAACACATTCCATCAGGCGATCGCCCCCAGTCTCGCAGACTTGACACGCTTCATGAAGCCGCGTTTGTGTATCCTGGACGCGACTCGCATGCTCAAGGCGAACGGACCTAAAGGTGGCAAACTGGAAGACGTCGAGACGAAATGGATGCTGGCCGCCGGCGTGGACATCGTGGCCTTGGACGCGTGGGGCGCGGAAGCCATCGGGCGGAAGCCGACGGACATCGAATCGATTGTCAAAGGCCAGGAGTACGGCCTCGGCAAGATCGACTACCGGTCGCTCGCGTTGCGCGAGTTGGCCGTGTCGTGATTCCCCTTTACTTGGGACAGAGATGCTGAAGTTCCGATCCCTGTGGCGCTGGGTCACGTTGCGGCGACTGGTCCAGGTCGCGATGCTGCTGGTGTTTCTCGGCCTGGTCGTGGCGGCGCAGGCGAGGGGCGGCGAACGGATGCCGAGCGCGTGGCTGAAGGCGTTTTTCGCGATCGACCCGCTGCTGTTGATCGCTACGGCGCTGTCCGCGCATGCGGTGCCGGCGCTGCTGCTCGCGTCGTTGGGACTGGTTGCCGTCACGCTGGTCCTGGGGCGCGTCTTCTGCGGCTGGGTATGCCCGCTGGGCACGCTCCACGACATCGCGAGCCGCGTGCTGTTCTGGATCTGGCCAGACCGGCGGCGGCGCGACCACTGGTCGCCGTGGCAGAGGACGAAGTACTTGCTGCTGGTCGGCCTGCTGGTCATGGCGCTGTTCGGCAGCCATTGGGGCACGATTTTCGATCCGTTGGTGCTTCTGTACCGAACGACGACTACGGCTTTGCTGCCGGCGCTTCAGTGGGGCGTGCAGGCGCCGTCGACGGCGATCTACCACTACGATCCCGAAACCGCACCCGCGCCGGTGCGGCCGGTGGCCGAACGGGTCCATCCCTTCGTACGGGACTACGCGAGCGAGCCGGCGTACGAATTCCTGCGCGATCACGTCTTCGGCCTGCGGACGCATACGTTTCTGGGCGGCGGCCTGATTCTGGGATTCTTCCTTCTCACATTGGCGTTGAACCGCTACCGGCCGCGGTTCTGGTGCCGGTATCTGTGTCCGCTGGGAGCGTTGCTGGGCATCTTCTCCCTGCGGCCACTGGTGCGCCGCGCGGTGCAAACCGGTAACTGCAACCAGTGCGATCTGTGCGCCACGTCGTGTCACGGAGCGGCCTCGGGCGCGCCGGGCGAGCAGTGGAAGGCGGCGGAGTGCCTGGGCTGTCTGAATTGTACGGATTCGTGCCGCCGGGACGGGTTGCGGTTCACACTCACGCTTCCGTGGCGCAAGGAACCGCCCGTCGAGGGCCTGGATCTGTCACGGCGATCGGTGTTTGGCGCTGCCCTGGGCGGCGTCGCCGGATTGTGCTTGTTGCGAATCACACCGCAGGCCCGCGGTTCGCTGCCGCAGGAGCACCTGATTCGTCCGCCCGGCTCGCTTCCCGAACGCGAGTTTCTCGAACGTTGCACGTCGTGCGGCATGTGCATCAAAATCTGCCCGACGCACGGCTTGCAACCGGCGTTGTGGGAAGCCGGGCTGGAGGGGCTGTGGACGCCCCGGTTGGTTCCCCGCTTGGGGTGGTGCGAATCCGAGTGCACGGCCTGCACGCACGTCTGTCCGACCCAGGCCATTCGGCCGCTGACGGTCGAGCAGAAGAAGCAAGTGCGGATCGGGCTGGCGTCGTTCGACGTGACCCGCTGTATTCCCTACGCCTACGGCCGGGAGTGCATTGTTTGCGAGGAACACTGCCCGGTCCCCGACAAAGCGATCTACGTGGTCGAGACGGAGGTGATTGCCCGCAATGGCCAGAAGATCGTCATCAAGCAGCCGCGCGTCGATCCCAGCCGCTGTATCGGCTGCGGCATCTGCGAGAACAAGTGTCCTCTGACCGACCACCCCGGCGTGCGCGTGCTGAGCACGAACGAAAGCCGCAGCGACTACCAAGCCATCCCCGTCACACCGGACGAAGTCCCCTTGGGCGAGCCGGCGGACGACGATGACGATCCGTACGCCGCGGACCGCTAATCGCGAGTCATGTTCCGGCTTCAAGTCGAACCATGTCGGTCAGATCGCGCCGGGGCCGCGTTCCAGCCCGCCGATTTGCAGCGCCTGCTCCATGGGCAGCACAAAGATCTTGCCGTCGCCGATGTTGCCTTCCGGTCCCGTGCGGGCCACGTTCATGATCGTGTCCAAGGTGCGCTGGAGGAAATCGTCGTTGACGGCGATCTCCAGGGCGATCTTGCGCAACAAGTGCGTCTTGTACTCGACCCCGCGATACGTCTCGGACCTGCCTTTTTGCCGCCCGAAGCCTTGCGCGTCGCAGACGGTCATCCGTTCGACGCCAACCTTGGCCAACGCCTCTTGCACGGCCTGCAGCTTGGTGGGTTGGATAATGGCCACGACCAGTTTCACGGCAGTCTCTCCACAGTTAGGCTCGTGAAAAAAGGGGACGGCGGTCTTTTTCAAGACAAGCCCCCTGTCCCTTTTCCGGTTAGATCTGCTCCGGCAGTTGGTAGGGCGCCCGCATGGGGCGCGACAAATAAGCGTTCGCTTCGTCGTCGCCTGGGAAGATCTCCCGCTGCGGGTCCCAGGTCAACTTGCGGCCTACCCAGCGCACGATGTTGCCCAGATGGCACACGATGGCGGAGCGATGGCCGATCTCGACATCGGCGATGGGCCGCTGGCGCGATTGGATGCAAGTGATCCAGTTCGCCAGATGATCGTCGCTAACCGGCAGGCGGACCTTCCATTCGTCTTGCGGCACCTGGGCCAGTTCCGCAGGGTTGGTGGTCACCTCATTGTTGCCGATGCGGATCTTCCCGTTATCGCCGATGAATGCCGCCCCCGCCGCCGACTCGCCGGGCTCCAGTCGCACCTCGATCCCGTTGGCATATCGCATTCGCACGCGGAAGCCCTCGCTGCACAGGCGATCGCCGCGGCCGAGTGATTCGGGGGCTTCGTAGACGACGTTGGGCAGCTTGCCGCCTTCGGCCCAGATCTCGACCGGTCCCGTGTGGTCCATATCCAGGGCCCATTGGATCTGGTCAAATCCATGAGCCCCCGTGCCCGTCATTTCGCCGCCGGAGTAAGGGCGTAGCGAGATCCATCCGGGCTTGGAACGCTGAACGAAGATGTCGGTGTGGAACGGCACGGGCGCGGTCTGCCCGCACCAGGCGTCCCAATCAAGCCCCGCCGGCACGTCTTGGCCGGGAAAGCGCGCTTCCCAGGGGCTGGGGTAGTTCATGATCAGCACGGTGTGGATCTTGCCGGCGACGCCGTTGCGCACCAGTTCGCATCCCAGGCGGTGGTAGCGCATCGACCGCCGTTGCGATCCGGTTTGGAAAACGCGCTGGTACTTGCGCGCGGCCTGGACCATCAGGCGGCCTTCCTGAATGGTCAGACCGAGCGGCTTTTCGCAGTAGACATCCTTTCCTGCCTGGCAGGCCCGGATGCTGGGCAAGGCGTGCCAGTGATCGGGCGTCGCGACGATTACGGCATCGACGTCTTTGGCGTCCAGCAGTTCCCGGTAGTCGGTGTGGGCGCGGCATTTCCGTGCCGCCGCCGTGGTTTCGGCTCGCGTCCGGTCGAAATCGGCCACGGCGACGATCCGGCCGGCGGGAGGCAGACGCATCAACTGGTTGCCACGCCGGCCGACACCGATGTAGCCAATCCCGACGCGGTCGCTTGGAGCTGGACTTCCCGACGCGGCCAGTACGCGGGCGGGAACAAAGTTGGGGGCCAGACCTGCGGCCGCGGCTCCGGTCAGCGAGCGTTGCAGGAACGATCGGCGTGAACAATTCGTGGATTGAAATCCGTTCATTTGTGTCGTCGCTCGGCGACCTTCCCTGTGGCTGTCGTGGTGCGCGGAAAGAACAACTTGTCCCGGTGAGTGAAGAAGCCCGGGTTTTTCGGAAAAGCCGGGCTGCTGGCGCCTTGCCATTACGCTAACGCCTTGAGAGCGAAACATCAATCGTGTTACCGCCGATCCGCAGGTCAAAAGAAAAATTTTTTCCGGAGGGTTTGCCCGCCTGATTGGACGCGCATAAGATGATCGTGATGCCCGGAGGATGACCGGTTCAAGACGTACCGCTGCGTCAGGATGCGCAATCGGCGCGCTGTGGTTTGCCTCTGCAAACCCTGTGGTTTTGGCGGCCGTGATCGTTTGGTGTAGACTGTAACGAACTCGCCGGACTTTCCGTCGCTTTTTCGCGCCGTCTCTTTTGCACACGGGCAAATCGTGGCCTATATTCCAGCAGGCCGGATTTTGGTCCTTCCCGATTGGTCTCAGCCGGCCCGCTATCATGAGCATCCTGAAACGGCGTCAGCCACCGTGCGAGGGGTTGCGTTTGACCTCGTCAATCGCCCCCTCGCACGGCAGGCTCTCGCACTTGCCCCCTTGGATGGCGAGCTGACTATGGCGAGACGGTACAATCTGTGGCGGCCGATGATTTCGTCGGCGTTCGCCCGCTTCCTGTTCCTCTTCTTCCTCCCTGCCGCAATCCTTCTGGGACCAGTGCCGTCCGACGCGCCTGCCCAGGTGGTCATTCCGGCCGAAGCCCTGTCGCCTGACACCGCGGTGACGCAGTTGCTGCAACGCGGGCAAGACTTGGAGTCGCAACAGCGATGGAGCGAAGCCCTGGCCCACTACGAAGACGCGATCCGGGACTACCCGGACAAGTCGGAACTGTGGGACCGTCTCACTCAGGCACGCATGCATTACGACGTGTCTCGCCGCTATGAAGATCCCGGCTTCATGAGTTGGGTCCAGCAACTGAGCGAGCGTGACGCGCAGAACGTGTACTCCGAAGTCTTGCGGAAAATCGAGTCCTATTACGTCAAGCAGCCGTCCTGGCAGGAACTGGCGCAACGCGGCCTGGACAACTTGGATATCGCCCTGGCATCGGTTACGTTCCGGCAGGCCAACCAGGTCCGCGGCACGGACGAAGCAGTACGGGCGTTCTGCGATCAGCTCCAGCGCCGGATGCAGGCCACGAAGGTGCGCAACCAACGGGAAGCCTGCGAGGTGGCCGGCAACGTGGCGAAACTGGCCGAGCAGCAACTGGGACTCCGTCCGGCGGCCACGGTCCTGGAATTTACCTCCGGCGCCGCCTGCGCCCTGGACCAATACTCGTGCTTCCTCACCGGCGGCCAGTTGGACGAAGTGTTCTCGCAGATTGAGGGCAATTTCGTCGGCCTGGGCATCGAACTGCGGGCGCAGCAAGACGCGTTGCTGATCGTCAATGTCCTGCCCGGCGGCCCTGCTGAAGCGGCCGGCGTCCGCAACGGCGAACGGATCGTGGAGATCAACGGGTTGTCCGTTTCCCAGGTCAGCAGTGATGAGGCGGCGGACATGCTCAAAGGGCCGGAAGACAGCGCGGTGGAAATCGTCCTGGCGGACCCCGCCGGCGCCGCTCGCCGCCTGCGCGTCGTGCGCCGCCGCGTGGACGTGCCCAGCGTGCAGGACGTCAAGATCGTCGATCGCCAATACGGCATCGGTTACTTGCGGCTGACCAGCTTCCAGAAAACGACCAACCGCGAGTTCGACGAAGCCTTGTGGCAACTGCACCGCGACGGGATGCAGAGCCTGATCGTCGATGTGCGCGGGAATCCGGGCGGACTGCTCCCGGCCGCTGTGGAAGTGGCGGACAAGTTCGTGGCTTCCGGCACCATCGTCTCGACGCGCGGCCGCAACTCGCACGAGGACTTCGATTATCAAGCCCACGCGGTCGGGACGTGGCAAGTGCCACTCGTGGTCCTGATCGACGGCGATACGGCCAGCGCCGGCGAGATCTTTACCGGGGCCATCCACGATCACCGCCGCGGCACGGTGGTCGGACAACGCAGTTACGGCAAGGGGTCCGTGCAGGGCATTTTTTCCTTGAACGCCTCGAAGGCGGGCGTGCGACTGACTACCGCCAAGTTCTTCTCGCCGGGCGGACACGCCATCAGCCACAACGGCGTTTACCCCGACGTCGTCGTGCGGACCGCCAAGAAGCCGGTGACCGAAGGCCAGAGCGAAATCAGCTTCGGCGAGGACACCACGCTCGCCGCCGGCCTGCAGGTGGCCCGCAATAGCCTCCTCAGTCAACGGCAGGCGGCGACGCCGTAGCGCCCAACGGTCCGTCTCGCAATCTCGTCGCCTTCCTGAACGCGTGCTTCTGCACACGTGGCACGGCCTGCTTGTTGGCCGTGTCCGCCGTTTCCACGGCCAACAAGTAGGCCGGGCCACGCGGAAAGTACCTTGAAACGGAACGGCTGCCGCGCTACGATGCCAGAAAACGGGAGGCATTTCTGCGATGGACGTTTATCCGGTTAAACTGCAAATGGTCGAGCCGTCGTCGCTGCTGATCGAATGGAGCGACGGACGGAAGCAGCAGTATCCGAGCGCCGAGTTGCGGAGCCACTGCCCGTGCGCCACGTGCCGCGAGCAACAGAAAGCCGCAGGGCAGGAATCCGCCGCCCGGCCGCCGCTGTCCGAGGCCCAGACGCTGCAAGTCGTGTCCATGAAGCCCGTCGGCAACTATGCCTACTGCATCGCCTTCAGCGACGGGCACGATACCGGCATCTACACGTTCGAGCAACTCCGCAAGTTGGGGCACGAGGTGCTGGGCGGCTGATCTTCTTCATTTTTCTGTCACCACGTTTTTCTGGCCCATTGCCTTTCATCTTTCTGCGGCCGGCGGACTCGGGGTGGACGCAGGTGCGGAGAGTTGCTGGGCCTCGGCCGAACGGTCGATCTTATGCGTGCCGTGGCAATCGGTGCAGATGACCGGCCTCTGCAGACTCAACCTCCGTTCGGTGAAGCGGGCCAGCACTTTCTTGGCCGGCGCGTCGTGCGTGTCGTGGCATTGCTCGCAACTCTTGTCCACCTTGTCGCGCGAGTACACGATATCCGGCTTGGTGGCCCCGATGTTCTCGTCGTTGGCGTGTTTGTCGCTCAGTCCGTGGCACTTGGCGCAGGAGATGCCTTCGGCCAAGTGTACCTTGGCCAACTCTTCCTTGACGAACGGAATGTGGCAGACGTAGCAAGCGCCGTTCAGACTCAATGGATCCAACTCCGGCGGCGGAGCCGCAGCGGGCGCCGGCGCGTCCGGCAAAGCGGGCTTGGCAGCGCCGCCGGCGGGATCGTCGGCGGCGAGAATCGCGACGGCCAAGAGCAACAGCAGGCCCGCCGCGAAAGAACTCACGGCATATCGCAGGTGGCCAACGGAGGCCGCAGCCGCGCCGGCGGGACGGGGCGGGAGACCCCTACTGCGCGAGCGCCCGCACTCCGACCGTTTTCTCAGACGTAGTGCCATTTGTGCAACCACTGGTAGTCCGGGGTGAGATGGGCATAGAAGTTGCGCAGGCACTGTTCGTAGGCCGCCTTGTCCGCGGGTGTCGAGGGCGTGCCTTTCTCGTGAGAGCCCTTCACGTTTTCCTCCAATTGCTCCGGGATGTTGACGCCGGGAATGATGGCGGACAAACGCGGCTCCTGCAGCATTTCCTTGACCAGCACGCGGGCGCGGCTGTCGATGCGATCCTTGATTTCCCGCGGCTTGATGCCGAAGGTCGTGCCGGCACCGAATGGCTTCAGACCGATCACGCCGACGTTCTTCTCCTGGGCCAGCTTCAACAGGCTGTCGCCTCCCAGTTCCTTGGTCAGGAACAGATACGGGAAGATGATGACGTCAAACTGAGGATATTTTCCCAGCACCTTGCGAAAGACTTTCGGGTTGTGGGCCGAGACGCCCAGGAAGCGGACCTTGCCCTGCTGCTTGGCCTTCTCGAACACTTGAACCACCGCATCGAGCGTTTTTTCGTTGACGTCCATCAACGTGCCGAGATTGTTCTGGCCGGGCCCCCACGTCGCGCCGACGGGACGCCACATGTCCAGCATCTCGGTCTTGTACGATTTCAGCCGCGCCTCGATGTTCTTCGTCATCCCTTCGGGCGTCAGCTGGTCTTCGTAGTCCGGCGTGATCTTCTCCGGCCAGGACGCGAAACCGATGAACCACTTGTCACGGCCGGCGGTCTTCGTTTGGGCCATTGCCGCGCCGTACAGATCGCACTCGCCGTCGATGTTGTTGTCGACGTAGTTCAGTCCTAGCTCAACTGCCTTTTCCAGCACCGGGACGCGGTCCTCCACGGATCGTCCGCCATGGCCGCCCAGCGAGATTTCCGAGATCATGAAGCCCGTTTTACCCAGGGGCCGATAAGTCATCTTCGGGTTGTAGTTCAGGATCTTGCTCGGATCGACCGGCGCGGCTTGCGCCGCGACCAAGGGCGCCAACGCGGCGCCCGCCGCAACGGTAGAACTGGTCCTGAGAAAATCGCGCCGACTGTTGCCTGTGCATGACATGGGGAGATCTCCTGTGGATTGAGACCGGCTCGCCACGGCGGAACCCGCCGCGGGGAAGACGCCAGAACGGTTCCTTCGCGCTTCCCACTGGCCGTCCAGTGTAACCGAAGAGCTGTCCGAATACCAAGCCGATTGTGCCAGTTTCGGGTGACCAAGGGCGGACCGCCCGAAGATCGCCGCCGAGACGAGTGCATGCCCGCCGCAGTCCACGGGCTGCTCCATTCCCGCAGCACCGCTGGCGTGCCGTCAACGAAGGGGGGCGGCCGTTTCCTGGCCGGCGTGAGCGGTTCTTGCCGCGGGCGGCGCGGCACCGACGAGCAGCAGTCGCTCTCGACGCAAGAAAAGCGGGCACTCGGCCAGCACGGCGGCGTGAGGCGGCAAGAGCGCTCGCAACTCCTCCCAGCGACGATCCGTCGTGATGATAAAACGGTCCTGGCCTTGCCCAAAGAACTCCGCGGCGGACGGACGCGGCTTGGGGCTCCACCTGCCTGCGCGTGATTCCTCCGCACCGGTCGTGTCCAACGCCAATTCGTCGATGGGCCGGCCACCGTAGAAAATCCAGGTCGGCTCCAAGCGCCCGAAGGCACCGATGCGGGGCGCGCCACCCGAACGTTGGATCGCGGCCCACAAGAGATGATTCTGCTGGTGACGGTCCACCCGCGCTGCAGCCCAGCCGAACAAGGCTGTGGTGAAAGCGACGGCGGTCACGGCCACCGTCCAGGCGGCTTGGGAAGAACGCTGTCTATGCTGGAAAACAAAGGCGGCGACGGCGCCGGCCAACGGAACCAAGCCTACGGCTGCCAGCCACGTCTCGCCGGGCAACAGCCTCTGGGCGGCAAACGGGATGGCGGCCACAATCACCAGGCCCACGACGCCCAGCGTCACAATCGCCCCGGCGGGCCAATGACGCCAGCCGGCCGCTGTGTCTCGTATCCAGTGCTGGATGAAACAAGCCGTCAGAAGCGCCAACGCCGGATAACAGGGTGTCACGTAGCTGGGAAGCTTGGTCCGGGCCAGCGAAAACAAGGCCACGTACACGCCGATCCAGCAAACGGCAAACAGGCACGACGGCGCCCAAGACTCCTTCTTGCGGACCGACGCCGTCACGTCGGCAATCACCGGCGCTGCAAACACCGACCATGGAAAGAAACCGACGAGGATCGCGACGGGATAGAACCACGGCCCTCCCGCGTGACCTTCCATCGAATGAGCAGCCCGACCCAAGTTGTGATCCCAGAAGAAGACGCGTAGAAATTCGCCGTCCGTTCGCCAACCAACCCACGCGTACCACGGGCCGGCGACCGCCAGCACGACGGCCACGGCGGTCAAAGGCCGCATCGACCAGCAGGTGCGCAGGAAGTGCCCTGGGGCAAACGGCCGGAGGACGCGCAGCAGCCACCATCGCCAGGCAGACATTCCAGCCGGTCGAGCGATGTCAGGCAGCCGCACGATCAGCAAAAACATCCCGATCACAGCACTGGGCAGGACTGCACCCACCGGACCCTTGGCCAGGACCGCCAGGCCCATCAGGCCGTACATGGCCGCGACGGTCGCCCAACGCCTTGGGAAGTAGGTGCCATCGGCCGGGAACGCTCCCAGCACATAGACCAACATGGCCGCCGTGGAGAAGAAAATCAGCACCGAGTCAGGCGTTGCGATCCGCCCCGCCAGGACGAACATCAGACTGCTCGCCAAGACGATTCCGGCCCACAGCCCAACGTTGGCGTTGAATAGCCTGCGGCCGATCCCATACGTCGCCAACGCGGTTCCGATGGCCAAAGCAGCGGACCAGAAACGTGCCGCAAATTCGTTCACGCCGAACGTGTTGTAGGCTGAAATGATCAACCAGTACAGCAGGACCGGCTTGTGTGCCCGCAGCTCGGCGTTGAACACCGGCACCACCCAGTCGCCACGCTGCATCATCTCCAGCGCACAGCCCGCGTTTCGAGGCTCGTCGCGATCCCACAGCCGCGTTCCCCCCAAATTCGTGAACATGACCACCGATGCCAAGGCGATGATGACAACGCCATGAATGCCGATCTTCACGAATTCGTGATTTCGCTGGTCGCGCATGTCTTCTGGCCCACTCCGAGTTAATGATGCAACGGGCGCGGAAGTTTAGAAAGACTGGCGATGCCAGACAAGATCAACCGGCGAAGTGGCCCAAGTCGTGCGACTACGGTCTTTCGTTGCTTCACGCGAAATCCCACGACTTCGACGTCTGTGATCATCTGGCAAGGCTGCAACTTGTGCCTCAAGCACCTCTCCTGACCTTTCGTAGAATCCGCAAACCTGCTAATCTCCCATCCTCGCAACGTCAGTGGAGTTTCCTTTCGGGCGCCGGACCGAGGCTGCATTTCGCGTCGCACGCTACCGAACGGTTCTGATAGGGAGGATGGTTGCTTGAGTCGCCGGTTGTATTGGTTAGCCGCCTTGTTCCTCGTCGCCACGGCGCTGGCATTGCCCGTCGACACTCCCATCGCCAAGTTCTGCAAAGACGGGTTAGTTCCCGACTTCTTTGACACGCTGCTGTCACTGGCGGAGGTCTTCGCACACGGTTTGGGGGCGGCATGCATACTGCTGACCGCTTTCGTGCTCGACGCCAGCCATCGTCGCCACATGGTTCGTGTGGTGATCAGCGTCTTCGCAGCCGGTCTGCTGGCCAACTTGGCAAAGCTGGTCGTGGGTCGCTTGCGTCCCCGGACACTGATGGTCGATCATGTCTGGGACAGCTTTATCGGCTGGTTCCCGGTGTGGAGCGGCAACGTGCCGCGGGCGAGTCGTTCTCTCGAAGTCCAATCGTTCCCATCGGGGCACGCGATTGTGGCCACGGCGCTGGCCATCGGCCTGTCGGCCCTTTATCCGCGCGGCCGGTGGCTTTTTGTTTTTTTTGCCGTACTGGCCGCGTTGCAGCGAGTCGAAGCGACGGCCCATTACCTGAGCGATACGATGGCCGGGGCGGCGATCGCCTGCCTGTTCTGCGGCATCTGCTTCGACGCCCGGCTACTGGGCCGTTGGTTTGACCGGTGGGAAGCCAAAGCCGTCGCCAACCGTTGCGATTTCCCGGACGACCCGCTAGGATAAAGTCTGGGTCAAGGCAAACATAGAATTGGAGTCGCGCTCATGACCATTTGGACAATTGCGCTGGGTCTGGCCCTGGTGGTTGCCGACAGCAGGCCGCCGGCGGGAGCCGACACATCGGGGACGCCCGCGGTTGCTCCGCGCCGTTACCACGAGATCGAGAATGACATCTCCCAAGCCTTGCGAGCGGAGACGCACGCCAAGACGTCCGAGGCGCGAACTGCGGCCGTGCACATGATGTGCGACTTGTATGGCGAACTGAGCGTTGACCCGCGGCGGGAGGCGAGCGACGTTCTGAAGAGCTACCGGGCCAAGCTCTGGAGTCGCCTGACGCGGATTAAACGGGAACTCGAACAACGTCTCGCCCGCGAGTCTGGCGGCTCGTCCAGCCGATCGCTCCGCGAAGGCGAAACGCAAGCGATCCAGGACGCGGCTGCGAGCTTGGCGTCGCAGATCAGCTATTCCAGCTACACGCTGGGGGGCCCGAGCTACGTGCTGGCTTACAGCGGCGCGGCATTCGGAGGCGGAACGGCCAACGACCACGCCCAGGAGTTGATCGATCTGATCCAACGCACAATCAGCCCCCAATCCTGGGACGTCAACGGCGGCCAGGGCTCGATGTTCTACTTCCGCCCCTTGATGGCCTTGGTCGTGCGGGCGACGTCCGAAGTCCACGGCGACGTCGGCGGACTGCTCGAAGCCCTGCGTCGCGCCGGTCAGTAGCACGCCACGTGGTACAAAGAGTCCGTCGCGCATTTCGTTTGTTGTGCGTTTCTGTGCCTCTTGTGGCTCGGGTCTGCTGGACGGGCCTTGGGATCAGCCGGGGGCGCGCTAGCCCTGGTTTGCTCCGGTTGCCAGGTTCAGCCCCAAATTCTGGCGATGACAACGCGCCACCGTTCGGCTTGTGTCGCGACTGGTCAACCGGGGGCTAGCACCCCGCGGCTGACAAATAGGCCGAACTAATTCCCCCGCTCGGCTTCCGGCCCCTGCGGAGCGTCGGTCACGGGCCGTGTCAGTCGGCGGATGACGTCCGCAGGAGGACCATATCGGCAGACCATCTGATTGCCGAAGGCCTCTGTGGCAGACACGAGGCCGGTTACGGCGCCGCACGAGTTGAAGATCGGACCACCGCTGGCGCCGTCCGCGAAATCGGCGGTGATCGACAGGCGGGTGCTGAGCCCACCGTACGAAGTCACTGCCCAGTAGCGGCTGATGTGACCTTGCGTCAGGCTGTAGAACTTGGAAGACGGATGCGAGATCACCGTGACCGGTGTGCCCTCAGGATCGCCGTGCGACAGCGGCGCGGCGGCGAGGTCAGAGGCGTCGATCTTCAGGAGGACCACATCACCGGGCTTGTCCGCGGCCAGGATTTCGCGGATGGGGTAGATGCTGCCGTCGAGCGTCATCACACCGCGAGCCGTGACCGGCGGCGGCTTGTCAATCACGTGGTAAGCCGTGGCGATGACGCCGGAAGGGTCCAAAACGACGCCTGCGCCGACCGCAAATCCGCTTTCCCCCAGCAGCGTCCCCATCACCACGACCGCGTCGCAGCGCCGTCGGTAGATCTCGGCTGGCGTGAGTTCTTCGCCGGGCGGCTCGGACAGCGTCAGGGAGACCGATTTGCGCCGGAGTTGCCGCCGAACCGTGGCGTCGTCCAGTATCTGGCCAAGGGCCTTCATGCGGTGCAGACCGCGGCTCAGGGTACTGCTGATCTCACCGTCAAGACGCACATGGTAGTCCAGGCCGGCCGTGTCCAGCGTGCCTTCGGGCACATAGGCGGTTCCCAACGGAATCGTCCGTTGTGTCAGGCGAGTGAAACCGCGAGGAACGATCAGCCGCAAGCCGGGCAACTTCCGCTTCTCCAACAGAACCTGGATCACGCCCGACTTGCCGACTAGCAAGCGATTTTCCCCGCCGACCCAGCGGACAATCACACGGCTGTCCGCCAGATAGTCGCCCTCGCCATTCTGCAGCAAGATGTACAATGGGTAATCGTGCAGGTTTTCCCGCAGTTCCAAGCCTTCCAGGAACCCCGCCAATTCCGCCTGCGTCATGCCGGCAGCCTGATAAAAGTCGATCACGTCCGTCTCCGCCGCCGGCGGCGGAGGCGGCGGAGGAGGAACGCTGCAACCGAGCCATGCCAGCAATCCGGCACAGATCGCCAAACGTGAGGCGCAACTCAAGGCTGAATCCGAGATCATGGAACGAGAACGGCTGGCGATGAAAAAATCCGGCTGGGCCCGACGTGCCACCAGGCGTGGCCCCCGGAAATCGACTCAACCGGTGCGACCACCGAGGCGGCGCAACACGTCCCAGTTTATTTGACTGACCATCCGGCGGAAGCTTACTGGTACACAAACAACCGCGGAACCGGGGGCGATCTTGCCGAGAAGACCGACTGTGCGGACAAGTACACCGCGGCAAAGGGCGCACGCACTCTTGGCTTTGGCTGCCCGCCGCATTAACATCTTCCGTGATGACCGGGATACGGGATACGGGATACGGGATACGGGATGCGGGATACGAGATCTGAAATCTGAAATCTGAAATCTGAGATCTCAAATCTGAGATCTGAGATCTGAAATCCAGGACCTGTCTTCGACGGGGGACCACGTTACGAGGAGGCTCAATGGCTATGGAAACGATTCACCTGACTGACCCCGGCACAGGGGCCACGGCGGCGATCTTGGCCGGCTTCGGGTTCAATTGTTACCGGTTTCGCGTGCCTGTCGACGACCGGTCTATCGAAGTGCTGTGGTCGGAGCCGGGCTTTGAAACCGGCCAGAAGCGAGCTTCCGGCAGCGGGATTCCGCTGCTGTTTCCCTACGCAGGACGGATCCGCGGTCAGGTGCTGCGTTGGAAAGAACGCGACTGGCCTTTGGAAGGAGACGACCGGCGCGGCAATGCCATTCACGGCTACGTGCTGGCTCGACCGTGGCGCGTGCGGGAACAGTCCGCCCGCCGCGCCGTGGGGCAATTTCAGGCCTCGATCGACGCCCCACGCCTGCTGGACATGTGGCCTGCCGACTTCCGCATCACGGCCACGTACGAGCTGTCCGGAACCGCCTTGCGGTCCTCGTTCCTGATCGAGAACCCGGACACCCGGCCTTTGCCGTTTGGTTTCGGCACGCATCCCTATTTTTGCGTGCCGCTGGGCGGAAGCCGCGCGGAGTCGTGCCTGGTGGAACTGCCCGTCCGCCAGCGCTGGGAACTGGTCGAGATGTTGGCCACCGGACGGCGTGTGCCGGTCGAATCCCCAGACGCGTATCGGGCGGGCCTGCCGTTCGGGCAAATGAACTTCGACGACGCGTTTACCGCGCTCCAGTTCGACGGCCAACGGTGCCGGTGCGGGATTGTCGACCCGGAGAGCGGGCGGCGGCTGACCGTCGAGTTCGGCCCTGAGTTTCGGGAGTGCGTCGTCTACAATCCGCCGCATCGGCAAGCCGTCTGCATCGAACCGCTGACATGGTGCCCCAACGGGTTTGAACTCAGCGAGCGCGGAATCGACTCCGGTCTGAGGATTTTGCCGCCCGGCCAGTCACTGCAGTGCGGCGTCGTGATGCGGGTCGAATGAGCCGGTGTCTGCCGGAGTTCGAGCGGCCTTCGGAACGCAGCGAGTCGCCTACTTCGCAGGAGGGACAGCGGCTCGCTTCGGGCCCGCGTCAACGGGCGGCTGGTGCGCTTCCACGCGCAGCCCCAGCCTAGCGTATTCGCGGTTGAACTCCTGGACGAACGCTTCGTCGGGGCTCGTCAACACGACGCCGCCAACGGCCGAATTGCCTTCGTAAATGACCCCTTTCAGCGGCGGACGAGAGTCGAGGCCGGACATCGACGTGAACTCCTCACGCGGGCCGGTGCCCGCAACCCAATTGGAATCGGCGAATCAATAACTGTCGCGATTTCAAAGTAGCCATTACGCTCCGTGTGATGATCGCAAACAAAAACTGGACAGTTGTTGATTCGCCGATCCTTGGCGAGCGGGGCGGCGTCAGCCCCCCGGTTCTGAGTCGGGCGACTTGCCGGGAACCGGGGGGCTGACGCCACCCCGCTCGCCAAGCCAAGATGCGCGCATGATACGAACTGAGACTCTCACGCGGCCAGCAGCCGCAGCCGATCGCAGGCCGCTCGCCGAGCGAGCGGCCTACGATGACGCGAGTGCGTCGCGCACATCAGATGAACTGGGACGCCAAAAGCTCAATATACGGTCTGGGCACAAAGCTGAGAAGTGAACGGCAAGGGACTTTTCGTGCCTTTTCGTGGTTCTTGTGGCGATAACCGCTCCGCCTCTGAAGCCCGGCTGTTCCGAAAAAGCCGGACTTCTTCATCGCAGCCACGTGCCGCGTCAGGCCGGTACCGAGGTCTTCGAACTACCGGATCAAGTAGATCTGGCCGCGCAGCTTGATCACGAGTTCCTCTCCCGCTTGCTGCCGGGCCAGCACCGCGTTTTCCGTCGGCGTGTTGGCAGCGACCAGCTTGAAGTACTCGTCGCTGAACCGTTCCAGCGTCTTGACCTTGTCCGCATCACGCTTCAGATCCACGTCCCTGGCGCTGGCCGCGAACCACTGGCTGCCGCGCTTGTACAGGGTCTCGTTGCCGACGATCTGTACGGTTTGTACCGCGACCTCGCGATCCGACTCGACGTCACGATAACGGACCACGGGGCTGGAAGCACGGGCTGGCGCTGAGGCAGCCGGCATGCCGCCGGCGCCGCGCAGCCCGCCGCCCATCATGCCGGGGCCGTACGCGGCGTCCGCAGCCGCTTCCGCCACGGGCGCAGCAAAGCCGGAGGCCAGCGGAGCGATCGTCGCCTCTTGCAGGAACTTCTTCTCCGCCCGCTGCGCAAAGCCCGCGCGGCCCTCCGCCTGATCGAGACGGCGCAGGGCCTCGCGAGCCCGCTCCAACCCCCACGCCGGGCCGCCAGCCAGTTGCGGCGGCGGGTTCTCGTCGGCCAGGAACGACGTGTACGGGGTGAGAATCCCATGCTTGGTGGACAGCGCCACCAACTCCTGGATCAGCTCGTCGTTCTTGCCTTTCAGATCCAACTCGTCGATGATCTCGCCAATCCGCCGCATGGCCCACAGCTTTTCGACGAACGCATACGATTCATCCTTGCTCTTTTCGACCAGTTCCGCCGGAAAGTCGAACTTGTTCTCCTTGTCGCCCACCTTGCCCTTGACCACCACCTTGGCATTGCCAGGCCGTTTGTAGCGGCCGACCAGCACCAATTGCTCGCCCTCGAACAGGTCGTACACCTCGCGCGGATACACGCGGTTCACGGGCGGCCCTTCTTCGACCTTGGCCTTCTCGACGTCCACATCGACCTTGACTTCGGTCATCACCGGGGCGCTGATGCGATTGTGCAACCGGCTGACGTGGACTTCCAAGTCCTCGTCAGGACGGACGAACTCGCTCTGGCCGTAATTGACCCGCGACAAGCGGTCCAACAAGCGGCTGTTGACATCGTAGCCCACGCCCAGGTTGACCACGCGCGTCCGGTGCTTGTTGTTTTGCCGGGCCCGGTCGACGATCTTGCTTTCGTTCGTCTCGCCCGCCGTCGGCAGTCCGTCGGTCAGGAAGATCACGTAGCTGGGCCGTTTCGCGTCCTGGATCATCCCCAAGGCGGCCGTCAGCGCTCCGTCGATGTTCGTGCTGCCGCCCGCGTACAGGCCCTCGATGAAGCCCAACGCCGCCTTCCGCGTCTCGTCATCGTGCTTCTGTAGTTCCGGCCGGAAGGACTCCACGCTGCTGTCGTAGGCGACGATGTTAAACGTGTCTCCCTGGCGGAGATTGTTCAGCACGAATCTTAATGCTTCCTTGGCTTGTTCCATCTTTTTGCCGCTCATGCTGCCGGAGCGGTCCACGACGAAGATCGTCGTCTTGGGGGGCCGCTGAGTGGAATCCGCCTTGATTTGCGGGCTGGCTAGCAGCAAGAAGTACCCGTCGTCGTCCGCACTGGGCCGGTAGCTCAACACGCTGGCCCCGACCTCGCCCTTAGCCACGTCGTAGAACAGCCGGAAGTCCGTGGCCGGCACCTGGTTCTGAACCTCGAACTTGATCGTGGCGTGCCGATCGTCGGACCGTTTGACGTCGATCGTGTGCGTGGGGCTGTACACGCTCTTGATAGCGATGGTACTCTCGATCGAAGCTTCGATCGACACCCGTTCCACCGGGGCCGATGTGTACTTGGCCGTCGACAACGGAAACAGGAAATCGGTCACGTGGCGGTCCTTGCGCAACAACTGGTTGTACCGCAGATTGACCTTGCGTTCGGCGCCCGGCGGTACAGGGAAGACGTTCGTCTTGAACATGCCGGTTCCGATCCACTCCAGTAGGGCGGGATCGAGGTTGCGGCGCACGTAGCCCTCGTAAATCTCTCTCGCCTCCTTCGCCGGCAGCAACTTGGCCGGGATCTCCTTGCCGTCCACCATGAACGTCAACTGGTCCACCGCTCCGTCATAGGGCAGCGGGAACACGAACGAAACCTCCATCTGGCGACTGCCGGTGTTCACAAACGACTGCGACACCTGGACGCGAGCCACCTGATCGACGATCCGAGCTTGTAGGGACAACTCCTTGATCTTGTAAGAAGCCGGCGGCTCGGGAGGCGGAACCGGTGGCCGGGGCGGTCGCGGCGGAGGGATCCACCACGGATAAGGCCTCGGCAACGGCACCGGGTGCGGTGGATCGATGACGATCAGCACCCCCTGTGCGAAAGCCTGACTGCAGGTCAACAACAGACAAAAGAGTCCCAAACTGAGCAATAGCGCGCGTTTCATGGCTCCGTTCCTTCAACATCGGGAGGGCAATGGTTGTTCCGGGTACGCCCCACTGTCGGATAAGACGAATCAGACCCTGCGAGCGTTTCGTCGTGCCCAAAATCCAAGGATGAACGCCCACCTTTCGGCTCGCATTTCTGCATTCTCGTTCGGAACTCCGCCGCATTGAACCAACCCGCCGCTTCGGTTACGTTCACGGTATTGGTTTGGCGAGCGGTGGGCGTCAGCCCGCCGGTTCCTTTGCCAGCAGGGGAACTGCTGCAATCCCGCGCAACTCCGTTCAATTCACCGACGATTATGGAACCACTGATCCGAGTCAAGAAGCACGTACCCAGCGGTACGATCATCCTTAACCGGCCCGCAAAACGCAACGCGCTCACGCGTCAGATGATCGACGACCTGCGGCAGGCCTTGGACGATTTTTACCAGGAGCGAAGGGTGCGGGCCGTGATCCTGACCGGCGCCGGCAGCGCATTCTGTTCGGGTGCCGACCTGCAGGAAATCCAGGACAGCAGCCGGCAAAGCGACGCCTGGGCGCAGTGGCACACGGACGCGGTCCAGTACAAAGAGTTGTTGGAGACGATGTTACTGTATCCCAAGCCGATCATTGCCGCCGTGAACGGTCCGGCCGTGGCGGGCGGCACGGGTCTGGTTTTGGCAGCCGACATCACCCTGGCGACGCCGGAAGCCAGATTTGGCCTGCCCGAACCGCGTCGCGGCCTGGTAGCCGGCATCGTTGCCCCCCTGCTGGCCTTCCGAATCGGTGCCGGGCTGGCCGCAAACCTCCTCCTGACCGCCCGACTGGCTGAAGCGGATGAGGCCCAACGGCTGGGCATTTACCACGAGTTAACGGCCTCGGACACGATCTGGGCGCGAGCCCACCAGTTAGCGGAGGATTGTGCCAAAAGCGCGGCCGAATCCCTGCAATTGACCAAAAAAATGTTAAACGAGACCATTGGCGATCACCTGAACACGACCCTGGCCGCCGGCGCCGCCGCCAGCGCCGCCGCCCGAACCACCGAGGTGGCCGCGGAAGGCTTGGCAGCCTTCCTGGAAAAACGCGAACCCAAATGGCCTTAGCCGCGTCACAAATCGATCAGAAAAACCGCCTATTCCGTCAGCAACACAGGCACCACTCCATTCAAAAAAGTCACTGCCCGACCCGAATCAATACTTGTTGACCAAAAGCCGATTAGTTAGCATACTACCCTTTCGCTGATCCCCTGTAGCTCAGTTGGTAGAGCAGGCGGCTGTTAACCGCCGGGTCGTAGGTTCGAGTCCTACCGGGGGAGCTTCTTCTAAGTATCGCCGAATCCTAGACTTAGGATACCTGTCCGGCGTAGGGCAGTGCGGCCTGGAAGTCCTTGCCAAAGTGGTAGTACTACCACTTTGGCAAGGACTTCCAGGCCGCACTGCCCTACGCCGGACAGGTATCCTAAGTCTAGGATTCGGCGATACTTAGAAGAAGCTCCCCCGGTAGGACTCGAACCTACGACCCGGCGGTTAACAGCCGCCTGCTCTACCAACTGAGCTACAGGGGATCAGCGAAAGGGTAGTATGCTAACTAATCGGCTTTTGGTCAACAAGTATTGATTCGGGTCGGGCAGTGACTTTTTTGAATGGAGTGGTGCCTGTGTTGCTGACGGAATAGGCGGTTTTTCTGATCGATTTGTGACGCGGCTAAGGCCATTTGGGTTCGCGTTTTTCCAGGAAGGCTGCCAAGCCTTCCGCGGCCACCTCGGTGGTTCGGGCGGCGGCGCTGGCGGCGGCGCCGGCGGCCAGGGTCGTGTTCAGGTGATCGCCAATGGTCTCGTTTAACATTTTTTTGGTCAATTGCAGGGATTCGGCCGCGCTTTTGGCACAATCCTCCGCTAACTGGTGGGCTCGCGCCCAGATCGTGTCCGAGGCCGTTAACTCGTGGTAAATGCCCAGCCGTTGGGCCTCATCCGCTTCAGCCAGTCGGGCGGTCAGGAGGAGGTTTGCGGCCAGCCCGGCACCGATTCGGAAGGCCAGCAGGGGGGCAACGATGCCGGCTACCAGGCCGCGACGCGGTTCGGGCAGGCCAAATCTGGCTTCCGGCGTCGCCAGGGTGATGTCGGCTGCCAAAACCAGACCCGTGCCGCCCGCCACGGCCGGACCGTTCACGGCGGCAATGATCGGCTTGGGATACAGTAACATCGTCTCCAACAACTCTTTGTACTGGACCGCGTCCGTGTGCCACTGCGCCCAGGCGTCGCTTTGCCGGCTGCTGTCCTGGATTTCCTGCAGGTCGGCACCCGAACAGAATGCGCTGCCGGCGCCGGTCAGGATCACGGCCCGCACCCTTCGCTCCTGGTAAAAATCGTCCAAGGCCTGCCGCAGGTCGTCGATCATCTGACGCGTGAGCGCGTTGCGTTTTGCGGGCCGGTTAAGGATGATCGTACCGCTGGGTACGTGCTTCTTGACTCGGATCAGTGGTTCCATAATCGTCGGTGAATTGAACGGAGTTGCGCGGGATTGCAGCAGTTCCCCTGCTGGCAAAGGAACCGGCGGGCTGACGCCCACCGCTCGCCAAACCAATACCGTGAACGTAACCGAAGCGGCGGGTTGGTTCAATGCGGCGGAGTTCCGAACGAGAATGCAGAAATGCGAGCCGAAAGGTGGGCGTTCATCCTTGGATTTTGGGCACGACGAAACGCTCGCAGGGTCTGATTCGTCTTATCCGACAGTGGGGCGTACCCGGAACAACCATTGCCCTCCCGATGTTGAAGGAACGGAGCCATGAAACGCGCGCTATTGCTCAGTTTGGGACTCTTTTGTCTGTTGTTGACCTGCAGTCAGGCTTTCGCACAGGGGGTGCTGATCGTCATCGATCCACCGCACCCGGTGCCGTTGCCGAGGCCTTATCCGTGGTGGATCCCTCCGCCGCGACCGCCCCGGCCACCGGTTCCGCCTCCCGAGCCGCCGGCTTCTTACAAGATCAAGGAGTTGTCCCTACAAGCTCGGATCGTCGATCAGGTGGCTCGCGTCCAGGTGTCGCAGTCGTTTGTGAACACCGGCAGTCGCCAGATGGAGGTTTCGTTCGTGTTCCCGCTGCCCTATGACGGAGCGGTGGACCAGTTGACGTTCATGGTGGACGGCAAGGAGATCCCGGCCAAGTTGCTGCCGGCGAAGGAGGCGAGAGAGATTTACGAGGGCTACGTGCGCCGCAACCTCGATCCCGCCCTACTGGAGTGGATCGGAACCGGCATGTTCAAGACGAACGTCTTCCCTGTACCGCCGGGCGCCGAACGCAAGGTCAATCTGCGGTACAACCAGTTGTTGCGCAAGGACCGCCACGTGACCGATTTCCTGTTTCCGTTGTCGACGGCCAAGTACACATCGGCCCCGGTGGAACGGGTGTCGATCGAAGCTTCGATCGAGAGTACCATCGCTATCAAGAGCGTGTACAGCCCCACGCACACGATCGACGTCAAACGGTCCGACGATCGGCACGCCACGATCAAGTTCGAGGTTCAGAACCAGGTGCCGGCCACGGACTTCCGGCTGTTCTACGACGTGGCTAAGGGCGAGGTCGGGGCCAGCGTGTTGAGCTACCGGCCCAGTGCGGACGACGACGGGTACTTCTTGCTGCTAGCCAGCCCGCAAATCAAGGCGGATTCCACTCAGCGGCCCCCCAAGACGACGATCTTCGTCGTGGACCGCTCCGGCAGCATGAGCGGCAAAAAGATGGAACAAGCCAAGGAAGCATTAAGATTCGTGCTGAACAATCTCCGCCAGGGAGACACGTTTAACATCGTCGCCTACGACAGCAGCGTGGAGTCCTTCCGGCCGGAACTACAGAAGCACGATGACGAGACGCGGAAGGCGGCGTTGGGCTTCATCGAGGGCCTGTACGCGGGCGGCAGCACGAACATCGACGGAGCGCTGACGGCCGCCTTGGGGATGATCCAGGACGCGAAACGGCCCAGCTACGTGATCTTCCTGACCGACGGACTGCCGACGGCGGGCGAGACGAACGAAAGCAAGATCGTCGACCGGGCCCGGCAAAACAACAAGCACCGGACGCGCGTGGTCAACCTGGGCGTGGGCTACGATGTCAACAGCCGCTTGTTGGACCGCTTGTCGCGGGTCAATTACGGCCAGAGCGAGTTCGTCCGTCCTGACGAGGACTTGGAAGTCCACGTCAGCCGGTTGCACAATCGCATCAGCGCCCCGGTGATGACCGAAGTCAAGGTCGATGTGGACGTCGAGAAGGCCAAGGTCGAAGAAGGGCCGCCCGTGAACCGCGTGTATCCGCGCGAGGTGTACGACCTGTTCGAGGGCGAGCAATTGGTGCTGGTCGGCCGCTACAAACGGCCTGGCAATGCCAAGGTGGTGGTCAAGGGCAAGGTGGGCGACAAGGAGAACAAGTTCGACTTTCCGGCGGAACTGGTCGAAAAGAGCAAGGATGAATCGTATGCGTTCGTCGAAAAGCTGTGGGCCATGCGGCGGATTGGCGAGATCATCGACGAGTTGGATCTGAAAGGCAAGAACGACGAGCTGATCCAGGAGTTGGTGGCGCTGTCCACCAAGCATGGGATTCTCACCCCGTACACGTCGTTCCTGGCCGACGAGAACCCGCCGCCGCAACTGGCTGGCGGCCCGGCGTGGGGGTTGGAGCGGGCTCGCGAGGCCCTGCGCCGTCTCGATCAGGCGGAGGGCCGCGCGGGCTTTGCGCAGCGGGCGGAGAAGAAGTTCCTGCAAGAGGCGACGATCGCTCCGCTGGCCTCCGGCTTTGCTGCGCCCGTGGCGGAAGCGGCTGCGGACGCCGCGTACGGCCCCGGCATGATGGGCGGCGGGCTGCGCGGCGCCGGCGGCATGCCGGCTGCCTCAGCGCCAGCCCGTGCTTCCAGCCCCGTGGTCCGTTATCGTGACGTCGAGTCGGATCGCGAGGTCGCGGTACAAACCGTACAGATCGTCGGCAACGAGACCCTGTACAAGCGCGGCAGCCAGTGGTTCGCGGCCAGCGCCAGGGACGTGGATCTGAAGCGTGATGCGGACAAGGTCAAGACGCTGGAACGGTTCAGCGACGAGTACTTCAAGCTGGTCGCTGCCAACACGCCGACGGAAAACGCGGTGCTGGCCCGGCAGCAAGCGGGAGAGGAACTCGTGATCAAGCTGCGCGGCCAGATCTACTTGATCCGGTAGTTCGAAGACCTCGGTACCGGCCTGACGCGGCACGTGGCTGCGATGAAGAAGTCCGGCTTTTTCGGAACAGCCGGGCTTCAGAGGCGGAGCGGTTATCGCCACAAGAACCACGAAAAGGCACGAAAAGTCCCTTGCCGTTCACTTCTCAGCTTTGTGCCCAGACCGTATATTGAGCTTTTGGCGTCCCAGTTCATCTGATGTGCGCGACGCACTCGCGTCATCGTAGGCCGCTCGCTCGGCGAGCGGCCTGCGATCGGCTGCGGCTGCTGGCCGCGTGAGAGTCTCAGTTCGTATCATGCGCGCATCTTGGCTTGGCGAGCGGGGTGGCGTCAGCCCCCCGGTTCCCGGCAAGTCGCCCGACTCAGAACCGGGGGGCTGACGCCGCCCCGCTCGCCAAGGATCGGCGAATCAACAACTGTCCAGTTTTTGTTTGCGATCATCACACGGAGCGTAATGGCTACTTTGAAATCGCGACAGTTATTGATTCGCCGATTCCAATTGGGTTGCGGGCACCGGCCCGCGTGAGGAGTTCACGTCGATGTCCGGCCTCGACTCTCGTCCGCCGCTGAAAGGGGTCATTTACGAAGGCAATTCGGCCGTTGGCGGCGTCGTGTTGACGAGCCCCGACGAAGCGTTCGTCCAGGAGTTCAACCGCGAATACGCTAGGCTGGGGCTGCGCGTGGAAGCGCACCAGCCGCCCGTTGACGCGGGCCCGAAGCGAGCCGCTGTCCCTCCTGCGAAGTAGGCGACTCGCTGCGTTCCGAAGGCCGCTCGAACTCCGGCAGACACCGGCTCATTCGACCCGCATCACGACGCCGCACTGCAGTGACTGGCCGGGCGGCAAAATCCTCAGACCGGAGTCGATTCCGCGCTCGCTGAGTTCAAACCCGTTGGGGCACCATGTCAGCGGTTCGATGCAGACGGCTTGCCGATGCGGCGGATTGTAGACGACGCACTCCCGAAACTCAGGGCCGAACTCGACGGTCAGCCGCCGCCCGCTCTCCGGGTCGACAATCCCGCACCGGCACCGTTGGCCGTCGAACTGGAGCGCGGTAAACGCGTCGTCGAAGTTCATTTGCCCGAACGGCAGGCCCGCCCGATACGCGTCTGGGGATTCGACCGGCACACGCCGTCCGGTGGCCAACATCTCGACCAGTTCCCAGCGCTGGCGGACGGGCAGTTCCACCAGGCACGACTCCGCGCGGCTTCCGCCCAGCGGCACGCAAAAATAGGGATGCGTGCCGAAACCAAACGGCAAAGGCCGGGTGTCCGGGTTCTCGATCAGGAACGAGGACCGCAAGGCGGTTCCGGACAGCTCGTACGTGGCCGTGATGCGGAAGTCGGCAGGCCACATGTCCAGCAGGCGTGGGGCGTCGATCGAGGCCTGAAATTGCCCCACGGCGCGGCGGGCGGACTGTTCCCGCACGCGCCACGGTCGAGCCAGCACGTAGCCGTGAATGGCATTGCCGCGCCGGTCGTCTCCTTCCAAAGGCCAGTCGCGTTCTTTCCAACGCAGCACCTGACCGCGGATCCGTCCTGCGTAGGGAAACAGCAGCGGAATCCCGCTGCCGGAAGCTCGCTTCTGGCCGGTTTCAAAGCCCGGCTCCGACCACAGCACTTCGATAGACCGGTCGTCGACAGGCACGCGAAACCGGTAACAATTGAACCCGAAGCCGGCCAAGATCGCCGCCGTGGCCCCTGTGCCGGGGTCAGTCAGGTGAATCGTTTCCATAGCCATTGAGCCTCCTCGTAACGTGGTCCCCCGTCGAAGACAGGTCCTGGATTTCAGATCTCAGATCTCAGATTTGAGATCTCAGATTTCAGATTTCAGATTTCAGATCTCGTATCCCGCATCCCGTATCCCGTATCCCGTATCCCGTATCCCGGTCATCACGGAAGATGTTAATGCGGCGGGCAGCCAAAGCCAAGAGTGCGTGCGCCCTTTGCCGCGGTGTACTTGTCCGCACAGTCGGTCTTCTCGGCAAGATCGCCCCCGGTTCCGCGGTTGTTTGTGTACCAGTAAGCTTCCGCCGGATGGTCAGTCAAATAAACTGGGACGTGTTGCGCCGCCTCGGTGGTCGCACCGGTTGAGTCGATTTCCGGGGGCCACGCCTGGTGGCACGTCGGGCCCAGCCGGATTTTTTCATCGCCAGCCGTTCTCGTTCCATGATCTCGGATTCAGCCTTGAGTTGCGCCTCACGTTTGGCGATCTGTGCCGGATTGCTGGCATGGCTCGGTTGCAGCGTTCCTCCTCCGCCGCCTCCGCCGCCGGCGGCGGAGACGGACGTGATCGACTTTTATCAGGCTGCCGGCATGACGCAGGCGGAATTGGCGGGGTTCCTGGAAGGCTTGGAACTGCGGGAAAACCTGCACGATTACCCATTGTACATCTTGCTGCAGAATGGCGAGGGCGACTATCTGGCGGACAGCCGTGTGATTGTCCGCTGGGTCGGCGGGGAAAATCGCTTGCTAGTCGGCAAGTCGGGCGTGATCCAGGTTCTGTTGGAGAAGCGGAAGTTGCCCGGCTTGCGGCTGATCGTTCCTCGCGGTTTCACTCGCCTGACACAACGGACGATTCCGTTGGGAACCGCCTATGTGCCCGAAGGCACGCTGGACACGGCCGGCCTGGACTACCATGTGCGTCTTGACGGTGAGATCAGCAGTACCCTGAGCCGCGGTCTGCACCGCATGAAGGCCCTTGGCCAGATACTGGACGACGCCACGGTTCGGCGGCAACTCCGGCGCAAATCGGTCTCCCTGACGCTGTCCGAGCCGCCCGGCGAAGAACTCACGCCAGCCGAGATCTACCGACGGCGCTGCGACGCGGTCGTGGTGATGGGGACGCTGCTGGGGGAAAGCGGATTTGCGGTCGGCGCAGGCGTCGTTTTGGACCCTTCCGGCGTCATCGCCACGGCTTACCACGTGATTGACAAGCCGCCGCCGGTCACGGCTCGCGGTGTGATGACGCTCGACGGCAGCATCTACCCCATCCGCGAAATCCTGGCCGCGGACAAGCCCGGTGATGTGGTCCTCCTGAAGATCGACGCCTCTGACCTCGCCGCCGCGCCGCTGTCGCACGGCGATCCTGAGGGCACACCGGTCACGGTGATCTCGCATCCGTCTTCCAAGTTCTACAGCCTGACGCAAGGTCACATCAGCCGCTACTGGGCAGTGACTTCGTACGGTGGGCTCAGCACCCGCCTGTCGATCACCGCCGATTTCGCGGACGGCGCCAGCGGTGGTCCGATCTTCAACTCGTGCGGCGCCGTAACCGGCCTCGTGTCTGCCACAGAGGCCTTCGGCAATCAGATGGTCTGCCGATATGGTCCTCCTGCGGACGTCATCCGCCGACTGACACGGCCCGTGACCGACGCTCCGCAGGGGCCGGAAGCCGAGCGGGGGAATTAGTTCGGCCTATTTGTCAGCCGCGGGGTGCTAGCCCCCGGTTGACCAGTCGCGACACAAGCCGAACGGTGGCGCGTTGTCATCGCCAGAATTTGGGGCTGAACCTGGCAACCGGAGCAAACCAGGGCTAGCGCGCCCCCGGCTGATCCCAAGGCCCGTCCAGCAGACCCGAGCCACAAGAGGCACAGAAACGCACAACAAACGAAATGCGCGACGGACTCTTTGTACCACGTGGCGTGCTACTGACCGGCGCGACGCAGGGCTTCGAGCAGTCCGCCGACGTCGCCGTGGACTTCGGACGTCGCCCGCACGACCAAGGCCATCAAGGGGCGGAAGTAGAACATCGAGCCCTGGCCGCCGTTGACGTCCCAGGATTGGGGGCTGATTGTGCGTTGGATCAGATCGATCAACTCCTGGGCGTGGTCGTTGGCCGTTCCGCCTCCGAATGCCGCGCCGCTGTAAGCCAGCACGTAGCTCGGGCCCCCCAGCGTGTAGCTGGAATAGCTGATCTGCGACGCCAAGCTCGCAGCCGCGTCCTGGATCGCTTGCGTTTCGCCTTCGCGGAGCGATCGGCTGGACGAGCCGCCAGACTCGCGGGCGAGACGTTGTTCGAGTTCCCGTTTAATCCGCGTCAGGCGACTCCAGAGCTTGGCCCGGTAGCTCTTCAGAACGTCGCTCGCCTCCCGCCGCGGGTCAACGCTCAGTTCGCCATACAAGTCGCACATCATGTGCACGGCCGCAGTTCGCGCCTCGGACGTCTTGGCGTGCGTCTCCGCTCGCAAGGCTTGGGAGATGTCATTCTCGATCTCGTGGTAACGGCGCGGAGCAACCGCGGGCGTCCCCGATGTGTCGGCTCCCGCCGGCGGCCTGCTGTCGGCAACCACCAGGGCCAGACCCAGCGCAATTGTCCAAATGGTCATGAGCGCGACTCCAATTCTATGTTTGCCTTGACCCAGACTTTATCCTAGCGGGTCGTCCGGGAAATCGCAACGGTTGGCGACGGCTTTGGCTTCCCACCGGTCAAACCAACGGCCCAGTAGCCGGGCGTCGAAGCAGATGCCGCAGAACAGGCAGGCGATCGCCGCCCCGGCCATCGTATCGCTCAGGTAATGGGCCGTCGCTTCGACTCGCTGCAACGCGGCCAGTACGGCAAAAAAAACAAAAAGCCACCGGCCGCGCGGATAAAGGGCCGACAGGCCGATGGCCAGCGCCGTGGCCACAATCGCGTGCCCCGATGGGAACGATTGGACTTCGAGAGAACGACTCGCCCGCGGCACGTTGCCGCTCCACACCGGGAACCAGCCGATAAAGCTGTCCCAGACATGATCGACCATCAGTGTCCGGGGACGCAAGCGACCCACGACCAGCTTTGCCAAGTTGGCCAGCAGACCGGCTGCGAAGACGCTGATCACCACACGAACCATGTGGCGACGATGGCTGGCGTCGAGCACGAAAGCGGTCAGCAGTATGCATGCCGCCCCCAAACCGTGTGCGAAGACCTCCGCCAGTGACAGCAGCGTGTCAAAGAAGTCGGGAACTAACCCGTCTTTGCAGAACTTGGCGATGGGAGTGTCGACGGGCAATGCCAGCGCCGTGGCGACGAGGAACAAGGCGGCTAACCAATACAACCGGCGACTCAAGCAACCATCCTCCCTATCAGAACCGTTCGGTAGCGTGCGACGCGAAATGCAGCCTCGGTCCGGCGCCCGAAAGGAAACTCCACTGACGTTGCGAGGATGGGAGATTAGCAGGTTTGCGGATTCTACGAAAGGTCAGGAGAGGTGCTTGAGGCACAAGTTGCAGCCTTGCCAGATGATCACAGACGTCGAAGTCGTGGGATTTCGCGTGAAGCAACGAAAGACCGTAGTCGCACGACTTGGGCCACTTCGCCGGTTGATCTTGTCTGGCATCGCCAGTCTTTCTAAACTTCCGCGCCCGTTGCATCATTAACTCGGAGTGGGCCAGAAGACATGCGCGACCAGCGAAATCACGAATTCGTGAAGATCGGCATTCATGGCGTTGTCATCATCGCCTTGGCATCGGTGGTCATGTTCACGAATTTGGGGGGAACGCGGCTGTGGGATCGCGACGAGCCTCGAAACGCGGGCTGTGCGCTGGAGATGATGCAGCGTGGCGACTGGGTGGTGCCGGTGTTCAACGCCGAGCTGCGGGCACACAAGCCGGTCCTGCTGTACTGGTTGATCATTTCAGCCTACAACACGTTCGGCGTGAACGAATTTGCGGCACGTTTCTGGTCCGCTGCTTTGGCCATCGGAACCGCGTTGGCGACGTATGGGATCGGCCGCAGGCTATTCAACGCCAACGTTGGGCTGTGGGCCGGAATCGTCTTGGCGAGCAGTCTGATGTTCGTCCTGGCGGGGCGGATCGCAACGCCTGACTCGGTGCTGATTTTCTTCTCCACGGCGGCCATGTTGGTCTATGTGCTGGGAGCGTTCCCGGCCGATGGCACCTACTTCCCAAGGCGTTGGGCGACCGTCGCGGCCATGTACGGCCTGATGGGCCTGGCGGTCCTGGCCAAGGGTCCGGTGGGTGCAGTCCTGCCCAGTGCTGTGATCGGGATGTTTTTGCTGATCGTGCGGCTGCCTGACATCGCTCGACCGGCTGGAATGTCTGCCTGGCGATGGTGGCTGCTGCGCGTCCTCCGGCCGTTTGCCCCAGGGCACTTCCTGCGCACCTGCTGGTCGATGCGGCCTTTGACCGCCGTGGCCGTCGTGCTGGCGGTCGCCGGCCCGTGGTACGCGTGGGTTGGTTGGCGAACGGACGGCGAATTTCTACGCGTCTTCTTCTGGGATCACAACTTGGGTCGGGCTGCTCATTCGATGGAAGGTCACGCGGGAGGGCCGTGGTTCTATCCCGTCGCGATCCTCGTCGGTTTCTTTCCATGGTCGGTGTTTGCAGCGCCGGTGATTGCCGACGTGACGGCGTCGGTCCGCAAGAAGGAGTCTTGGGCGCCGTCGTGCCTGTTTGCCGTTTGCTGGATCGGCGTGTACGTGGCCTTGTTTTCGCTGGCCCGGACCAAGCTTCCCAGCTACGTGACACCCTGTTATCCGGCGTTGGCGCTTCTGACGGCTTGTTTCATCCAGCACTGGATACGAGACACAGCGGCCGGCTGGCGTCATTGGCCCGCCGGGGCGATTGTGACGCTGGGCGTCGTGGGCCTGGTGATTGTGGCCGCCATCCCGTTTGCCGCCCAGAGGCTGTTGCCCGGCGAGACGTGGCTGGCAGCCGTAGGCTTGGTTCCGTTGGCCGGCGCCGTCGCCGCCTTTGTTTTCCAGCATAGACAGCGTTCTTCCCAAGCCGCCTGGACGGTGGCCGTGACCGCCGTCGCTTTCACCACAGCCTTGTTCGGCTGGGCTGCAGCGCGGGTGGACCGTCACCAGCAGAATCATCTCTTGTGGGCCGCGATCCAACGTTCGGGTGGCGCGCCCCGCATCGGTGCCTTCGGGCGCTTGGAGCCGACCTGGATTTTCTACGGTGGCCGGCCCATCGACGAATTGGCGTTGGACACGACCGGTGCGGAGGAATCACGCGCAGGCAGGTGGAGCCCCAAGCCGCGTCCGTCCGCCGCGGAGTTCTTTGGGCAAGGCCAGGACCGTTTTATCATCACGACGGATCGTCGCTGGGAGGAGTTGCGAGCGCTCTTGCCGCCTCACGCCGCCGTGCTGGCCGAGTGCCCGCTTTTCTTGCGTCGAGAGCGACTGCTGCTCGTCGGTGCCGCGCCGCCCGCGGCAAGAACCGCTCACGCCGGCCAGGAAACGGCCGCCCCCCTTCGTTGACGGCACGCCAGCGGTGCTGCGGGAATGGAGCAGCCCGTGGACTGCGGCGGGCATGCACTCGTCTCGGCGGCGATCTTCGGGCGGTCCGCCCTTGGTCACCCGAAACTGGCACAATCGGCTTGGTATTCGGACAGCTCTTCGGTTACACTGGACGGCCAGTGGGAAGCGCGAAGGAACCGTTCTGGCGTCTTCCCCGCGGCGGGTTCCGCCGTGGCGAGCCGGTCTCAATCCACAGGAGATCTCCCCATGTCATGCACAGGCAACAGTCGGCGCGATTTTCTCAGGACCAGTTCTACCGTTGCGGCGGGCGCCGCGTTGGCGCCCTTGGTCGCGGCGCAAGCCGCGCCGGTCGATCCGAGCAAGATCCTGAACTACAACCCGAAGATGACTTATCGGCCCCTGGGTAAAACGGGCTTCATGATCTCGGAAATCTCGCTGGGCGGCCATGGCGGACGATCCGTGGAGGACCGCGTCCCGGTGCTGGAAAAGGCAGTTGAGCTAGGACTGAACTACGTCGACAACAACATCGACGGCGAGTGCGATCTGTACGGCGCGGCAATGGCCCAAACGAAGACCGCCGGCCGTGACAAGTGGTTCATCGGTTTCGCGTCCTGGCCGGAGAAGATCACGCCGGACTACGAAGACCAGCTGACGCCCGAAGGGATGACGAAGAACATCGAGGCGCGGCTGAAATCGTACAAGACCGAGATGCTGGACATGTGGCGTCCCGTCGGCGCGACGTGGGGGCCCGGCCAGAACAATCTCGGCACGTTGATGGACGTCAACGAAAAAACGCTCGATGCGGTGGTTCAAGTGTTCGAGAAGGCCAAGCAGCAGGGCAAGGTCCGCTTCCTGGGCGTCTCGGCCCACAACCCGAAAGTCTTTCGCAAGGTGCTGGGAAAATATCCTCAGTTTGACGTCATCATCTTCCCGTATCTGTTCCTGACCAAGGAACTGGGAGGCGACAGCCTGTTGAAGCTGGCCCAGGAGAAGAACGTCGGCGTGATCGGTCTGAAGCCATTCGGTGCCGGCACGACCTTCGGCATCAAGCCGCGGGAAATCAAGGATCGCATCGACAGCCGCGCCCGCGTGCTGGTCAAGGAAATGCTGCAGGAGCCGCGTTTGTCCGCCATCATTCCCGGCGTCAACATCCCGGAGCAATTGGAGGAAAACGTGAAGGGCTCTCACGAGAAAGGCACGCCCTCGACACCCGCGGACAAGGCGGCCTACGAACAGTGCCTGCGCAACTTCTATGCCCATCTCACCCCGGACTACCAGTGGTTGCACAAATGGCACTACGTCTGAGAAAACGGTCGGAGTGCGGGCGCTCGCGCAGTAGGGGTCTCCCGCCCCGTCCCGCCGGCGCGGCTGCGGCCTCCGTTGGCCACCTGCGATATGCCGTGAGTTCTTTCGCGGCGGGCCTGCTGTTGCTCTTGGCCGTCGCGATTCTCGCCGCCGACGATCCCGCCGGCGGCGCTGCCAAGCCCGCTTTGCCGGACGCGCCGGCGCCCGCTGCGGCTCCGCCGCCGGAGTTGGATCCATTGAGTCTGAACGGCGCTTGCTACGTCTGCCACATTCCGTTCGTCAAGGAAGAGTTGGCCAAGGTACACTTGGCCGAAGGCATCTCCTGCGCCAAGTGCCACGGACTGAGCGACAAACACGCCAACGACGAGAACATCGGGGCCACCAAGCCGGATATCGTGTACTCGCGCGACAAGGTGGACAAGAGTTGCGAGCAATGCCACGACACGCACGACGCGCCGGCCAAGAAAGTGCTGGCCCGCTTCACCGAACGGAGGTTGAGTCTGCAGAGGCCGGTCATCTGCACCGATTGCCACGGCACGCATAAGATCGACCGTTCGGCCGAGGCCCAGCAACTCTCCGCACCTGCGTCCACCCCGAGTCCGCCGGCCGCAGAAAGATGAAAGGCAATGGGCCAGAAAAACGTGGTGACAGAAAAATGAAGAAGATCAGCCGCCCAGCACCTCGTGCCCCAACTTGCGGAGTTGCTCGAACGTGTAGATGCCGGTATCGTGCCCGTCGCTGAAGGCGATGCAGTAGGCATAGTTGCCGACGGGCTTCATGGACACGACTTGCAGCGTCTGGGCCTCGGACAGCGGCGGCCGGGCGGCGGATTCCTGCCCTGCGGCTTTCTGTTGCTCGCGGCACGTGGCGCACGGGCAGTGGCTCCGCAACTCGGCGCTCGGATACTGCTGCTTCCGTCCGTCGCTCCATTCGATCAGCAGCGACGACGGCTCGACCATTTGCAGTTTAACCGGATAAACGTCCATCGCAGAAATGCCTCCCGTTTTCTGGCATCGTAGCGCGGCAGCCGTTCCGTTTCAAGGTACTTTCCGCGTGGCCCGGCCTACTTGTTGGCCGTGGAAACGGCGGACACGGCCAACAAGCAGGCCGTGCCACGTGTGCAGAAGCACGCGTTCAGGAAGGCGACGAGATTGCGAGACGGACCGTTGGGCGCTACGGCGTCGCCGCCTGCCGTTGACTGAGGAGGCTATTGCGGGCCACCTGCAGGCCGGCGGCGAGCGTGGTGTCCTCGCCGAAGCTGATTTCGCTCTGGCCTTCGGTCACCGGCTTCTTGGCGGTCCGCACGACGACGTCGGGGTAAACGCCGTTGTGGCTGATGGCGTGTCCGCCCGGCGAGAAGAACTTGGCGGTAGTCAGTCGCACGCCCGCCTTCGAGGCGTTCAAGGAAAAAATGCCCTGCACGGACCCCTTGCCGTAACTGCGTTGTCCGACCACCGTGCCGCGGCGGTGATCGTGGATGGCCCCGGTAAAGATCTCGCCGGCGCTGGCCGTATCGCCGTCGATCAGGACCACGAGTGGCACTTGCCACGTCCCGACCGCGTGGGCTTGATAATCGAAGTCCTCGTGCGAGTTGCGGCCGCGCGTCGAGACGATGGTGCCGGAAGCCACGAACTTGTCCGCCACTTCCACAGCGGCCGGGAGCAGTCCGCCCGGATTCCCGCGCACATCGACGATCAGGCTCTGCATCCCGTCGCGGTGCAGTTGCCACAAGGCTTCGTCGAACTCGCGGTTGGTCGTTTTCTGGAAGCTGGTCAGCCGCAAGTAACCGATGCCGTATTGGCGATCGACGATCTTGACGTCCTGCACGCTGGGCACGTCCACGCGGCGGCGCACGACGCGCAGGCGGCGAGCGGCGCCGGCGGGGTCCGCCAGGACGATTTCCACCGCGCTGTCTTCCGGCCCTTTGAGCATGTCCGCCGCCTCATCACTGCTGACCTGGGAAACGGACAACCCGTTGATCTCCACGATCCGTTCGCCGTTGCGGACGCCGGCCGCTTCAGCAGGGCCGCCGGGCAGGACATTGACGATCAGCAACGCGTCTTGCTGCGCCCGCAGTTCGATGCCCAGGCCGACGAAATTGCCCTCAATCTGCGAGAACACTTCGTCCAACTGGCCGCCGGTGAGGAAGCACGAGTATTGGTCCAGGGCGCAGGCGGCGCCGGAGGTAAATTCCAGGACCGTGGCCGCCGGACGGAGTCCCAGTTGCTGCTCGGCCAGTTTCGCCACGTTGCCGGCCACCTCGCAGGCTTCCCGTTGGTTGCGCACCTTCGTGGCCTGCATCCGGCGCTGGAGCTGATCGCAGAACGCCCGTACTGCTTCGTCCGTGCCGCGGACCTGGTTGGCCTGCCGGAACGTAACCGATGCCAGGGCGATATCCAAGTTGTCCAGGCCGCGTTGCGCCAGTTCCTGCCAGGACGGCTGCTTGACGTAATAGGACTCGATTTTCCGCAAGACTTCGGAGTACACGTTCTGCGCGTCACGCTCGCTCAGTTGCTGGACCCAACTCATGAAGCCGGGATCTTCATAGCGGCGAGACACGTCGTAATGCATGCGTGCCTGAGTGAGACGGTCCCACAGTTCCGACTTGTCCGGGTAGTCCCGGATCGCGTCTTCGTAGTGGGCCAGGGCTTCGCTCCATCGCTGTTGCGACTCCAAGTCTTGCCCGCGTTGCAGCAACTGCGTCACCGCGGTGTCAGGCGACAGGGCTTCGGCCGGAATGACCACCTGGGCAGGCGCGTCGGACGGCACTGGTCCCAGAAGGATTGCGGCAGGGAGGAAGAAGAGGAACAGGAAGCGGGCGAACGCCGACGAAATCATCGGCCGCCACAGATTGTACCGTCTCGCCATAGTCAGCTCGCCATCCAAGGGGGCAAGTGCGAGAGCCTGCCGTGCGAGGGGGCGATTGACGAGGTCAAACGCAACCCCTCGCACGGTGGCTGACGCCGTTTCAGGATGCTCATGATAGCGGGCCGGCTGAGACCAATCGGGAAGGACCAAAATCCGGCCTGCTGGAATATAGGCCACGATTTGCCCGTGTGCAAAAGAGACGGCGCGAAAAAGCGACGGAAAGTCCGGCGAGTTCGTTACAGTCTACACCAAACGATCACGGCCGCCAAAACCACAGGGTTTGCAGAGGCAAACCACAGCGCGCCGATTGCGCATCCTGACGCAGCGGTACGTCTTGAACCGGTCATCCTCCGGGCATCACGATCATCTTATGCGCGTCCAATCAGGCGGGCAAACCCTCCGGAAAAAATTTTTCTTTTGACCTGCGGATCGGCGGTAACACGATTGATGTTTCGCTCTCAAGGCGTTAGCGTAATGGCAAGGCGCCAGCAGCCCGGCTTTTCCGAAAAACCCGGGCTTCTTCACTCACCGGGACAAGTTGTTCTTTCCGCGCACCACGACAGCCACAGGGAAGGTCGCCGAGCGACGACACAAATGAACGGATTTCAATCCACGAATTGTTCACGCCGATCGTTCCTGCAACGCTCGCTGACCGGAGCCGCGGCCGCAGGTCTGGCCCCCAACTTTGTTCCCGCCCGCGTACTGGCCGCGTCGGGAAGTCCAGCTCCAAGCGACCGCGTCGGGATTGGCTACATCGGTGTCGGCCGGCGTGGCAACCAGTTGATGCGTCTGCCTCCCGCCGGCCGGATCGTCGCCGTGGCCGATTTCGACCGGACGCGAGCCGAAACCACGGCGGCGGCACGGAAATGCCGCGCCCACACCGACTACCGGGAACTGCTGGACGCCAAAGACGTCGATGCCGTAATCGTCGCGACGCCCGATCACTGGCACGCCTTGCCCAGCATCCGGGCCTGCCAGGCAGGAAAGGATGTCTACTGCGAAAAGCCGCTCGGTCTGACCATTCAGGAAGGCCGCCTGATGGTCCAGGCCGCGCGCAAGTACCAGCGCGTTTTCCAAACCGGATCGCAACGGCGGTCGATGCGCTACCACCGCCTGGGATGCGAACTGGTGCGCAACGGCGTCGCCGGCAAGATCCACACCGTGCTGATCATGAACTACCCCAGCCCCTGGGAAGCGCGCTTTCCCGGCCAAGACGTGCCGGCGGGGCTTGATTGGGACGCCTGGTGCGGGCAGACCGCGCCCGTGCCGTTCCACACCGACATCTTCGTTCAGCGTTCCAAGCCCGGATGGATCTCGCTACGCCCTTACTCCGGCGGCGAAATGACGGGCACGGGGGCTCATGGATTTGACCAGATCCAATGGGCCCTGGATATGGACCACACGGGACCGGTCGAGATCTGGGCCGAAGGCGGCAAGCTGCCCAACGTCGTCTACGAAGCCCCCGAATCACTCGGCCGCGGCGATCGCCTGTGCAGCGAGGGCTTCCGCGTGCGAATGCGATATGCCAACGGGATCGAGGTGCGACTGGAGCCCGGCGAGTCGGCGGCGGGGGCGGCATTCATCGGCGATAACGGGAAGATCCGCATCGGCAACAATGAGGTGACCACCAACCCTGCGGAACTGGCCCAGGTGCCGCAAGACGAATGGAAGGTCCGCCTGCCGGTTAGCGACGATCATCTGGCGAACTGGATCACTTGCATCCAATCGCGCCAGCGGCCCATCGCCGATGTCGAGATCGGCCATCGCTCCGCCATCGTGTGCCATCTGGGCAACATCGTGCGCTGGGTAGGCCGCAAGTTGACCTGGGACCCGCAGCGGGAGATCTTCCCAGGCGACGACGAAGCGAACGCTTATTTGTCGCGCCCCATGCGGGCGCCCTACCAACTGCCGGAGCAGATCTAACCGGAAAAGGGACAGGGGGCTTGTCTTGAAAAAGACCGCCGTCCCCTTTTTTCACGAGCCTAACTGTGGAGAGACTGCCGTGAAACTGGTCGTGGCCATTATCCAACCCACCAAGCTGCAGGCCGTGCAAGAGGCGTTGGCCAAGGTTGGCGTCGAACGGATGACCGTCTGCGACGCGCAAGGCTTCGGGCGGCAAAAAGGCAGGTCCGAGACGTATCGCGGGGTCGAGTACAAGACGCACTTGTTGCGCAAGATCGCCCTGGAGATCGCCGTCAACGACGATTTCCTCCAGCGCACCTTGGACACGATCATGAACGTGGCCCGCACGGGACCGGAAGGCAACATCGGCGACGGCAAGATCTTTGTGCTGCCCATGGAGCAGGCGCTGCAAATCGGCGGGCTGGAACGCGGCCCCGGCGCGATCTGACCGACATGGTTCGACTTGAAGCCGGAACATGACTCGCGATTAGCGGTCCGCGGCGTACGGATCGTCATCGTCGTCCGCCGGCTCGCCCAAGGGGACTTCGTCCGGTGTGACGGGGATGGCTTGGTAGTCGCTGCGGCTTTCGTTCGTGCTCAGCACGCGCACGCCGGGGTGGTCGGTCAGAGGACACTTGTTCTCGCAGATGCCGCAGCCGATACAGCGGCTGGGATCGACGCGCGGCTGCTTGATGACGATCTTCTGGCCATTGCGGGCAATCACCTCCGTCTCGACCACGTAGATCGCTTTGTCGGGGACCGGGCAGTGTTCCTCGCAAACAATGCACTCCCGGCCGTAGGCGTAGGGAATACAGCGGGTCACGTCGAACGACGCCAGCCCGATCCGCACTTGCTTCTTCTGCTCGACCGTCAGCGGCCGAATGGCCTGGGTCGGACAGACGTGCGTGCAGGCCGTGCACTCGGATTCGCACCACCCCAAGCGGGGAACCAACCGGGGCGTCCACAGCCCCTCCAGCCCGGCTTCCCACAACGCCGGTTGCAAGCCGTGCGTCGGGCAGATTTTGATGCACATGCCGCACGACGTGCAACGTTCGAGAAACTCGCGTTCGGGAAGCGAGCCGGGCGGACGAATCAGGTGCTCCTGCGGCAGCGAACCGCGGGCCTGCGGTGTGATTCGCAACAAGCACAATCCGGCGACGCCGCCCAGGGCAGCGCCAAACACCGATCGCCGTGACAGATCCAGGCCCTCGACGGGCGGTTCCTTGCGCCACGGAAGCGTGAGTGTGAACCGCAACCCGTCCCGGCGGCACGAATCCGTACAATTCAGACAGCCCAGGCACTCCGCCGCCTTCCACTGCTCGCCCGGCGCGCCCGAGGCCGCTCCGTGACACGACGTGGCGCACAGATCGCACTGGTTGCAGTTACCGGTTTGCACCGCGCGGCGCACCAGTGGCCGCAGGGAGAAGATGCCCAGCAACGCTCCCAGCGGACACAGATACCGGCACCAGAACCGCGGCCGGTAGCGGTTCAACGCCAATGTGAGAAGGAAGAATCCCAGAATCAGGCCGCCGCCCAGAAACGTATGCGTCCGCAGGCCGAAGACGTGATCGCGCAGGAATTCGTACGCCGGCTCGCTCGCGTAGTCCCGTACGAAGGGATGGACCCGTTCGGCCACCGGCCGCACCGGCGCGGGTGCGGTTTCGGGATCGTAGTGGTAGATCGCCGTCGACGGCGCCTGCACGCCCCACTGAAGCGCCGGCAGCAAAGCCGTAGTCGTCGTTCGGTACAGAAGCACCAACGGATCGAAAATCGTGCCCCAATGGCTGCCGAACAGCGCCATGACCAGCAGGCCGACCAGCAGCAAGTACTTCGTCCTCTGCCACGGCGACCAGTGGTCGCGCCGCCGCCGGTCTGGCCAGATCCAGAACAGCACGCGGCTCGCGATGTCGTGGAGCGTGCCCAGCGGGCATACCCAGCCGCAGAAGACGCGCCCCAGGACCAGCGTGACGGCAACCAGTCCCAACGACGCGAGCAGCAGCGCCGGCACCGCATGCGCGGACAGCGCCGTAGCGATCAACAGCAGCGGGTCGATCGCGAAAAACGCCTTCAGCCACGCGCTCGGCATCCGTTCGCCGCCCCTCGCCTGCGCCGCCACGACCAGGCCGAGAAACACCAGCAGCATCGCGACCTGGACCAGTCGCCGCAACGTGACCCAGCGCCACAGGGATCGGAACTTCAGCATCTCTGTCCCAAGTAAAGGGGAATCACGACACGGCCAACTCGCGCAACGCGAGCGACCGGTAGTCGATCTTGCCGAGGCCGTACTCCTGGCCTTTGACAATCGATTCGATGTCCGTCGGCTTCCGCCCGATGGCTTCCGCGCCCCACGCGTCCAAGGCCACGATGTCCACGCCGGCGGCCAGCATCCATTTCGTCTCGACGTCTTCCAGTTTGCCACCTTTAGGTCCGTTCGCCTTGAGCATGCGAGTCGCGTCCAGGATACACAAACGCGGCTTCATGAAGCGTGTCAAGTCTGCGAGACTGGGGGCGATCGCCTGATGGAATGTGTTCCGCTTGTCGATCACGCCCATGTAGTTCTTCATGCACATCGTCAGGCCGGCCAAGCGATGATGCTTGACGATCGGGACGTTGATCACCAAGTCCGACTCGATGATCTCCGGGTAGACGGGAATGGTCTTCACCAGTTCGCCGCCAATCTTGGCTTCTTTGAATCGCGTCTTGTCCAGGAACACGACCTTGGCTCCTGCTTCGCGGGCTGCGTTAGCAATGCCGCTGGCCACGTATGTCTTCTCGGCCACGTCGCACGGGTGGTCGCCCACCTTGACGGTCTTGGCGCCGGCATCGAAGCACAGACGGATAATGGTGGCCACCACGTCGGGGTTCGTGTTCGCCGCGGTTTCGGGAGTACGATCCCAGCCGATATTGGGCTTGACCCAAACCACGTCGCCCCGGCTCACAAATCGCTTCATCCCGCCCAGGGCGTTGATCGCTTGTTCGGTAAGCTTGACGGCGACGTCCTTCATGGCCGCATCCGCTGCCGGCTTGGTCCCGCTCCACCGCGTAACGGCCATGTCGGCCGACTTGGCAGACGTTTGCCCCAACAGCAAATCAGGCCGAGCCGCCAACAACCCGGCGGCGGCCGAACCAATCAGGAACTCTCGTCGGGAACGATCGCACATGATGTCACTCCTCCCGCGGACTTGGCCGCTTAAGCAAGGACGATTTTCAACTGCTGATACAATATCAACACGATAACCGGAATTCAATGTCCCTGCAACACAGGCCACGTTCACGTTCAAGATGCTGCTCAAGTTCCAGGTGGAAAGCCTCGAGGGCTGGTCGCCGCCGGAGTCCGGCCGTATGCTAATCAGGTGACCTGGCTTGTTTGCCCTGGGGAGAGTTCCGCCCTTTCTCACACTTCGTTCTATGAATCGCCGCCGATTCTTGCGTTACACTCGAGGCATCGCCGCCGCAGGGGCGGCTGGCGTGCTGGGCTACACGTTCGGCATCGAGCCGCATTGGGTCGAAGTGGTGCAGCGCCCGTTGCCGGTGGTGGCGTTGCCGGCGTCCCTGGTCGGTAGGCGTCTGATTCAGATCAGCGATTTGCACGTGGGGCCGCGCGTCGACGATGCGTACATCGTCCACTGTCTGCAGACGGTCGCCGAATTGAAGCCGGACATTCTGCTGATCACCGGCGACTTGATCACGTATCACGAGCCGAAGCAGTTGCGGCAACTTCGCGAGATCCTGACTCACCTTCCCAAACCGCGTCTGGCATCTTTGGCAGTACTCGGCAACCACGACTACGGATTCCGCTGGTCCATGCCCGATGTGGCGGATGACGTAGCTGGAGAACTCACACGAGTCGGAGTGCAGGTGCTACGAAATGAGTCCGCCGCGGTGGACGGATTGACCTTTGCAGGAGTCGACGACCTGTGGAGCGGGGCTTTCGCGCCGGAGCGGGCACTGAGTGGGATCAGCCCCACGCAGGCCGCCATTGCACTCTGCCACAATCCAGATGGAGCCGACAAGCCGGGGTGGGGCCCATTCCGCGGCTGGATTCTCGCTGGGCACACGCACGGCGGCCAGTGCAAACCGCCCTTCCTGCCACCCCCGATCCTGCCGGTGCGGAATCGGCGTTACGTCGCAGGCGAGATTCCGCTGGCCGACGGCCGACGCCTGTACATCAACCGCGGACTCGGACACTTACTCCAAGTCCGCTTCAACGTCCGGCCGGAAATCACCGTGTTCACCCTGCGGTCCGCAGGGCAAGAATGAAAAATCGGGCGCCCTACGAAGACAGGAGTCAGCCCCACCCCGGCCCCGCTTCTACAGGCCGGGCCGATGGCTTCGATCTCGTCTGCGAACACGATCGCCCGGGCGTAACGCCGAGCGCGGTCGAAAACCGCACGCCACGTCGCCACGTCTCGGCTCTTGACCACCGTGTGGGTTATAGCCTACACTGTGGAGATGGCAGAAGTCCGGGAGAAAACAATCAGGATCTATCGCGACCGGCGAGGTCGCTGTCCATACCTCGAATGGTTTTCGTCGTTGCGGGACAATCGTGCGAAGCAGAATTATCGTGAGGAAGGGGATCATGCCGACGCTTGATTACAGAGAACACTTGTTGGAGGACCTAACTGATCCTGATTATGCCGCCGGGTACTTGACGGCCGCCTTGGAGGAAGGGGAAGACGTCTTTCTCTTGGCCATCCGCGATGTCGCCGAGGCTCACGGCGGTATAGGACGGCTTGCAGAGGGTACCTTGCTCAATCGCGAAAACCTGTACAGCATGCTCTCCGAACGCGGCAACCCTCGACTTTCTAGTCTCATGTCCGTCCTTCGCGAATTAGGCGTCGAGATTCAGTTCCGAGCAAAGCCGCGGGACACGAAAGCCGCGTAGGAACCGCATCACGTCCCAGTCGCCCTTCTGCACCTGGGCGGCCTGCTCGGCGGTCTTTAGCTTGGGCAGGAGGAGCAGCGCCGGCGGGGACTCGGCCTGGAGCGAAGGTGCGTCCAGTTCGGCGGAGATCCGGTGTGCCTCCTCGGCCGTCGGCGATTCGTTCGTGATGTCATTTCCCCTGGATGACGATCGGCAGCGTCGCCTCCATCTTGCCGTAGAGTTCCAGCGTGTCGTAGCTGAGCGTCGCGACAAAGGTTTCTTGCTGGCCGGAGACTTCGAGGTCCGTTGGTACTCGCCACGAGTACCCGCAGGTGCCGCCTCAGCCAAAGGGCATCGTGCCCTCGGCCACAGTTTTTCCAGCGGCGTTCTTGATCGCGATGGTCGGATCGAGCCGGGCATACTGAGGCACGACGATATCGCCGCCTTCCCTCCGGTACGTGACGTCCCGTTCCTTTTTCGTCAGGTCCCACAATCCCGTGATCTGGAAATTCTGCCACGGCTCGGTCAACATCGCCCGGATAGCGACCTTGTCTCCGGGGCGGAATGACTTGTCCTTGGTCGGGGCTGAGAACACGACCTCAGGCTTTCCGGTGAATTCCAACAAAAACCGAGCGTCTTTGCGGATTTGCACCGGGAACGTGGGCTGCTTGGCGGACGATGCGGAAACCGCGGCAGGCACTGCCTGGATGCGGCCGCTGAATCGCAGGCGGCCATACTGAGCGGTCAGCGACGGCAGGGTATAGTCGCCCACCGGCAGCGTGTAGCGGCGGGGCAGAGTTGCGGGAAAAGGATACGAACTGAGCCGGGCTGCCATCAACGGTGTCCCCGTCTGGGGAACCAGTGTCCCGGCCAAGCCCATTTCCGTGATGGCCCTGCCACCCGGACCGATTTCCAGAAAGCCGGTATCGCCGCGGTACGGCTCAATGATCAGCTTGTCGCCCAACGGCGTCGTGGAGATGGACGCGAGTTGCTGGCCGACAAAATGGACCCCGCCCAAAAAGCCTGGCTGCAAGAGCCCCGGGCTCGCGGGACGATCCACACGCAGCAATTCCAGCCGCGTGTAGGGCCGGTCGTACCGGCCCGTGATGATCATCGCCTGGCTTAGCCACGTCACGTACCGTTCCTCGCCGAGCTTGATCGCGCCACGCCGTACGGTCTTGGACGTGAAATTCACATATCCCATGCCACGATAGGAGGAAAAGCCGATCCCGTTTACGTTTTGGAGAAGGAAACGGCCGTCGACCTGCGGATAAGGGAGAACCGTGACCGCGATGGGGACAGGCTGTTTGCCCAGGGGTGGACCGAAGTCAAAAGCCACCTCGATCTCCCCGGAAAGTCCTCGCACTTGGCCTGCCGGCATCGCCTCGAAGACGGGTTTGTCGGTCAGCCGGACGACGCCATCGTTCGTCAGGTCCAAATCTCCATTGCGGTCAAAGTACAGCAGGTCGTACGTCTGCTTGATGACCTGGAGGGGCGGTCGGGCAAACGGATCCGCCGGGCGAGACGGGACTGCAAGGTTCTTGGCCAGCTCTTTCAGCAGTGAAGGCTTGCCGGTTTGCGTCTGGCCAGCCGTCTTCGGCGTTTCGGCCGGGGGCTTCGCGTCGCCGGTGCCCCCACCGGCGTCGGGCTTCTTTTCCGCTTCGCCCGCTTCGTCCAAGACGAAGTGAAAGGTCGTGCCGATTGCGGGGTCGGAGGGGTCGCCCTCGAACTTGACCGACCCGTACAGCGGACGCTTGGACTTCAGCGCCGGGTAGGCCTTCACCTCGCTACTGGCCGTCGGCACACACTGCGCGGACTGGCCCCGCGGAGTGCGGAACTGGACTCGGCCGGCCGCCTCTTCCTTTCCAAAGGCCGGCACTTCCTCCAGCGGCACCACCACCGGACCGGTCAGAACAAAGTCCTGGCTGGCGTTCTGGTCCGCGGCCGTGCCGAGGGGCGGACCCAAAGCGAGGGATAGCACCCCCGCGACGACAGCAACGAGCGACCATCGGTTCATCGCCTCCTCCTTTGCGTGGTTCTTAGGAACGAAAATGGGATCTTGACGGTTTGCCAGCCGGCCAGCCGGGTCTCGTCCAGCAGAGGCTCCTTGACGGACAACCTGAATTGGCATGTTCCTAGAGTAGAGTAGGTGCTGCAGATTTGTCAACATGATGGGATGACCGGCGGGACAAAAAGTGGGTTTCCGCCTTGGCAGTCCCCATCATCGGCCAATACGGAGTGATTCACGAAAGCCGGCGTCAAACTTGAGCAGCTGATCCACATCGGCCAGTTGCACCGCGGAGCGGGCGCGGCCGGCCCGCCACAACGCACTGGACAGCTGGTACGTGATGCGTGCAAAGGCCGGATTCGGATAGATGCCGCTCATCAACTCGTCGCGACCCACGTGCCGCCGCCAGCGCGTGAACGTTCTCAGGACCGACTCGTAGGAATTCGCGCAGGGATCGACTCGCTGGTCCGCGCCATTGATCTTCAACTGCTTCTGGCCTTCCAGGTATTCCACCTCGATGCGAAACGGCTGGCCGTCTCCGCGGCCGCAGAGAACTCGCCGTTTGGTGAATTCCGCGCCGGCCTTGAAGTTCGTCAGGCCCTGGATCGCCAGGCTGCCCAGAGTGAGCTGGTAGCTGCACTTTCCGTCGACGACGTAGGGGTAGATTTCGGGGTTCGGCGGCGAATAAGGCTCAGACTCGGCGCGGATGCCAACGCCTTCATCGAACACTTCGTCCAGGCTGCCGCGAATACGCGCCAGCACGAACAGCACGTACGCCAGGCAATGCACGGATTCCTGGTACTGGATCGGGACCATCCGCTTGTAGTTCCGCGGATTCTCTGGGGCTTCGCGATCCTTGGAGCGGCACATCGAGATGCCAGTGATTTGCACATCGCGATAGGACGAGAGGTGTTCGATAATGCGCTCGGTCAAGGGGTCGTACAGTTCGGGGAAATCGTACAGCATACAGACGCCGCTGTCTCTCGCCCCGGCGACCAACTGGTCACAATCCTCAGGCGATTCCGGCGAGGCCATGGGCTTTTCGTTCAGGATGGCCAGCGGCTCGAACCTGGCACGTTCGAGCAGCATCTGCTGCCCCGTCCGGCGCTGATCGGGATGCGCGGCCAAGTGGAACATGTCGACCGGCAGGCGATAGAATTCCGACTCGTCGTTTAGACGGGTCAAGGCGTCCGGATCGATGTCCGCCGGCATGGGGCCAGGGTCATACACAAACGTGCGAATCCGCTGCCGCAGGGCGACGTCCAGGAACTTCCGGCCGATATACCCCCACGCTCCCGCAATCGCGATCGAATCCGGCAAGTCTGTCATGGCGTCTTCCTCATCGTAGCCCTCTCGCTCCGCGAGAGGATCGCCTTCCATCTCGCGGAGCGAGATGCCTACTCTCGCAGGTGCCTTGCCCCGTCGTCGCTGCCGCACACCAGGGCGAAGGCGTCGCCGGCCAGTTGCGGCTGACGCTGGCGATACCGGTCCAGGACGGATTCCACAGCCGCCTCTGCCGCTTGACGCTCCACCAGAGCCACACAACAACCGCGGAAACCCGCGCCACTGAAGCGTGTACCGTACACGCCCTCGGTGGCGATCAGAATCTCGTACAAATCGACCAACGGCGGGCAGCCGCATTCGTAATTCTGAATGGAACTCTCGCCGGAGGCGGAGACCAGACGGCCGAAGCCGGCCAAGTCACCGCGACGCCAGCATTCGACCCCTTCCCGGACGCGTTGGACTTCGGAGAAAAAGTGCGCCGCGCGGCGGGCGGGGGGACCGTTCAACAGGTGCCGATATTTCGCGTACTCGTCGGGTTCAATGTTCCGCAAGACGGGCACCGCATCCGGCCGGCCCAGCGCCCGCAGCAGCACTTCTGCCGCCGCGCGGCACTCGTCGACCCGCCGGTTGTAGTCCGTACCGACCAGCGCCTGCTTGAGTCCGGAGAACGCCAACAGGATCGCCGGGGATCCGGCAGGTACCGTGGACGGGATCAATTCGTGTTCGCGTGTTCGGCAATCAAGGTACGTCAGATGGCCTCGCCGCGACAGCAAGATCGCCGACTGGTCCAGGATGCCGTTCCGCAGGCCCAGGTACTCGTTTTCGATCGCCTGGTCCAGGGCGATGTTCTCCTGCGCGGTAACCGTCAGGCCGTTAGCCTCCTCCAGGGCCAGCAGCAGGGCTACGCCGATCGCGGCGGAGGAACTGAGCCCGCCGCCGTCCAGACGGCCGGCGGTCACTCCTTGGATCCCGCATGGCAGAGGATAGTGCTGCTGTAACGAACGGACCGCCCCGCGGGCAAAGTTCCCCCAATCGCCGCCGCGCCGCTCGGGGACGTGATCCAAGGAAAACTGAACGTCTCCCGCGAAGTCCAAGCTGCTCAGCCGCACTTCGCCTGCCAACGGAGCATAGGCCACGTGGACGGCCTGATCGATGGCCATGGCCGTCACGGGCCCCAACTGATGGTCGATGTGAGCGCCCAACGGGCAGATGCGATACGGCGACCGCACGACGCGCACGCCGCCCGGCCGCACGCCATAGCGTCGGACCGCTTCCTGCCGCAGTTGTTCGAGGAATACAACTTGGGACATGGGACCTAACAAACCTCCCCGCGCCGTATGGGAGACGGGCTGGGGGTGAGGGCCTCTACGATGGGACACAGCGTCGCAAGATGGCCAGCGATCGTCCCTCCAAACGCCACGTTGTCTTGGGAGCGGCGGCAGCGTCCGCCACTGCCACGTATTGGTCGCGCGTCTCGACTTGCGCCGGCTGCTGGCCGTAGTTCGCCAACACCAGATAGAGTTCACGGTTGGCAAACGCAGACGCGACCACATCCGTGGGCAACGCCTGGCGGAACAATTCCGACTGGCCGATTTCCAGCCAGGCCCAGGTGCCCTCTTCGACCATCGGCAGGTACTGCTTCAGCCAGCGGGCGTGTGTGGGGCGGGCTTCCGGCCGCCCCGGCACGGAATCCCACCAGCCGTAGCTGAAGGGGCCGTTCGGGTGGGCTTGGTAGTGTTTCCAGATCGCCCGGCAGTGCCGCGTCCAGAAACAGCGTTCTTCGGGCGGATACTCGATGCCGGAAATCGCGGCCCGTTCGCCTGTGAACGGCCGCCCCGCCAGCAGCAGCGGGAATTGCAGGTAGGGGATCGCGTGCAAGTACAATTCGTCCTCGCTGGCAATCGTGGCTCGGCTCATGTCCAGGCACGGGACGACGTACGGCACATGCCCCTTGACGGCCTCGCGAAAACGGTCGCCTTGCTTCGCTCCTTCGCCGACCCAGAGGTAGTCGTACACCGTCAGATCGGTCTTGGGAGCAAGGACGTTGCCCCGATGAACTTTGACCACACCCCCGCGACGATGGACTTCGGCGTAGATCAGGGCCAGCAGATCCGACAATGCTCCGTCGTGGCCGGCGTTTTCCTCGAAGGCCAGCACTTGATCGCCGCTCGGCTGGCCCGCGACGTCTGGTGGCTGACGATAGCCGAGGTCGTTGTAGACGCCGTCGATGCCGTAGTCGTCCAAGATGCGGACCAGATGCTTGAAGAAGTACGCCCGCCAACCTGGACTGGCCGGCGAACAGTGGGCGTAGCGGAAGTAGATCTCGACCAGCGGATGATCGTCCTTCGCGGTCCATTCCGGCCGGAAGTCGGGATCGTTTTTCTCGAAGTAGCCGCTGGACACATACACGATCAGCTTCATGCCTCGCCGGTGTACCATGTCCACGAAGCGGCGAAAGCCGGCGGGGTTCAGCGGCGCGAGCTTGTGGCCGCCGAACAGACGTTGCGAATCGTTCCATTCCTCGTGGACTTGGAGCAAGCGAATGCCGTGGTCCCGCAGGCGGTCCAATTCCTGCTCGTCCCAATCATCGGGATCCCAAGGCTTGCGGCAGGGGTACTCGCCCAAGTTGTAACAGCACTGGCCCGGCAGGTAACCGGTGACCAGATGCTTGCGCAAACATGTACGAATGGCCCGCTGGCAGAAGCCGATGTTCATCAGCCGTCGCCGGTGATCCGCGGCGCCGTAGCCGGCCAAGACGGCGGGTGTATCCGCCGGCATCGCAGAAATCGCGTGGCCCGCGCCCGTCGAACGGTTCGCGGGAACAGCCAGTATTCCAGCGGCTGCCGCGCCGGCTTTGAGCAGATCGCGTCGGTGCATGGTTTCACTCCTGGGGCGTCTTGGAAGGGCTGACCGATCGCTCACCAGCATAGCATGCGTCGCGTTTGGTGGCGATGGATGCTGGAACTTCTCCCCCCTGGATGACATGCGGCCCGCAGATCGTTACCATGCACAACCGTGATCCCTCAAGTCCCATCCCAAGGAGTCTCCCGATGAACGAACGCCACGAGCCAACCTCCCGCCAACGTTTTTCCCGCCGTCAGTTCCTGGCCGCCTCGGCCGCAGCCGGAACGGCATTAGGCACGCTGCCCCTGGCTCGCAGCGTCCATGCCGCCGGCAGCGATGTGATCAAGGTTGGCTTGATCGGCTGCGGTGGCCGCGGCAGCGGCGCGGCGGTCAATGCCATGAACGCCGGGCCTGACGTTCGCCTGATCGCCATGTCCGACATCTTCGACGACAAGGTGAAGACCAGCCGTGCGAACCTTAAGAACAACAAGCCCGACCAGGTGGCGGTGGACGACGACCACTGCTTCGTCGGCTTTGACGCCTACCAGAAAGTGATCGACAGCGGAGTCGACGTCGTGCTGATCGCCTGCACGTCCAAATATCATCCCCTCTACTTGAAGGCCGCCGTCGACGCCGGCAAGCACGTGTTCGTGGAGAAGCCCCACGCCATCGATCCGCCGGGGATTCATGTCGTCCAGCAAGCGGTCGACGAGGCCCAGAAAAAGAAGCTGAGCATCGTCTCCGGGCTGTGCTGGCGCTACGACAAAGCGGTGCAGGAAACGATCCAGCGCGTGCTGGACGGCGCGATCGGCGACATCGTTGCGATCCAGGAAACCTACATGCGTTCGACCTACCGCAACATCGAACGCCAGGCGGGGTGGAGCGAACTGGAGTACCAGTTCCGCAACTGGTACCACTTCCGCTGGCTGTCGGGCGACGACGGTCCGCAGTCGCTGTTGCACAGCATCGACAAGGCCGCCTGGGCGTTGCGCGAGGAAACGCCGGTCAAAGCCTTCGGTTCCGGCGGCCGTTCGTCCTGCTTCTCGCCCGTCCACGGCGACGTGTTCGACCACGACGCGATCGTCTACGAGTACGCCAACGGCGTGCGGCTGTATGCCAACGTCCGCGCCCAGGACGGCTGCTACAGCGAGGTCTCGGACACGATTCTGGGCACCAAGGGCCGCGCGTACTTGCCCAACAAATGCCGCATCGAAGGCGCCACGAACTGGGAGTACAGCGGACCGAAAGCCAACATGTACGATGCCGAGCACGTGGTGCTGTTCGACGCCGTCCGCAGCGGCCAGACCGTGAACGACGGCCTCCGCATGGTCCGCAGCACGATGCTGTCGCTGCTGGGCCAGATGGTCTGCTACACGGGCCAGCAGATGACGTGGGAACAGGCCCTCAACTCGCCGTGGCGCGCCGGCCCGGACAACGTCAGTTGGGACATGGACCCGCCTGCCAAGCCCGGCGCCGACGGGACCTATCCGGTGCCGATTCCGGGGATCACCAAGCTGGCGTAGGATCGTCGAGATGGGGCTGACCCGACTGATCCGCCGTCGTCTTTCAAGGTAAATCGCAGTTCTCCTCGCGGGAGAACTCGAGCAGGCAGAGCCCGCGCGGAGGCAGATCAAGCTGCCAAACCGGATCGCGCGAATCGAACATGCCCAGACGCTGCCGGCCAGCCTCGTCGATGCGATACACGGCACAGCGGGCACGTAGACCGTACGCTTGGGCGTCGATGGGCAGCCGCAGTCTGAGTTTCTGGTCGTGAATGCTGGCCAGAACAATGGCCACGTCCCCGTCCGCGGCTTGCCACGCGCCGGCTAACGCCACGGGGTGGGTCCGTTTGGAGGCTCGCAGGGGCGTGTAGACTCCGATTTGTGCGACGTCGATTTCCTGCTGCGGTACGTCGAGCGCCGGTGGGCGAACCCATGTGCCGTGCAGCAGGTACTTGAGCGCCTGCATCCGCGTGCGGACCAACCGCGTCACGAAGTCGATTTCCTCGGGGCGTTCCTGCAGTTGCGAAGGCAGGAAATTCGCGAGCATGGGCTGCATGCCCCAGGCAAAGGTCCGCGACTGCTCCAGCAGGAATTGCTTGCTGAACTTGCGATCCAGCAACGTCAGAGTTCCCGGCAGGGTCTTTTCCGGCGGCCATTTCTCGTCATAGGGCGGATGAACCAGTCCGGCATAGTTGCCGAAGACGATCGTGCTGCCGTGGTACACCGCTTGAAAAAACGGGATCGGCTCCCAGACGGGACTCGAACCGATGCGGTCGGCGCTGACGCTCAGGGCCAACGTCAAGTCCAGGCTCCCGATCCACGGCTCGCCGCAGAATTCGCCTCCCAACGCCACGCGGCCGCGCGTGGAGCCGCGATCGCGGATCTCGGCGGTGAGCATCGCCAAACCGTCCGTCCAATACCGGCCGGTTCCCAAGATATGGCCGTGACTGGGATCGTAGCAATTGGCTAAGACGCCCGTCTGATCCATGTAGACACCGTCGGCTTTCAGGCCGCAGAAGACTTCTTGCGCCAGACCGGCGTACTTGTCGCGCCAGAATCGAGTGCCGATGCACATCGGCACGCAGGGCGCCTTCATGAACACATTGTACACCTCCGGCCGGACCTGGCCGTCCGGTCCCTTGACGGCGTACGCCTCGGCGCCCTCGTCGATCCAACTCTGGGTCTGCATTCCCCACAGACGTTGGTTCATGTACAGGATCGCGTGGACGTCCTGCTGCTGCGCCGCGGCCAAGGCGGCCTGGAACCGTTCGCTGCCTTCGCGAGGCGGCAGGTATTCGGGAAAACCGGCGTCGTAGGCGCAGTTGTGCCACCAGTGCCACAGCACGCTGACCGGCGTCTGCAGGTGCTTCCGCATCACCGTCGCCGGCTCCAACACGCCCGGCGACCGGCCGCGATTCCACACCCAGAGTCCGGTCTCGGGCAACCAGGCCGGCGTCAACTGGCGGCGCAACCGGCCGCGGCCGGCAATCGTCTTGGCTGCCGGCGACTGGCGATACAATCGCGCCGCGGTCGTCCAATCGCCGTGGAACGCGCCCAGCACGACCGCAAAGGGAAGGTGGAACTCGGCCAGCTCGGCGGCCTCCTGTTCCGGCTCGTGCAGGATTTCGAAATGCACTCGTCCCTGCCCGTCACCCCACAGCGCGAACTCCTTGCGGTAGTTCTGCGGGTCGTCGCAAGCCGCGTAGAAGCCGGGACCATGGTCCTGATAGAAGGCCAGGCACGGCATGTTCAGGGGAAACGGATAGCGCCAGGCGAGGCGGGCGCCCTGCTTGTTCTTGCCTTGGATCAGAGCGCGGGGGTTGCGGGCCAGAGCGCCCAACTCGCGCGGAATGGCGAGCACTTCCTCGGTACGCTCCCGCAGGCTGGGGACGCGGGGAAACCGGACTTGCGTCAGCCGCACGCCTTTCGGCTTCACGACCGACAGATCCCAGCGGCTGAGCGATTCGCCCTGTTGGCCGAGCCGGATCAGGACCTCCACGCGCAGCGGTTGCGTCCCTTCGGCTGCAACCTGGTCCCACACCAGCCGCAATCCAGATTGATCCGCCGTCAGTCGCTCGATTTTGGGAGGACCAGCGCGCTCGGCGCTCAATTCGTGCGCAGTCTCGCCGTCGCGGACGGTGATCTGCCACAGCCCCAAGGGCTCCGGACCGCCGGCGAGTTGATTGCAGCCGTCAGGCAACTGGACCAGTTCCAGGAGCGTTCCGTTGGCCGGGTCCAGCCCGATCTGCAACTTGCCGTCCGCGACCCGCACGGGTTCCACGTTGGCAACGTTACTTTCCTCGGCTGCCGCGGCCAGAGCGGCCCAAGTCCACGCCGCAAGCCCCACCCATGACGCAAATCGTTTCATCGTCGCCTCCCAAAAACGGCCCCTCCGCGGTCGGGAGCCTGGTCCACAAGATGCCTTCGAGTCTCACTCCGTACGATGCGCGCGCCGTGCGCGCATCCTGGCGTGGCGAGCGGGGTGGCGTGAGCCCCCCGGTTCCCAGCTAGTCGTCCGGTTCAGAACCGGGGGGCTCACGCCACCCCGCTCGCCTGGATTGACCGAGCCTACCCGCTGGCGATGAACAAGGCAAGGCCGTGCTCGCCCCCCACTACTTTCCCAGCCACGGTGCGGCAATCTCCGGCGAGATTTCCTCCAAGACCGCCTCCAGGCCAAACAGGTCGGGATCCTCAAGCCACGGATCCGGCCGGTCCAATACTCTGGGAGAATCCCGCTCGACGACCGGCGAAGACCGCTCGGCATTCGGCACCAGACCTGTGTCTTGGAAGGCGGCGGTTGGCTGAGCCGGGTGATCGAACGTTGGAGATTCGCTGCGGGGTGCTGCAGCGTCAAGCACGGCGGGGAGGAAACGCAATCTCTCGACCATGCCTTCCATTAGTGTTCTTGACTCCCCCTCACCGAAACCTCCCGGAGGACCGTTGAGATAGTTGACGACCAGCAGCACGTCCGCGGGCGTGATCGCACCGTCTTCAGTGACGTCGAAGAAACGCGGCGGATAGAACTGCTGCGCCGGGATCTCCGTTTGGCCCACCCGAATGTTGATGTAGTTGATCGTTTCCAGCGCGTCCAACGGACTGACGATTCCTTCGCTGTTGACGTCAAGCGGATTGACGGGGTTCGTCCAGACGTCGACGGGAGGTGGGCCGGCGACCACGGCCGCAGGCTCGTACGGCCCGGAACGGGTTGCATCGAATACCAGATCGGCCAAGAAGTAGGCACCGCAGAAATCCGCTGTACTCTCGATGAACTCAAACTTGCGTTGCCCGGACAAAGGGTCGAAGGAACGAATCAATCGTGTCGTGCCATCGGAGCCCTGGGCGGTCATGATGGCGTCCGCCCAGCCGTCATTATTCGTGTCGACGGCTGCCACGCGCACCGGCGCGTGATAGCTCTCCGCCATGCCGTCGTACGCGGCGAACTGGGTATGAATCGCCCCCGTACTTCCATCGAGCACCAGGACTTGCGAGCCTCCGGTGATCCCTGCCCCAACGATCATGTCGGGGATCTCGTCGTCGTTGACCCGCGCGACATCCAGCGAGACGCCGCCTCGGAACGTCGCGGGGAAAGGGCTGTAACTGCGAACGAGGTGGGCCGTGGTACCGTCGTACGCGAAGACGCGGACAGAACTCCTCATACCAGCCTCGTTCGCCACGACGATCTCCGTTTTGCCGTCGAAGATCAGTTGGCCATCGGAGTACGTTCCCAGATCCGCCAATGCCACCGTGGCGCCGCCTTTGAACGAAGCGCCAAACGGATCGAACGCATAGGTCTTCTCGAAGTAGGAGCCCTTGTTCTCGAAAATCGCCACCCTTGAGCCCATGTAACTCATGGCAACGACGATGTCGTTCAATGCATCACCGACGACGTCGCCCACCGCGACGTCCACGCCGCCCGTGAATGATTCGAAGGCGAGAAACGCAAGCTCCTCGAACTCGTCTCCGTCAATTCCAAACACTCGAATCCAGGGATCATGGTTGCGTCCCGGCGCCGTGACGATTTCGGGAGTCGCGTCCCCCGTCACATTGCCCGTCGCCACCCGCACGCCGCCCCGGTAGGATTCCTCGTAGGCCGGGAACGAACGGATCAGTTCCCCCGTAACCTGGTTCACGATGTGGACATAAGGTTGGCTGCAATTCGCCTTGTCCGGGGCGATCACGATGTACTCCTGCGTCACCGGCACCGACGCTCTGGCAATGGCGGGGTCGGTCTCGTTCGAGTCGGCGGTGGCGGTGTTTTCGATGAAGCCGTCGCCGCCGCCGTTGGAGACGATGTCGGCCATCGTCACCGTGTGCGTCGCCGTGTACACCCATGTCTCGCCGACCTCCAGTCGCATGTCAGTGTTGCCGGGGTTGTCCGCCACGCGGGTCAGATCCGTAACGAACGGATCGACCACCGTCACGCCCGTCAGCGTCGTGTTGCCCGTGTTTTGGACCGAGATCGTATAGTCGATCACCTCGTCCGGCACATTGGCCGTGCCGCCGGGAACCGCGGCGTCCTTGACGATTTTCAGCGACGGATTCTGCGGCAAATCCACATCTTCCGCCGCGCTGGCAGGCTGCGATTCGTCGGACAGGGCCAGTGCCTCGTTAAAGAAGTGGCCCGCGTCAATATCCGCCTGCCTGATGAAGTACACACCGCGAAACGTCGTCGCGTCCGTCTCACCTGCGCCCAGCGTCGTCGGATTCCCGCTGATTGTGACCCCGCTCATTCGGTCCACGACCCGCACGTTGTGCAGCGTCACGCTGCCCGTGTTCTTCACCGCGAACGTATAGCGGATCGTCTCGCCTTCGTCCGCATCGCCGTCGCTGTTCTCGTCCTGGAACGTCCCCACCTTGACCAAAGCGATCGACGGCGCCGCCGGCAGCGGCGTATCGGCCGTCGCTGTGGCCGTGACGTCGGGACCGCCCGGAGACGTGGCCGTCACCAACGCTTCGTTGT